>CANQTO010000004.1 GCA_947626785.1 uncultured Oscillospiraceae bacterium
TTTTTGTCTACTTTTTTCCTCGCTATAAGCTCTTCTTTCCCACTAGCATAGCTAGTGGTTGCCTTTGCTACTAGCAATGCTTAAGCGGGTGAACATATGCGCTTCACCCGCTTAAACTTTGTTTATTCAGCTCTGCTTATACCAGCTCGATGACCGCCAACTCCGCGGCGTCGCCGCGGCGGGTGCCGATGCGGGTGATGCGGGTATAACCGCCGCTGCGCTCGGCATACTTGGGGGCCAGCTCGTCAAAGACCTTCTTGGCCACGTCTTCACGGGTGATGAAGGCCAGAGCCTGGCGGTAGTTGGCAAGGGACTTGTTCTTGCCAAGGGATATCATCTTCTCGGCCAGAGGGGCGACCTCCTTGGCGCGGGAGACGGTGGTCTCCATACGGCCCTTGTCCAGCAGGTCGGTCACCTGCTGACGGAGCATGGCCATGCGCTGGTCGGTGGGCTTGCCGAGCTTTCTTGTTCCGGGCATGATCGTATTTCCTCCTTCTTGAAAGCGTTGCTTGACGGATCGCGGAGCGTCTGCTCCGCGGCCGCGCAGAGAGCGTTACTGGGATTCCTCGCTGGCCAGGGACAGGCCCATCATCGTCAGCTTGTGTTCCACTTCCTCCAGGGACTTGCGGCCAAGGTTGCGCACCTTGATCATCTCGTCCTGGGTCTTGCTGACCAGATCCTCCACAGTGTTGATGTTGGCGCGCTTGAGGCAGTTGAAGCTGCGGACCGACAGATCCAGCTCTTCGATGGTCATCTTGAGCATGGTGTCCGGCTCCTTCTCCACCTTCTCCACCACGGTGGAGTTGTTGCCGATGGTATCGGACAGGTCGGTGAAGAGGGTAAAGTGGTCGCAGAGGATCTTCGCGCCCAGGGAAAGTGCGTCGCGGGCGGTCATGGTCTTGTCGGTCCAGACCTCGATGGTCAGCTTGTCGAAGTCCGTCTGGTTGCCCACACGGGTGTTCTCGACGGTGTAGTTGACCTTCAGGACCGGGGTATAGATGGAGTCGACAGGGATGGTGCCGATCGCGGTCTGGGGATTCTTATTCTTCTCCGCGGAGACATAGCCCCGGCCGTGGTCCAGCACCAGCTCCATGTTCAGGGCGCCGTCGGGCCCCAGAGTGGCGATGGGCTGTTCGGGGTTCAGGATCTCCACCTCCGCGTCCGCCTTGATGTCCCCGGCGGTGACGACGCCCTCGCCGGCTGCCTCGATATAGACGGTCTTGGGGCCGGTGCTGTGGAGGCGGGCGATGATGCTCTTGACGTTGAGCACGATCTCCGTTACGTCCTCCTTGACGCCGGGGATGGTGGAAAACTCATGCTGCACACCGGCGATCTTGATGCTGGTGCAGGCGGTGCCGGGCAGAGAGGACAGGAGGACCCTGCGCAGAGAGTTACCAAGCGTTGTGCCGTAGCCGCGCTCCAAAGGCTCGACGATATACTTGCCGTAAGCGCTGTCCGCCGGGGTCTCGATGCATTCGATGCGCGGCTTTTTGATCTCGATCATATTTTTGTTCGTACCCTCCTTTTGAATGTTGCGTTTTGACGCAGGCGATGTGTCAGCTTACCAATTTGAGGGTGTCTGGTTTACTTGGAGTACAACTCGACGATCAGGTGCTCCTCGATGGGCAGATCGATATCGTCCCGGGCGGGAACGGCCACAACTTTAGCCATCATGTTGTTGGCGTCATACTCAAGCCACTTGGGGGCGGGACGGAAGGCGTTGGCCTCCACGTTGGCCTTGATCTTCTCCAGGCTCCGGCTGCTCTCCTTGACGGCGACCACCATGCCGGGCTTGACCTGGTAGCTGGGGATGTTGACCTTGCGGCCGTTGACGGTGATGTGCCCGTGGCTGACCATCTGGCGGGCCTCGGCGCGGCTCATGGCCAGGCCCAGCCGGTAGACCACGTTGTCCAGGCGGCACTCCAGGATCGCCAGCAGGTTCTCGCCGGTCTGGCCCTGGCGGCGCTCGGCCATCTCAAAGTAGCTGCGGAACTGGCTCTCCAGCACGCCGTAGAAACGCTTGGCCTTCTGCTTCTCGCGCAGCTGCTGGCCGTAGTCCGAGGTCTTGCTGCGGCCCTGGCCGTGCTGGCCGGGGGCGAAGCCGCGGGCGTTCATGGCGCATTTATCGGTATAGCAGCGGTCGCCCTTGAGGAAGAGCTTCTGGCCCTCCCTGCGGCACTGGCGGCAGACTGCCTCAGTATATCTTGCCATTATTCGTTACCTCCTTCAACTTAGACGCGGCGACGTTTCGGAGGACGGCAGCCGTTATGGGGGATGGGGGTCACGTCCTTGATCATCGTCACTTCGAGACCTGCCGTCTGAAGAGCGCGGATGGCGGCTTCACGGCCGGAACCGGGGCCCTTGACGAACACTTCGACTGTCTTCAGGCCATGCTCCATAGCCGCCCGCGCGGCGGTCTCGGCAGCGGTCTGAGCGGCAAAGGGGGTGGATTTCTTGCTTCCGCGGAAGCCCAGGCCGCCGGCGGAGGCCCAGGACAGAGCGTTGCCCTGGGTATCGGTGATGGTGACCATGGTGTTGTTGAAGGAAGAGCTGATATGGACCTGGCCCTTTTCAATGTTCTTCCGCTCTCTTCTGCGGGTGCGGACTTTCTTCTTCGCGTTGTTTGCAGCCATGTATCAGTTCCCTCCTTACTTCTTCTTATTCGCGATGGTGCGTTTCGGGCCCTTGCGGGTGCGGGCATTGGTCTTGCTCCGCTGGCCGCGCACGGGCAGGCCGCGGCGGTGACGCATGCCGCGGTAGCAGCCGATCTCGGTCAGGCGCTTGATGTCAAGCGCGGTCTGGCGGCGCAGGTCGCCCTCCACGATGTAGTGGTGGTCGATGCACTCACGCAGCTTGGCCTCTTCCTCATCGGTGAGGTCCTTCACACGGGTGTCGGGATTGATCCCGGTCATCTCCAGAATCTTCTTCGCGCTGGTTCTGCCGATTCCGTAGACATAGGTGAGGCCGATCTCGACTCTCTTGTCTTTGGGCAGGTCAACGCCGGCTATACGTGCCATACTTTTCGATCATCCTTTCGATAAATCTTTTTCCCGCTGTCTTTCTGACAGGAACTTATTCCCGCCGGAGGGAGTCCCTGTCCCCGCGGGATGCTGAATTGGATAAGACAGGCCGCGCCCTACAGAGCCTGGCCGTGCCGCCGGTGGAATGTCGGGGCCGCGCCCCGCGCTCTGCGAGAGCAGAGGCCCGTTTGCCCGGCCTCCGCTCAACCCTGGCGCTGCTTGTGCTTGGGGTTCTCGCAGATGACCATGACTTTGCCCTTGCGCTTGATGATCTTGCACTTCTCGCACATGGGCTTGACGGAAGGTCTTACTTTCATTTGTTATGCCTCCTGTTATTTGCTTCTCCAGGTGATCCGGCCCCGGGTGACGTCGTAGGGGGACATCTGCACCGTGACCTTGTCGCCGGGGAGAATCTTGATGAAGTTCATCCGGAGCTTTCCGGAGATATGGGCCAGAATAATGTGCCCGTTGCCGATATCCACCTGGAACATGGTGTTGGGCAGGGATTCGACCACCGTGCCCTCGAGTTCGATTACATCGTCTTTAGCCAAAGTAAATTTCCTCCAAAGTCGGTCCTTGTCTTTTAAATATCCTCTGCCATTGTGAGTATCTCCGGTTCGCCGTCGGTGATGAGGATGGTGTTCTCGTAGTGGGCAGCCAGGGAGCCGTCCGCCGTCACGACCGTCCAGCCGTTGGGGAGGACCCGGATCTCGTAACCGCCCGCGTTCACCATGGGCTCGACCGCGATGGTCATGCCCCTTACCAGCCGGGGGTCGGGCCTACGGCCTCCGTCCCGCTCCACGCGGGCGAAGCGGTAGTTGGGCACCTCGGGGGCTTCGTGGAGCTGCCGGCCCACGCCGTGGCCCACATAGTCGCGCACCACGGAGTAGCCCTTGCCCTCCACGTACTCCTGCACGGCCGCGCCGATGTCGGAGATCCGGCAGCCCTCCCGGGCGAATTTGATGCCCTCGAAGAAGCTCTGCCGGGTGACCTCCATCAGCCGCTTTGCCTCCGGGCTGACCTCCCCGCAGGGGTAGGTGCCCGCGCAGTCGCCCACAAAGCCCCGGAAGGTGGCCCCCACGTCCACGGAGACGATGTCCCCGTCGCGCACCACCCGGCGGCCGGGGATGCCGTGGATGACCTCATCGTTGACCGAGATGCAGGCGCTGCCGGGAAAGCCGTTGTAGTTGAGGAAGGTGGGCGTGGCTCCGGACTTGACGATGAACTCACGCACCTCGCGGTCGATCTGCCTGGTGGTCATGCCGGCGGCCACCGCCTGGCGCGCGATGGTGCGCGCCCCGGCGGCCAGCCGTCCGGCCTGACGCATCAGTTCGATCTCTCTGGGGGATTTGATCGTAATGCGCTCGGACATGGTTCAAAGCCCCAGAGCCTTGTTGATCTCGGCCGTGGTGGCCTCGATGCTGCTCTGATTCTCAACGGACTTGAGCTTGCCCCGCTGGGCATAGAAGGCCTTCAGGGGCTCGGTGTCCCGGTGATAGGTCTCCAGCCTGGCCTTGACGGTCTCGGGAGCGTCGTCCTTGCGGATGGTCAGCTCGCCGCCGCAGAAGTCGCACACGCCCTCTTTTTTCGGGGGGTTGGAGACGATGTGGAAGGTCTGGCTGCAATCCTTGCAGGTCCGGCGGCCGGACATCCGCTGGATGATGGTCTCATCCTCGATCTCGATGGAGAGCGCGCAGTCCACCGCCACGCCCATCTCCTCCATGGCCTGGGCCTGGGGGATGGTGCGGGGGACGCCGTCCAGGATATAGCCCTTGGCGCAGTCCGGCTGGGCCAGACGCTCCTTGATGATGCCGATGATGACGTCGTCCGGGACCAGCTTGCCCGCGTCCACATAGGCCTTGGCCTGGAGCCCGACGGGCGTGCCTTCCTTCATAGCGGCGCGCAGGATGTTGCCGGTGGAGATGGTGGGAATACCGAGATTCCGGCTCAGGATCTCCGCCTGGGTGCCTTTGCCCGCGCCGGGGGCGCCTAACAGAATAAGCCTCATATCTCCTCCTGTCCTCAGTTGAGGAAGCCCTTGTAGTTGCGCATGAGCATCTCGGCCTCCAGGGCGCGGACGGTCTCAAGCGCGACGCCGACAACGATGATGATGGAGGTGCCGCCCAGGGAGATGCCCGTCAGCGCGGCGGTCTGGCTGAAGTGGGACACCAGGATGGGGACCACCGCGATGATGCCCAGGTAGATCGCGCCGAAGAGGGTGATCTTGTTCAGGACCCTCTGGATGAACTCGCTGGTGGGCTTGCCGGGACGGAAGCCGGGGATGTATCCGCCGTTCTTCTTCAGGTTATTGGCCACCTCGATAGGGTTGAACTGGATGGTGGAGTAGAAATACGCGAAGAAGATGATCAGCAGGAAGTAGATCAGCGCGTAGAGCAGAGAGTTGCTGCCGAAGACCTTCTGGAACCAGCCGTCGGTGCTGGAGCCCGTCAGCATGGCGATGGTGGCGGGCAGGGAGGCGATGGACTGGGCGAAGATGATGGGCATAACGCCGGACATGTTCACCTTCATGGGCAGATGGGTGCTCTGGCCGCCGTACATCCTGCGGCCCACCACGCGCTTGGCGTACTGGACGGGGATGCGGCGCTCGGCGTCGTTGACGAAGACGATCAGCACGATCAGCAGCAGCGCGCCCAGGATCATCAGCACCAGGACCCACCACTGGAGCGTGCCGGCGATGATGTTGCTGACGCTGCTGATGATGCTGGAGGGCATACGGGATACGATGCTGGCAAACAGGATAATGGAAATGCCGTTGCCGATGCCGAACTCGGTGATCTGCTCACCCAGCCACATGATCAGGGCGGAGCCGGAGGTGAAGGTCAGGATAATGACGATCGCCGCGGGGATGCTGCCCTGGTAGGCGCTGTCCAGCAGGCCGTTGTTGGCGATGAGCATGTAGTAGCCAAAGCCCATCAGCAGGCCGATGGCCACGGTGACGTAACGGGTGATGGAGGCGATCTTCTTGCGGCCCTCCTCGCCCTCCTCCTTCTGCATCCGCTCCAGGGCCGGGATGGCGATGCACAGCAGCTGCATGATAATGGAGGCGTTGATGTAGGGCTGGATAGACAGGGCGAAGATGGTCGCCTGGGAGAAGGCGCCGCCGGACATCACGTTGTACAGGCCCAGAACGGTGTTCTGGAGCTGGGCAAAGTAACTCTGCAGGGCCGCCACGTTCACGTGGGGCACGGGAATGGAGTTGCCCAGCCGGTACAGCAGGACAATCACCAGAGTGAAGAGGATCTTCTTGCGGAGCTCCTCTATCCTCCAGGCGTTGCGCAGAGTCTGAAGCACTTTATATCACCTCTGCCTTTCCGCCGGCCGCTTCTATCTTCTGTTTCGCGGTTTCGGAGAAAGCGGCAGCCTTCACTGTCAGCTTCTTGGAGACGTTGCCGTTCCCAAGGACCTTTACACCATACTTGCACTCGGAGAGGATGCCCGCGTCCAGCAGGGCCTTGGCGTCTACCACCGCGCCGTCCTCAAAGCTCTCCAGGGCGGACACGTTGACGGCCTCCAGGGGCTTGGCGAAGATGTTGTTGAAGCCCCGCTTGGGGATGCGGCGGGCCAGAGGCATCTGGCCGCCCTCGAAGCCGATGCGGACACCGCCGCCGCTGCGGGCCTTCTGGCCCTTGTGGCCGCGGCCGGCGGTCTTGCCGTTGCCGGTGGCATGGCCTCTGCCCTTGCGCTTATCCACATGGGTGGAGCCGGGCACAGGAGAAAGTTCGTGGATATACATTCTCTTCCCCTCCTTATTCTTCTGTGACCTTCAGCAGATAGCCGATCTTGGCGATCTTGCCGCGGGTCTGGGGATTGTCGGGCTGCACGGTCTCGTTGCCGATCTTGTGCAGGCCCAGGGACTGGGCGGTCGCGATGTGGCTGTCCAGTCTGCCGTTGAGGCTCTTGACCAGCTTAATTCTAAGATTAGCCATGATTCGCCCTCCTTAACCCTGGATCTCTTCAGGAGTCTTGCCCCGGACGGCGGCGACCTGCTTGGCGTCGCGCAGGGACTTGAGGCCGGCCATGGTGGCGGCCACAACGTTGGCGGGGTTGTTGGTGCGCAGGCACTTGGTACGGATGTTCCGGATGCCGGCGGCCTCTACCACCGCGCGGACAGCGCCGCCGGCGATAACGCCGGTGCCTTCGGGCGCGGGCTTGAGCAGCACGCGGCCGGCGCCGAACTCGCCGATGACCTCGTGGGGGATGGTGGTCCCGCTGAGGGTGATGGTGCAGATGTTCTTCTTGGCGTCTTCCAGGCCCTTGCGGATGGCCTCGGACACCTCGTTGGCCTTGCCCATGCCGTAGCCCACGCGGCCCTTGCCGTCGCCCACTACGCACAGGGCGGAGAACTTGGCCACGCGGCCGCCCTTGACGGTCTTGCTGACGCGGTTGAGGGAAACGACCTTCTCGATGAACTCGGAGGGGGCCTCATCTCTGCGGCGGTCTCTCCTGTCGTTGTTATAAGCCATGTTTTGTTTTCCCCCTTCCTCAGAACTTCAGGCCGCCCTCGCGGGCGCCCTCTGCCAGTGCCTTCACGCGGCCGTGATAGATATAGCCGCCGCGGTCAAAAACGACCTCTTCGATGCCCTTCTTCAGAGCACGCTCGGCAACGGCGGCGCCGACCTTCTTGGCGGCCTCGCAGTTGCTGCCCTTGCCCTCGAAATCCTTCTCCACGCTGGAGGCGGAGACCAGGGTGTTGCCGGCCACGTCGTCGATGACCTGAGCATAGATGTGGTTCTCGCTGCGGAACACGCAGAGGCGGGGCCGCTCGGCGGTGCCGGAGATCTTGCCGCGCACTCTGTTGTGGCGCTTGATGCGCTGTCCTCTGGTATCGGGTCTTTTAATCATTCAGGCACACCTCCGTTTACTTAGCGCCGGTCTTGCCTTCTTTGCGGCGGATGACCTCGTAGTCGTACTTGATGCCC
Source organism: uncultured Oscillospiraceae bacterium (assembly GCA_947626785.1). Classification (GTDB taxonomy): domain Bacteria; phylum Bacillota; class Clostridia; order Oscillospirales; family Oscillospiraceae; genus Limivicinus. The sequence goes on from CANQTO010000004.1 coordinate 7,961, forward strand.
TTGCCCTTATAGGGTTCCGGGGGCCTCTTGCCACGAACTTCTGCCGCGAACTGGCCGACCTTCTGCTTGTCGATACCCTTGATGACCACGTGGTTGGCGTCGGGCACGTCGATCTGGATGTCCTCGGTCTCGGGGACGATGACCTGGTGGGAATAGCCCAGGTTCATGACCAGATTTTTGCCCTCTTTGGCCGCCCTGTAGCCGACGCCGTTAATCTCCAGCTTCTTCTCGAAGCCGTGGGTCACGCCGACGACCATGTTGTCGATCAGGGTACGGGTGAGCCCGTGCAGGGAACGGTTCTCTTTGGTGTCGTCGGGCCGGGTCACATGGATGACGCCCGCCTCGATGTTGACCTTCATCTGGGGGACCAAGGTGCGCTCCAGGCTGCCCTTGGGGCCCTTGACAGTGATGTGGTTGTGCTCATCCACCTGGACTTCCACGCCGGCGGGGATGGTGATGGGTGCTCTTCCTATTCTCGACATCTCAACACCCTCCTTACCAGATGAACGCAAGGACTTCGCCGCCGACATGCTCTTTGCGAGCCTGCTTGTCGGTCATGACGCCCTTGGAGGTGGAAATGATGGCGATGCCCAGGCCCTTGAGGACGCGGGGCAGCTCGTCAGCCCCGGCGTAGACGCGCAGGCCGGGCTTGCTGACCCGGCGCAGGCCCTGGATGGCCTTCTCTTTGCCGGGCAGATACTTCAGGGTGATGCGGATGACGCCCTGGGTGCCGTCGTCGATGACCTGGTAATTCTTGATGTAGCCCTCGTTGAGCAGGATCTCGGCGATGGACTTCTTCATCTTGGACGCGGGGACGTCAACAGTCTCATGCTTAGCGCTGCCGGCGTTGCGGATGCGGGTAAGCATATCTGCAATGGGGTCGGTGATCTGCATGGATCTTTATCCTCCTAATTTAGAGTTACTGCCTTTCGGCAGTTCCGGCGGCGAGGTCCCATGCCAATGCTTGATTGGCCATGGCCTTTCGCCGTCCGTTTATTGTAAGGCGGGAGCGGTCACCCCCGCCGAACAAACTTGCGCTCTCCGTTCTCGCTGCGTTCCGGGGGAGTCCAGAGGGGTCCTCCCCTCTGGTTTTGCCGCCGCAGCGGCAAAACGATTCAAATCGTTTTTTCCGGCAGCATGTATGTCGGAAAAAACTCTTCTCGCGGAGCGAACGTGCGGCCCTTGGGCCGTGCGCTGAGCGGAGTGCATCCCCTCAAATGAAAGGAAGCGCAGCTTCCTTTCATTTGAAGCTTAAAAGCTCGCCTTGCGGACGCCGGGGATCTGGCCCTTATAAGCCAGTTCGCGGAAGCAGATACGGCAGATGCCGTAGTTGCGCAGATAGGCGTGGGGGCGGCCGCAAATCTTGCAGCGGTTGTACTTGCGGGTGGAGAACTTGGCGGGGGCCTGTTGCTTCAAGATCATGGATTTCTTAGCCATAATTTCCTCCTCCTTAGCTCACGAAGGGCGCGCCCATGAGCTTCAGCAGCTCCCGGGCCTCTTCGTCGGTCTGCGCGGTGGTGGTGATGGCGATGTTCATGCCGCGCAGCTTCTCGATCTTGTCATACTCGATCTCGGGGAAGATGATCTGCTCCTTCAGGCCCAGGCTGTAGTTGCCGCGGCCGTCAAAAGCGTCGGCGGAGATCCCGCGGAAGTCACGGACACGGGGCAGGGCCACGTTGAACAGGCGGTCCAGGAACTCCCACATCCGGTCCTGGCGCAGCGTGACCTTCACGCCCACCTTCATGCCCTCGCGGAGCTTGAAGTTTGCCACGGACTTCTTGGCTACGGTGGCCACGGCGTGCTGGCCGGTGATGGCGGAGATGTCCTTGATCACGGCGTCCAGAGCCTTGGCGTTGTCCTTGCAGTCGCCGCAGCCGACGGAGACCACGATCTTATCCAGCTTGGGGATCTGCATGACGGATTTGTACTGGAACTTGGCCATCAGAGCAGGAGCAACTTCCTCAAGATACTTTTTCTTCATTCTTGTCATCAGTCAGTCTCTCCTTCCTCAAATCTCGGCGCCGCACTTCTTGCAGACGCGGGTCTTCTTGCCGTCGGCGATCTTGTAACCCACGCGGACGCCCTTCTTGCAGCTGGGGCAGTAGAGCTGCACCTTGCTGACATAGATGGGGGTCTCCACCTTGATGATGCCGCCGTCCTTGTTCTGGCCCTGGGGCTTCTGGTGCTTGGTGGCCACGCTGACGCCTTCCACGATCACCTTGCCGTTCTTGGGATCGGCTACCAGGACCTTGTGGGGGACGACCTTCTTGTCGTTCTGCCACTCCCGGGAGTTCTTGTAGTTGTCCTTACCGGTCAGGACTACGACCATGTCGTCTTTTTTGATCTTCATTCTCTGTGTCCCTCCTCAAATCACTTCGGGAGCCAGGGACAGGATCTTCATATACTCCTTGTCGCGCAGCTCGCGGGCAACGGGCCCAAAGATACGGGTGCCGCGGGGGTTCTTATCGCCGGAGTTGATCAGAACGGCGGCGTTCTCGTCGAAGCGGACATAGGTCCCGTCGGCCCGGCGCACGGGCTTGACGGTGCGGACCACAACGGCCTTCACCACGTCGCCCTTCTTCACGGCGCCGCCGGGAGCGGCCTTGCGGACGGAGCAGATGACCACGTCGCCGATGCTGGCGTAGCGGCGTTTGGAACCGCCCAGGACGCGGATGCACTTAAGCTCCTTGGCGCCGGTGTTGTCGGCGACCTTCAGATAAGATTCCTGCTGTATCATTTATGCCGCCTCCTTACTTAGCTTTCTCGACGATCTCGACCACGCGCCAGCGCTTGTCCTTGGACAGGGGGCGGGTCTCCATCACGCGGACGATATCGCCTACGCCGCACTCGTTGTTCTCGTCGTGGGCCTTCAGGCGGTAGGTCCGGCCGATGATCTTCTTATAGGTCTTATGGGCGACCCGGTCCTCAACGATGACGACCACGGTCTTATCCATCTTGTCGGAGACCACCTTGCCTACGCGGGTCTTACGGGAAGTAGTTCTCAGTTCACTCATTCTACCTTACCTCCTCAGTTCTGCTTCTCGCGCAGGACGGTCTTGACGCGAGCGATGTCACGGCGCACAGCGGAGATCCGGACGGGGTTGTCAAGATGATTGGTGGCATGCTGCATACGGAGCATGAAGAGGTCTTTCTTCAGATCCACCAGCTTGCTCTCCAGCTCGCCGACGGACATGGAACGTATTTCATTTGCCTTCATCTTATTCACCACCGTTCTCAGTCTCTGCGCCCTTGGCGACGATCTTGGTCTTGATGGGCAGCTTGTGGCTGGCAAGGCGGAGAGCCTCGCGGGCGATCTCTTCAGGGACGCCGGCGATCTCAAACATCACCCGGCCGGGCTTCACGACAGCGACCCAGTACTCGGGGGAGCCTTTACCGGAACCCATACGGGTCTCGGCGGGCTTGGCGGTAACGGGCTTGTCGGGGAAGATCTTGATCCAGACCTGGCCGCCGCGCTTGGTGTAACGGGTCATGGCGATACGGGCCGCCTCGATCTGATTGGAGGTGATCCAGCCGGGCTCCTGGGCCTGGAGGCCGAATTCACCGTAGCTGACGAAGTTGCCGCGGGTGGCTTTGCCTTTCATGCGGCCGCGCTGTACCCGGCGGTACTTGACTCTCTTAGGCATTAACATCAGTTGTTGCCTCCTTCCTTAGCGGGGGCCGAGGGCCGGGGGGCGTAACCGCCGGGACGGCGGTCACCCTGGCCGGCGGGACGGTTGCCGTAACCGCCGGGACGGCGGTCGTTGTTGTAACCGCCTCTGCGGTCGTCACGGCGGCGGTCACCGCCTCTGCGGTCGTCGCGGCGGCGGCGCTCGCCGGCGGGCTTGCTGAGGTCCATGGTGCGCGGGGTGGTGCGCAGGGTCTGGGAGAGGACCTCGCCCTTGTAGATCCACACCTTCACGCCGATGCGGCCGTAGGTGGTATTCGCCTCGGCAAAGCCGTAGTCGATGTCGGCGCGGATGGTCTGCAGGGGGATGGTGCCCTCGTGATAGCACTCGGAGCGGGCGATCTCGGCGCCGCCCAGGCGGCCGCCGCACTTGACCTTGATGCCCCGGGCGCCCATGCGCATGGCGCGGCCCATGGCGTTCTTCATGGCCCGGCGGAAGCCGATGCGCTTCTCCAGCTGCTGGGCGATGTTCTCAGCCACCAGCTGAGCGTTGGTATCGGGGGTGCGGACCTCTACGATGGAGAGGGCCACAGGCTTACCGATGAGCTTTTCCACTTCCTGGCGCAGACGCTCGATCTCCGCGCCGCCCTTGCCGATGACCACACCGGGGCGGGAGCAGTGGATATAGATGCGGACCTTGGCGGAATCCCGCTCGATCTCGATGGTGGGGACGCCGGCGGAATAGAGGGTCTTCTTGAGGAACTGACGGATCTTGTAGTCCTCGACGATCAGGTCGCCGACCTTGTCCTCTCTGGCGTACCATCTGGAGTCCCAGTCCTTGATAACGCCTACGCGCAGTCCGTGAGGATTAACTTTCTGTCCCATAATTCTGCCTCCTTCCCTCAGTCTCTCTCAGCCACGGCGATGGTGATGTGGCTGGTGCGCTTGTTGATGCGGTACATACGGCCCCGGGCCCGGGGCATGCCCCTCTTGAGGATGGGGCCGGCTCCGGCGTAGCTCTGGCAGACGTAGAGCTTCTCGGGGTCCATCTCGAAATTGTTCTCGGCGTTGGCCATGGCGCTCTTGAGCACCTTGATCATCAGCTCGCAGCCGGCCTTGGGGGTGTTCTCCATCAGGGCCAGAGCCACCTTGGCGTCCTTGCCGCGGATCATGTCGCAGATGATCTCCACCTTGCGGGGAGAGATGCGGGCGTATTTGTGCTCCGCACGGGCTATTTTCTTCTCGTCCATCTCTGCTCCTCCTTACTTGCCGGTCTTGCTGCCGGTGTGGCCGCGGAAGGTCCGCGTCGGCGCGAATTCGCCCAGCTTGTGGCCGACCATATCCTCGGTCACGTACACGGGGACATGCCGGCGGCCGTCATGGACGGCGATGGTGTGGCCGACGAAGGACGGGAATATGGTAGAGGCGCGGGACCAGGTCTTGATGACCTGCTTGTTGCCGCTCTTGTTCATAGCGTCGATCCTCTTGAGCAGCTCGGGAGCCGCGAAAGGACCTTTCTTGATGCTTCTGCTCATTGTCGATTCCCTCCTTACTTAGCGTTGCGGCGCTTGACGATGAACTTGTCGCTGGCGTTCTTCGTCTTGCGGGTCTTGTAGCCCAGCGCGGGCTTGCCCCAGGGGGTAACAGGGCCGGGACGGCCCACCGGGGACTTGCCTTCGCCGCCGCCGTGGGGGTGATCCACCGGGTTCATAACAGAGCCGCGGACCGTGGGGCGGATGCCCATGTGGCGTTTGCGGCCGGCCTTGCCGATGTGGATGTTGGCGTGGTCGATATTGCCCACCTGGCCGATGGTGGCCTTGCAGGCGATGGGCACCTTGCGGAACTCGCCGCTGGGCAGGCGGACGGTCGCCATGCCGCCCTCCTTGGCCATCAGCTGAGCGGCGACGCCGGCGCTGCGCACCAGCTGGGCGCCCTTGCCGGGGTGCATCTCGATGTTGTGGATCACGGTGCCCACGGGGATGTTGGCCAGGGGCAGGGCGTTGCCGGGCTTGATGTCGGCCGCGGCGGAGGAGAGCACGCTGTCGCCGGCGTTCAGGCCCACAGGGGCCAGAATGTAGCGGCGCTCGCCATCCTCATACTCGCACAGGGCGATAAAGGCGCTGCGGTTGGGGTCGTACTCCAGGCGGAGCACCTTGGCGCTCATCTCGGTCTTGTCGCGCTTGAAGTCGATGACGCGGTACTTCTGCCGGTTGCCGCCGCCCTGGTGGCGGACGGTGATGCGGCCGTAGCTGTTGCGGCCGGCGTTCTTCTTGAGGACCTGGACCAGGCTCTTCTCGGGCTTGACGTGCTTTTCCACACCGTCGAAGCCGGAGACGGTCATGCCTCTCCTGGCAGGGGTAATGGGCCTGTAAGTTTTAATAGACATTCTTTCCTACCTCCCTTAAGCCATGCCTTCGAAGAGCTCGATGTTCTTGGAATCGGCGCTGAGCTTCACAACGGCCTTTTTCCAGGAGGCGGTCTTGCCCATGGGGTAGGCGCCGGTGCGCTTGGCCTTGCCGCCCACATTCATCGTGGTGACTTTGATGACGGTGACGCCGAAGATCTCCTCGACGGCTTTCTTGATCTCGATCTTATTGGCGTCCTTGGCGACCGCAAAGGTGTACTTCTTGATGTCCAGGTCTTCCATGGACTGCTCGGTGATGATGGGGCGGATGATGACGTCGTACGCGGTTCTCATCGAGAAAACACCTCCTCTATCTTGCTCAGGGCGGCCTTGTCCACGATCATTTTGCCGCCGGTCAGGATCATATAGGGGCTGAGGATGGTGGCGATGGTGGTGGAGACGCCCTCGATGTTGCGGGCGGACTTGACGACCTTCTCGTCCACAGTCTCGGTGACCACCAGGGCTTTGCCGCCGACGCCCAGCTTGTTCAGGAAGGTCTGGAAGGTCTTGGTCTTGATCTCGTCCATTTTCAGGCCGTCGATGACCAGGATCTCACCCTCGGCCGCCTTGGCGGACAGGGCGGACTTGAGCGCCAGGCGCTTGACCTTCTTGTTGAGGCGGTAGCTGTAATCCCTCGGCTTGGGGGCGAAGGCTACGCCGCCGTGGGTCCACACGGGGGAGCCGGCATAGCCGGCGCGGGCGCGGCCGGTGTCCTTCTGGCGCCAGGGCTTGCGGGTGGTATAGGAAACCTCGCCCTTGGTGAGGGCGCTCTGGGTGCCCTGACGGCAGTTGGCCAGATGGTTCTTGACGGAGTCGTGCAGGACGCTCTTGTTCGGCTCGATGCCGAAGATGGCCTCGGAGAGCTCGATCTCGCCGATCTTCTCGCCTGCCATGTTGAAAACATTCGCTTTAGGCATTTATGCTGCTCTCCTTTCTTTACTTGGTACGGGCCGAAGCCTTCTGGGGATTGACACGGGCGGAAGCCTTCTGCGGGTTGACGCTGACGCCAGCGGCGGCACCCTTCTTGACAGGCTGGGTCCGGACGGCGTCATGGATATACACGATGCTGCCCTTGGGGCCGGGGACGGCGCCGCGGATGGCGATCATGTTCAGCTCCGCATCGACGCGGACCACGTCCAGGTTCTGGACGGTGACCTGCTCCACGCCCATGTGGCCGGCCTGCTTCTTGCCCGGGAATATGCGGGAGGGGTCCGTGCTGGAGCCCATGGAGCCCGCGTGACGGTGGACGGGGCCGCCGCCGTGGCTGGTGGGGGTCCGGCCCTGGCCGAAGCGCTTGACAACGCCGGCGTAGCCCTTGCCCTTGCTGGTGCCGGTCACGTCGATCTTGTCGCCCTCGGCGAACACGTCGGCCTTCACCACATCTCCCACTTCATACTTGCTGCTGTCCTCAAGGCGGAACTCCTTGAGATGCTTGACCATGCCCACGCCGGCCTTCTTCAGATGGCCCTGCTCAGGCTTGGACAGCTTCTTTTCGGACACTTCCTCGTATCCGAACTGAACGGCGCTGTAGCCCTCCTTCTCCTCGGTCATCTTCTGCACGACCACGCAGGGGCCGGCCTCGATGACGGTCACGGGGATGACCTTGCCGCTCTCGTCGAAGATCTGCGTCATGCCGACCTTCTTGCCGATGATGGCTTTCTTCATGGATTATTTCCTCCTAACGGTTATTGGTTGCCTCGCTTAGCCGCCCGGTTCCGCCGGGCCCCAGAGGCTGGCAACTTAACCCGCCCGCACTCGCAAGCTGCGGGCAATGGGTTATTTGACGGTGGGTTCTTGCTCAGAGCTTGATCTCGATCTCCACGCCGGCGGGGACCTCCAGGTTCATCAGGGCCTCCACGGTCTTCTGGGTGGGGCTCATGATGTCGATCAGGCGCTTGTGGGTGCGGCGCTCGAACTGCTCGCGGCTGTCCTTATCTTTATGGACGGCGCGCAGGATGGTGACGATCTCGGTCTTGGTGGGCAGAGGGATGGGCCCGGAGACCTTGGCGTCCGTGCGCTTGGCCGCTTCGACGATGGTCTCGGCCGCCTTGTCGATCAGCTGGTGGTCATAGGCCTTGAGGCGGATGCGGATCATGTTCTTGCTGGTGGCTGCCATTGGTTTTTCTCCTTTTCGTACTTTTTCCGGCGGCATTGGGGACCGCCTTTTTCATAGTACGGATGAAGCCGGATTTCCTGTACACACAACCGTGCGTATCAGACCGCGTCCGAAAAACAAACCGGCTTTTCAGCCGGTCGATCCCCCGTACGCGCGATATACGCGTGCACCGGAAAGGCTTCAGCCGCCCGATTGCGCGCCGGAACGGGTCCGGCGCCGGACATACTCCACGGAAGTTACCTCGTTTCCGAGCAATCTCCCGCTTCATCGCATACTGCGCCCTTTGCTCTACGCGCAGGCGCTCATATACTATAACAGCTGGACCTATGAAAGTCAAGAAAAATTTCGTGAGTTTCGCAGAAATTTTTCTTGTATTTTTGTGAAGAACGCCGGACCCAAACCGGATCCGGCGTTCGTTCTTTTAAATTGTCAGGAATAATTTACTCCCTCGATCCAGACCTCGTTCACGCCGTAGAGCTGGGCCATGTCGGGGGAGAACTTCTGGAAATCGTTCTCCCAGAGAGCGCTGTATTTCAGCTCCGGCCGGATGGGCTCCAGGGACACATAGGGCACCGCGTCCGCCCTGCCCTGCTCCAGCGCCTGGACCCGCGCCCGGCTCTGTTCCCAGGTATCCCCGATCTCCGCGGCCCCCAGGACGAGAGTACCCAGCATCAGCACACAGCTCAAAGCGCAGAGGACCCGCAGACAGCCGCCCCTCCCCCGCTCCCACAGGCCGGAAAGCAGCAGGCCGTCGGCGGCGGCGATGTACACGGCGGCCACGAAGCCGCCCCGGGCCGGGAAATAGACTGCCAGGGCAAAAACCAGCACCGAGGCGGCGGCGCTCAGGCCCAGGACCGCGGCGGCGGCCAGCTTGCGCCGGTCCAGTCCGCAGGCCAGGGATGCCAGCAGAAGCGCCGCATAGCTGCCGAACAGGACCAGCAGGCCCTCCTTCACGTCTGACAGCAGGAGCTTCACAGCCCGCAGGGGGCCGCTCCCGCCCAGCTCCGGAGCCGCCAGCAGCATCAGCGCCCCGGCGGCCAGCAGGCAGGCGGCCGCGCAGAGGGAGAAGAACAGACCTCTTCTCCGCCGGCAGAGGAAAAACAGCAGCGCCAGAAGGGCCAGCGCCCCCGCCAGGAGCAGCCAGACTCTGCCGGAGCCGGACAGCCGTTCCAGAACTTTGCCCACGAGGCCGGGCTCCGCGGAGCCCAAGTCCCGGTTTTTGTTTCCCAGCTCAGAGGGGGCCAGCATCAGCCCGGCGAAGCCGGCGCAGGCCGCCAGAAAGCCGGCCGCCAGCTTCCAGGGGAGCCGCCGCTCCCGCCAAAAGGCCAGGCAGGCCAGGCAGAAGGCCGCCGTCAGAACAGCCAGGGAGCCGTTCTCCGAATAGCCCCCCGCCAAAAAAGCCAGCAGGCAGAAGAGCAGACCGCCCGGCAGGCCCCGGGGCCCGGACTCTGTCCCTTCCATATAATATAAGTAGTAGGGATACAAAAAGAGCAGGGCGAGACTGGCCCCCCAGCTGTAGTTGCAGGAGCCGGTCAGCCACAGGAAGACCTGCCCAAAGGCCGGCGTCAGAAGCCAGAGCAGAGCTGTGAGCGTCAGAAGCAGCAGCGTGTCCCGCCGCCGCTCGCCGCTTTGGGAAAAGCGGAAGACCAGCCAGACCAGCAGGGCGCTGTTGGCGGCGTTCAGGATGTTGAACACCCCTTTGGGCAGCTGGAGAAAGATCTGGACAAAAAAATGGGCCAGGATCCGCCCGTTGGCATAGCGCCAGTTGTATGTCAGGGAGGCGGCCAGGTCCCCGATGCCGGAGAGGGGGGTGCCGCCGTCCAGGTTCAGGCTGTACAGATAGTCGTCGGCGGCCAGGGGCGTGAGAAAATTGAAGACCAGCATGACGGCGAAGACCGCCGCCAGCAGGACGCGCGTCGTATCAATTTGTCTGATCTCTGTCTTCAAGCTCTTCTCTCCCGGTATGTTCTTCCGCCTGCCCGGCCTGCCGGACCCGCAGGGCGGCCTCGTCCGCCGCCCGGATCAGCTGCCGGGCCTCCTTTAGCAGGACCTCTCCCGCTTTCGTCAGGCCCAGGACCCGGTTGTCCCGGTCCAGAAGGCGCACGCCCAGCTCCGCCTCCAGGGCGGACACGGTCCGGGAGGCGGTGGAGTGGCTGAAATACAGCCGCTGGGCCCCCCGGCTGAAGCTGCCGCTCTCCGCCACAGCGATAAAGAGCCTCAGCTGCTCCAGGTCCATCAGTAGTTAAAGGTGTGGGGCAAAAGCTCCGAGAGCTTGTAGCTCACGTAGCGCCCGCCCGCCTTGGCGCAGAGGACCTCCATCTCCGGTGAGAATTCCGCCAAAAACTGCCGGCAGGCCCCGCAGGGGGTGCACCAGTTCTCGCTGTCCGCGTAGACGGCGATCCGCCGGAAGCTCCTCTTTCCCTCGCTGACCGCCTTGCAGCAGGCCGTGCGCTCAGCGCAGATGGTGCTGCCCAGGGCGGCGTTTTCGATGTTGCAGCCGGTGTAGACCGTCCCGTCGCTGCATTCCAGCGCCGCGCCCACGGCAAAGCGGGAATAGGGGACATAGGCGTTGAAGGAGGCCTGTCTGGCCATGGACATAAGCTCTCTGTCCGTCATTTCTCCGTTCTCCCTTCCTCAGGCCGCCGGCTCTCCGCCCAGCGGCATTATTCATTCCGTTATCTTCTCAGGCGGGCGCTTCCCCGCCGCCGGTCTCCGGCTCAGGCTCCGCCCCGTCCGGGCCCTCGCCTTCGCCCTCTTCTCCCTCTTCGGTCTCCTCTTCCCCGGCCAGCCGGGCCGCGGCGGCCCGCTCGACCGCCTCCTGCCTGGCCTCGAAGTCCAGCTCCTCGTCCCCCAGCAGGATGGTCCAGTTCTGGAAATTGTACAGGGGGTTGCCGGCGTTGGCGTCCACGCCGATGACCACGCCCCGGTGGGTGATGATCTGCTGCCGCTCAAAGCCGATGGTGATGAGGCTGCCGGTGGAGCCGGTCAGGTACTCGCAGAGCTGGTAATAGGCGGTGGCCCGGGAGGCCTTGTCCGGCGCGGACAGATAGCTCTTCACATACTGCTCCGCGGTGGCGTCGGTGGAGCCGGTGTAGTTGATGTCCGGCCGGCGGTAGCCCTCCTCGTCGTCGTGGGAGTCGTCATGGACCTGGAGAAGCTCCGTCAGGTCGAAGTTGTTGCGCAGCTTCACCTCGCCGTAGTACATGTCGAATTCGCCCTTCTCCAGGGCGTCCATATAGTCGTCCCAGGTCAGCTCCTTGACCGTCACCGGGATGCCGAGCTTCTCCATATCCTGGGCGAAGCGGTGGACCACGCCGGACTTGGCGGTGCTGTCGCTGGTGACGATGAAGTTGATGTTGATATCCTGGGGGGAGCCGGACATGTACTCCAGCTGCCCATCCGCGTCATAGTCCCGGATGCCCGCGTTCTCCAAAATAGCCCGGCAGGTATCCAGATCATAGTGCAGTCTGTCCGCCAGCAGCTCCGGATAGTCCTCCACGGTGGGGACCATGGGGACCGGCGTCGCCACGCCGTTGCCCTGCAAAAGCTCCACCAGATAATCCCGGTCAAAGGCGTACTGCATGGCCACCCGGAAATAGGCGAAGCGGCCCAGGGCGCTCTGCTCGTTGAAGGCCACATAGTGCATATTGGTGGTGGCGAAGGTGTGGGTCTCGTTGGTGCTGGCATAACCCAGGTTCGTGTAGCTGGAGGGGTCGTTGACCACCACGTCGATGCTGCCGTCCTCAAAGGCGCTGATGATGCTCTCGGCGGAGGAATACTCCTTGATGCCGATCCTGTCCACCGGCAGCCGGTCGCTGCCGGTATAGCCGTCGTAGGCCAGCAGCTCGGTGTAGTCCTCGTTATAGGTATAGGGCCCGCTGCCTATGGGGCGCATATCCGTCTGGCCGGCGGTGCCCGCCTTGACCACGGGGATGTTCAGCAGTTTGACGAACTGGCTGTCCCCCACCCCCAGGGAGACCTGGAGGGTATCGGCGGTATAGGAGGCGCCCTTGAAGCTGGAGAAGCGGCCGGCGTAGCGGTCGGAATAGATGGCCCGGCCGATGGAATAGCTCAGATCCTTGGGCGTGACCTCGGAGCCGTCGTGGAAGGTGTGGCCTGTGGCGACCTTAAAGGTCCAGAGGGTGCAGTCCTCGTTGGGCTCCCAGCTGGTGATCAGGTTCTTGATGACATTGAAGTTGTCGTCGATGTCCACCATGTTCTCGTAGACCAGGCAGCAGATCAGCTGATTGGAGTGGTTGGTGGCCACATAGGGGTCAAAGCTGTAGCGGCTGTTGCTGTTGAGGGAGAACAGATCGTCCACCGCCGCGGAACGGGCCACGTCCTCGCCGCCGGTGGAGGGGGGCAGGGCGTCGAAAGGGTCCTCCGCCTGCCGGCCGCAGGCCGCGCATCCCAGCAGCAGCGCCGCCGCCAGCAGGAGAGAGAGCCATTTTTTCTCTGTCTTCATTGTGTCACCTCAGGTCGAAACGCTTTTGCGTTTCGACATTATATCATCTTGATCACGGCCGCCTGGCTGCCCCGGCGGCCCTTGGTATAGCGGTGGGACCAGTATTTGTCATGGGAGCAGACGGTGCACTCCTCGGAGATGTCGATATGCTCCGGCTTCAGCCCCAGCTGCCTGAGCCGCCGGGCGTTGGCCCCCCGCAGGTCCACCAGGAATTTTCCGCCGGGCAGCGGGTCGAAAAGGCCCTCCGTATCCCCGGCCAGGTACCGCTCCACGGCCTGGGGCACGTCCTCATGGGTCTCAAAACAGCAGCGGCCGATGGCCGGCCCCAGGGCGGCCCGGATGTTCTCCGGCCTGGCCCCCAGAGCTTCCATCTGCTCCACCGCCCGGCCCAGGATGTCCGCCACGGAGCTGCGCCAGCCGCAGTGGACCGCGGCAACGGCCCGGTCATCCCCATCCCAGAGGAGCACCGGCACGCAGTCGGCGGTAAAGCACATCAGCGGCAGGTTTTTCTCCCCGGTGACGATGCCGTCCGCCTCATAGGGGACTGGGGACAGGCAGACATGCCGGTCCGCCCCGGTCACGAGGTGCACCGCGTTCCCGTGGACCTGCTTTGTGACGACACAGCCGTTTTCGTCCGTGCCCATCAGGGCGCAGACCCGCCGGTAATTCTCCCGGACGGCCGCCGGGTCGTCCCCCCGGTTGGAGCCCAGGTTCAGAGAGGCAAAGTCCCCCCGGCTCACGCCGCCGAAGCGGGTGGTAAAAGCGTGGGGCGCGGCGATCAGGCTGGAGGCCATGTAGACCAGCTCCCCCTGCCGCTTCTCGATAAACGCCATCGTCCAGCCCTCACTTATTGTCCCGGCCGCAGCACTCTTTGTACTTGAGCCGGCGGCTGCCGTCGGCCTTCATCCGGCCGCAGGGGCAGGGGTCGTTGGGCCGGGGCTTGGGGGCCTTCTTCACCGGCTTTTTCTTCACCGGCTCGCCGCCCACGTTGGCGGCGGCGTTTTTGGCGACCGCCTTGCGCTCCGGCGGCTGCTCCCGGCGGATAGCCACGGTGTAGAGCCGGCGGACCGTCTCCTCCCGGATGCCGTTGACCATGGCCTCGAATATGTCGAAGCCCTCCTGCTTATAGGCATCGATGGGCTTGACGGCGCCGTAGCCCCGCAGGCCGATGCCCCGCTTGAGCTCGTCCATGGCGTCGATGTGGTCCATCCAGTACTCGTCCACCACCCGGAGCATGACCACCCGCTCCAGCTCCCGCATGAGGGGCATGCCGTTGGGGGCCTCGCCGAAGGTCTTCTCCCGGGCCTCATAGGCCCGGACCGCCAGCTCCAGGGCGGCCTTGCTCAGCTTCTCCGCGCTGACGGAGGAGCCGAAGCTCTCCAGGCGGAGGGTCCCCCGGGGCATAAAGAGCTTTTCAAAGGGCTGCAGGGCCTGATCGATCTGGGCCTGGCTCTCCGCCGGCACGCCGCCCAGCCCGTCGGCCACGGTGCTCTCCACGAACTGCTGCACCATGCCCATCACCTGCTCGTGCAGATCCTCCCCGTCCAGCACCTTGCGGCGCTCGCCGTAGATGATCTCGCGCTGCTTGTTCATCACGTCGTCGTACTCCAGCACGCTCTTGCGGGTCTGGAAGTTCCGGCTCTCCACGGTCTTCTGGGCCTGCTCCACCGCGTTGGAGAGCATCTTGTGGTCCAGAGGTATGTCCTCTTCGATCTTCAGGGTGTCCATCATGCCCATGACCCGCTCGGAGCCAAAGAGGCGCATGATGTCGTCAGTCATGGCCAGATAGAAGCGGCTCTCCCCCGGGTCCCCCTGCCGGCCGGCGCGGCCGCGCAGCTGGTTGTCGATCCGGCGGGACTCGTGCCGCTCGGTGCCCAGGATGAAGAGGCCCCCGGCGGCCCTGACCTGCTCCGCCTCGGCGGAGGTCTGGGCCTTGTGCTCCTCCATCTTCTCGGCGAAGAGCTTGCGGGCGGCCAGGATGGTCTCGTCCTCGGTGTCGGCGTAGCCGGTGGCCTCGGCGATCACGGCGTCGTCAAAGCCCGCCTTGCGCAGGTCCTGCCGGGCCAGATACTCCGGGTTGCCGCCCAGCATGATATCCGTGCCGCGGCCGGCCATGTTGGTGGCGATGGTGACGGAGCCCAGCTTGCCCGCCTGGGCCACGATCTCCGCCTCCTGCTCGTGGTACTTGGCGTTCAGGACCGTGTGGGCGATGCCCCGGCGCTTTAAAAGCCCGGACAGATACTCGCTCTTCTCGATGGACACGGTGCCCACCAGCACCGGCTGGCCCTTCTCGTGGCAGGCGATGATCTGCTCGACGATGGCCTTGTTCTTGGCGTTCTCGGTCTTGTAGATCACGTCCGGGTGGTCCTGGCGGATCACCGGCTTGTTGGTGGGGATCTCGATGATGTCCAGCCGGTAGATGGCCGCGAACTCCTCCGACTCGGTGACGGCGGTGCCGGTCATGCCGGAGAGCTTGTGGTACAGGCGGAAGTAGTTCTGGAAGGTGATGGTGGCCAGGGTCTTGTTCTCCTTCTGGACATCCACATGCTCCTTGGCCTCGATGGCCTGGTGCAGGCCCTCGGAATAGCGCCGGCCCAGCATCAGGCGGCCGGTGAACTCGTCGACGATGATGATCTCCCCGTCCTTGACGATGTAGTCGATATCCCGCTTCATGATGCCGTGGGCCTTCAGGGCCTGGTTGATATGGTGGCTCAGGGTGGCGTTCTCGATGTCGGCCAGGTTCTCCAGGCCGAAGGCCTTCTCGGCCTTGGCGATGCCCCGGGCGGTGAGGGTGGCGGTCCGGGCCTTCTCGTCCACCACATAGTCCGCGTCCAGGTCCTCGCTCTCCTCCTCCTTCTCGTCGATGGAGGCGTAGACCTGCTTCTTCAGCCGCACCACGAAATCGTCCGCCTGCCGGTACAGGTCCGTGCTCTCATCCCCCTGGCCGGAGATGATCAGCGGCGTCCGGGCCTCGTCGATGAGGATGGAGTCCACCTCGTCCACGATGGCAAAGGGGTGGCCCCGCTGGACCATCTGCTCCCGATACAGAGCCATGTTGTCCCGCAGGTAGTCAAAGCCCATCTCGTTGTTGGTGCCGTAGGTGATGTCGCAGGCGTAGGCGGCCCGGCGCTCGGCGGAGCTCAGCCCGTGGACGATCAGGCCCACGCTCAGGCCCATGAAGCGGTGGACCTTGCCCATCCACTCGCTGTCGCGGCGGGCCAGATAGTCGTTCACCGTCACGATATGTACGCCCTCGCCGGTGAGGGCGTTCAGATAAGCCGGCAGCACGGCCACCAGGGTCTTGCCTTCGCCGGTCTTCATCTCGGCGATACGGCCCTGGTGCAGGACGATGCCGCCTATGAGCTGCACCCGGAAGGGCTTCATGCCCAGCACCCGCCAGGCGGCCTCCCGCACGGCGGCGAAGGCCTCGGGCAGCAGATCGTCCAGGTCCTCGCCCTGGGCCAGCCGCTCCTTGAATTCCCCGGTCTTGGCCCGGAGCTCCTCGTCGCTCAGGGCGGCGAAGGCGGGCTCCAGCTTTTCGATCTTGTCCGCGACCGGCGTGATCCGCTTCAGCTCCCGGTCCGAGTAACTGCCGAATAATTTTTCAAGAAATCCCATGCTCTTTTGCCTTTCCTTCTGTGGAGATAGTCATACAGTGTGTAGTGTACCACAAAATTATGAAGAAAAAAAGTAGATACGGAGCAAATTCCGCTTTTTCTCCGAAAGATGAAGAGGCCGGGAGTTTCCCAGCCTCTTGCAATCTGGCAAAGCGCGTGGTATTCTGTCATAGGGCACTGCAACACAACGGCAGGCGGTTAGTCACACCTCTGTAAAGGAGGTGAGGCATTATGCCAATCACATTGACGTTACATATCTGTGGATATACCATAACGCTGACTGTGAAAAGGACGACCCGCCACCCTGGCCGGTGACGGGTCTGACTATTGTCTGACTTAAATCTCCAGGGCTAACCGCTTGCGCAGTGCCCTTTTATATTTTCATTATAGACCGTGACAGCTGGTCTGTCAACGGTTTTTCTTATTGTTTCCTCCCGTCCGCTTTTTCTTCTTCCCGGTGGACAAGCCGGGGACCTTGTGGTACAATGTGCGGGATAAAGAGAACAGTGGAGGATACGTGCCTATGGACCGCCTCGGTTTTGACAACGAACAATATGTGAAGCTCCAATCCCAGAATATCCGCGACCGGATCTCTAAATTCGGCGGCAAGCTGTACCTGGAGTTCGGCGGCAAGCTCTTTGACGATTTCCACGCCTCCCGGGTGCTCCCCGGCTTCGCGCCGGACAGCAAGGTGAAGATGCTGCTGGAGATGAAGGACGAGGCGGAGATCGTCATCGCCATCTCGGCCGACGACATCGAGCGCAGCAAGCGCCGGGGCGACCTGGGCATCACCTATGACGAGGACTGCCTGCGCCTGATCGACGCCTTCCGGGGCATCGGCCTGTTCATCGGCAGCGTGGTCATCACCCATTACCGGGGCCAGGCCGTAGCCGGGCAGTTCCAGAAGTGGCTGGAGAGCCTGGGCATCCGGGTCTACCGGCACTACATCATCCCCGACTACCCCTCCAACGTGCCCCTCATCGTCTCTGAGGAGGGCTTCGGGAAAAACGACTACATAGAGACCCAGCGGAGCCTGGTGGTGGTCACCGCCCCCGGCCCCGGCAGCGGCAAGATGGCCACCTGCCTGAGCCAGCTCTACCACGAGCACAAGCGGGGCGTCAGCGCGGGTTACGCCAAGTTCGAGACCTTCCCCATCTGGAATCTGCCTTTGAAGCACCCGGTGAACCTGGCCTACGAGGCCGCCACGGCGGACCTGGACGACGTGAACATGATCGACCCCTTCCACCTGGAGGCCTACGGCCAGACCACCGTCAACTATAACCGGGACGTGGAGATCTTCCCCGTGCTGGAGGCCATGTTCCGGCGCATCTACGGCGAGAGCCCCTACAAGAGCCCCACGGACATGGGGGTCAACATGGCGGGCTTCTGCATCGTGGACGACGAGGCCTGCCGGGCCGCCTCCCGGCAGGAGATCATCCGGCGCTACTACGCCGCCGCGTGCAGCGTCCGGCAGGGCCTGTCCGACGCGGCGGAGCTGAGGCGCATCGAGCTGCTGATGAACTCCATGGACATCGGGCCCGAGGACCGGCCCGTGGTGGCCGCCGCCCTGAAGAGGGCGGAGGAGACAGAGAACCCGGCCGTGGCCATCGAGCTGCACGACGGGCGCATCATCACCGGCAAGACCAGCTCCCTGCTGGGGGCCTCCTCGGCCTGCCTGATGAACGCCCTGAAGGCCCTGGCCGGCATCGACAAGAAGCTGCTGCTCATCACCCCCAACATCATCCAGCCCATCCAGCACCTGAAGGTGGAGCACCTGGGCAACCGGAACCCCCGCCTGCACACCGACGAGCTGCTGATCGCCCTGTCCATCTGCGCCGTGACCAACCCCATGGCGGGCTACGCCATCGACCAGCTGGACAAGCTCCGGGGCTGCGAGGCCCACTCCTCCGTCATCCTCTCCCACGTGGACGCAGAGCTGTTCAAGAAGCTGGGGGTCAACATCTCCTTTGAGCCCCGCTACCAGGCCAAGAAGCTCTTCCACAAGAAATGAGCGCCGTCGTGGGGCGCTTTGCGCCCAGCCCCTCGGGCTATCTGCATCTGGGCAACCTCTTGGCCCTGCTCCTGGCCTGGCTGGACGGCCGCGCCCTGGGCGGGAAAATGATCCTGCGCATGGAGGATCTGGACCCGGTCCGCACCAGCCCGGCCTACGCCGCCGCCATCGCGGAGGACCTGCGCTGGCTGGGGCTGGACTGGGACGAGGGCTACCCCGACCCGGCCTTCAGCCAGAGCACCCGGACAGCCCTCTACGCCGCCGCCTTTGCCGAACTGGAGAAGCGGGGCCTGGTCTACCCCTGCTGGTGCAGCCGGGCCCAGCGCCTGGCGGCGGCCAGCGCGCCCCATCCCGGCGAGGCGGTCCACGACCCCCGCTGCCCCTGCGCCCGGCTCAGCCGGAAGGAGCGCCTGGCCCGGGAGGCCTCCGGCCGCGCCCCCGCCTGGAAGCTGCGGGTGCCGGACCTGGAAGTCAGCGTGGAGGACGTCCACTACGGGACCTATACCCAGGACCTGGCCCGGGAGGGCGGGGACTTCATCATCCGCCGGGCAGACGGGGTCTACGCCTACCAGCTGGCCGTCAGCGTGGACGACATGCTCATGGGCGTCACCCGGGTGGTCCGGGGCCGGGACCTGCTGAGCTCCGCCCCCAGGCAGCGCTGGCTGATCGAGACCCTGGGCGGGACGGCGCCCGTCTACGCCCATCTGCCCCTGCTCATCTCCGACAGCGGCAAGCTCTCCAAGCGCCTGGGCAGTCTGAGCACCCAAGCCCTCCGGCAGGAGCTGAGCCCCCAGGCCCTGACGGGCCGCCTGGCGAAGCTCTGCGGCCTGACGGAGACGGAGGAGCCCCTCTCTCCCAAGGAGCTGCTGCCCCTCTTCGGCTGGTCCCGTGTCCGCCTGGAGGACATCCCGATGGATAAGGATATGGAAATCTAAAAGCCTCCCGAAATGGGAGGCTTTGGCGTTTTTATTCGGTTTTTGCCGTCTGCTCCGGCCGCAGCTTGCGGCAATACTGGGTACAGAGCTTGTCGGTACAGGCGGAGCACTTGAGCGCCTCGTTGGAGTGCTCCCAGAAGCGCTCCGGGTAGAGCATCACGCACAGCTCCCACACCAGCCAGACCGCGATGGCCATCAGCAGCAGCGAGCGGGCGAAAAAGCTGTCGATAAACATCATGGGCGTAAACATCATCAGGTGGTCCCAGTTGAAGATGCGGCAGGTGGTGCAGCAGCGGTTTTTCAAGATCAGACGGAAGGGGCACCAGATCAGCACACAGATCAGGTCGCAGACATAGAACAGGGCGCTGATCATAAACAGGGCCTTCTCATCCAGGACCCTTACATGGTACAGCAGGCCGAGAACTGCCAGCAGCAGCGCCCAGAGGATCATCACCCGGTAGGCGGCCTTGGTGGTGGTGATCACATAGTCCCGCAGGGCCTGGGAGTTGATCTTCTCCCGGATAGGCCGGAAGCGGAGCTGGAAGTGCTTCTGGGAGCCCAGGGGGATGTGCTCCTTCACCGGGATCAGCTGGAAGAGCATGTCGATCATCCAGATGAGCCACAGCAGATGCAAAGCGGAGAAGCCCCGGAAGAACTCCCCGGGATAGATGGGCCGCAGCAGCTCCGGCCTGAGCAGCCAGACCAGGACCAGCAGGACCAGGATCAGGCAACGCCCCACCAGCCGGGCGATATAGGCCCGCCGCAGCTTGGAAACCGGCGCTTTTTCCACTTTACATGCCTCTCTCTTCGCGGCCATGGTCTCTCCCCTTCTCTTTTACACTATTAATAGGAACATTATACTACAAAGCGGGGCAAAGTCAAAGAGTATTCCGTGAAAAACCACCGCCCTGAAAAACCACCGCCCGGCCTCTGTACTGTTTAACTTCGGTAAACGAAAGACGAGCCTCCTCCACGATTTGCGGAGGAGGCCGTTTCGATCTCCTTTAGTCCTTTCTCTCCGCGCCCCAGAAGAACAGGGCCACGGTGCCGGGACCGGTGTGGGCGCCGATGGTGGTGCCGATGCTGTTGATCTCCACCGGGCCGTTGAGCTTCTTGAAGCGCTCCTCCACCAGGTCCGCCACCTGCCGGGCGTCCTCATAGCAGGCGGACTGGGAGATGTAGCACTTGCCGTCGTAGTCCAGACCGTCCCGGGCGCAGGCCTCCATCTTGTCCACGATGGTCCGGATGACCTTCTTCTTGGTGCGGATCTTGTACCGGGGGATCAGGCGGCCCAGGTTATCCATGTTCAGCAGCGGGCAGATGTCCAGCAGCCCGCCGAAGACCGCCGCCGTTTTGGAGATGCGGCCGCCCCGGACGTAGCTGGACAGGTCCGTGGAGAAGAACCAGTGGTGCAGCTTCAGCCGCTCATCCTCGATCCATTTGGCCAGCTCCGGGGCGCTCAGGCCCTGGTCCCGCATGTCCGCCGCCGTGTCCATCAGCAGGCCGTAGCCCGAGGAGGCCCCCAGGGAGTCCACCACGTAGACCTTCCGGTCCGGGTAGCGCTCCTGGATGATCAGCGCCGCGTTGCGGGCGGAGTTGACCGTGCCGGAGATGCCGGAGGACAGGCTGACGTGGACGATGTCCTTCCCCTGTTCGGCAAAGGCGGAAAAGAAGTCCACATACTCGGTGATGTTCACCTGGGAGGTGGCGGTGTCCGCCCCCTGGGCCATCTGGGCGTAGAACTCGTCAAAGGGCACGGTCTGGCCCAGGTCGTCCGGGTACTCCTTGCCGTTGAGCTGGTAATGGAAGCAGATATAGGGGATGCCTCTCTTTTCAAAATGCTCCTTGCTCAGATCGGCGGTGGAGCAGCAGCTTAAAACGTAGTCAGCCATGGAAAAGTCCTTTCTCTGTAAAACAGCGCATATAAAATCAATTGTGATAAACCTAAGATAGACGTTCCCTCCTCACATTTCAAGCTATTCCGTATTCTACCGCTCTACCGGCAAAAAAGGCGGGCTCTACAAATCGTAGAACCCGCCGGATGCTCAATTTTTTTCTTTTTTTCGAAGGAATTTCGGCTTATGCCGGATATTACAGCTCAAAAAGACGATGATCTCCGCCGGGATAGCCATCAGGAAGAGCTGCCAGGGGTTCTCCAGGGGGACCATGAAATAGGCGAACACAAAGAGCGACAGCACGAAGACTCCGATCACCAGGGGCAGGTGCTTGGTCCGCTTGAAGGCGCAGATGAGCACCAGGTAGGCAAGCAAGGAGACCGGCAGGGCGATGATGAAGATCTTCCACCAGAGGATGTCGAACAGCCACAGGGTCACAAAGCCGGTCAGGGCCGCCGTCCAGATGCCGACGATCACGATGGCGATGATGATCCCGGCGCTGTAGCTCTTCTCCGGCTCCCGGGCAGCCGCCTCCGGGGCCTCCCACTTGTCATGGGCCCGCAGCAGCTCGTCCACCGTCACGCCGAACATCCCGGACAGCTGGGTGAGCACATAGGCGTCGGGGATGGCCTCGCCCCGCTCCCATTTGGATATGGATTTGTCCGAATAGTTGAGCGCCGCGCCCAGCTCTGCCTGGGTGAGCCCTGCGTCGGTGCGCAGCCTGATCAGATTGCTGGCGAAGACCAGCTTGAGTTCTGTAAGATCCATGGTTCTACTCCGTTTCACATACCCTTCTTGTTATTTTAGCAGATTTTTCCCGCACTTGCAAGGGCGGAGAAAAACTTGTGGCCAAACTGTAAAAAATCGACAGCCTCCGATTGCGCGGCAGCGGCCCCCGTGGTAAAGTAAGGGCGTCAACTCTTTTTTGCGGCGCCCCACGCCGCCGAGGCTTGTCATGACTGCTTTTTTTCAGACCGCCCTCCGCTTTGGCAAGCGCCTTCTGCGCCTGCTGCCGCTGCTGTGCATGGGTGGGATCCTGCTCTGGCTGCTCCTCTCCGGCCAGGAGTTTTCCCTGGAGGGCCTGCTGGCCCGGGTCCCGGAAAACCGGCTGGCCGCTCTGATCTTCCTCTGGCTGGCCTTCGCCGTCAAGAGCATCTCCGTGATGCTGCCGGTGATGCTGCTCTTCGCCGTCTCCGGCGTCCTGTTCCCCCTGCCTGTCGCCCTGCTGGTCAACGTGGTGGGCATCTTCATCACCCTGTCCATCCCCTACTTTATCGGTCTTTTCTCCGGCCCGGACCTGAGCCAGCGGCTGATGGTCAAGCACCCCCGGCTCAAAGAGCTGCGGGCCCAGCGCTCGGAGAACAGCTTTTTCTTCTCCTTCATCACCCGGGCCATCGGCGTCCTGCCCTGCGACATCGTCAGCCTCTACATGGGCAACACCCGCCTGCCCTACCCGGCCTACATCTCCGGGGGCGTGCTGGGCTTTTTGCCGGACCTGATCTGCGCTACGATCCTGGGGATGCAGATCACCAATACGGACAGCCCCTGGTTCTGGGTGACAGTGGGCGTCAATATCTCCTTCTGCCTGGGCTCGGCCCTGCTCTACCGGGCCTGGCGTCGGCGTCAGAACATCACCGCAAAGCCATGTGAGCGGCCTAGAGGCCGCCACATCGGCGGGCGGTAATGTTCTTCCTTATCAAATCAAAGCAGACGCTTTGATTTGAAGAGTAGGTGCAGCATAGGGTTTTCCTACAGTCTGATCCTTCGCTTTTGGCGGAGGATTTTTCTTTTTCTGTCCTGTGCCTTGGACGATTTGTATAAAAACGGAAAGAAAAATTGGGCAGGACGCCAAAGTTCGCGTCTTCCACATATTGGATATTGACATTTTGACACAAAATGATTAGAATCTTATTAAGAAATCTGGAAACGTTACCGGAAACGTTTTCTTATCTGTTTTTAGTAGATTTTATCACTTTACGGCGGATTTTGCCGCAGGCGGGCTTTCGATCCCTCCAGCGGAAAGAGGAGAGGGGCTGGAAGGACCGTGACCATCAAGGACATCGCCAAAGCCTGCGGCGTCAGCGTGAGTACCGTGTCCAGAGTGCTCAACAACCGGCCCGATGTGAGCGAGCCGGTGCGCCGGAAGGTGCTGGACGTGGTGGAGGCCAACGGGTACATCCCCAACGACAGCGCCCGGGACCTGGTCCGCAGCCGCTCCGACGCGCTGGGCGTGGTGGTCCGGGGCTCCGGGAACCTGTTCTTCTCCGCCGTGCTGAAGACCGTGGCCCGGGAGATCGACCGGGCGGGCTATACCATGGTCCTGCGCTATATCGGCGAGGACGATGACGAGGTCAAGACCGGCGCCTTCCTGGAGCGGGAGAAAAAGCTCCGGGGCCTGCTGTTTCTGGGCGGCCGCTTTGACTACACCCCCGCGGAGCTGGCGACCATCGGCGTGCCCTATGTCTGCTGCTCCTACACCAACTGCTTCGGCAGCTTAGCGGAGGAGGACTACTGCTCCGTCTCCATCGACGACCAGCTGACGGCCTACCGGGCCGTGGAACGGCTCATCGAGCTGGGCCACCGGCGCATCGCTATCCTGGCCCCCAGTCTGGACGACCGCTCCATCAGCGAGCTGCGCTACAAGGGCGCCTGCGCCGCCCTGCGGGACCACGGCATTGAGCCGGACCCGGAGCTGATCGAGGTCACCGGCGGCTGCTTTGACATGCCGGACACCTACGCGGGCATGTGCCGCATCCTGGACCGGGGCGTGGAGCTCACGGCGGTCTTCGCCTTTTCGGACACCACCGCCATCGCCGCCATGAAGGCTCTGGAGGAGCACGGCCGCCGGGTGCCGGAGGACTGCTCCGTCATCGCCATCGACGGCATCGCCGTCTCGGAGTACGTAAGCCCCACCCTGACCACCATGGTCCAGCCCACCGAAGAGATGGGCCGGGAGGGGGTGCGCATCCTGGTGGACTCCATCGAGAAGAGCCTGCGCGGCTGCCATGTGGTCCTGCCCACCCGGCTCCGCCCAGGCGGCTCCGTCCGGCCCATTCGTCAGCAGAAGCTCCATTCACTCGCTTCCGACTAAAGCCGAAAGCTCGTTCACGCCGCTCTGCCTCCTCTCAAAACCAAAGCGTCCGCTTTGGTTTTGGCAAAAAAGACAGCACAGCGGGTCGCATTTGAATCTTAGTTTGGTTTTCCGGTCAATTTGGCCTGAAAATACCACCTCGTTTGAGGAAAAATTAAAAAAGGAGAAAATCAGCAAATGAAAAAGATCTTAGCGCTTCTTCTGAGCCTCGCCATGGTGTTTGCCCTGGCCGCCTGCGGCGGTTCCTCGGCTCCCGCCGCCGAGGCCCCCGCCGAGGCTCCTGCCGAGGCTCCCGCCGCCGAGGCACCGGCCGATGAGGCCCCCGCTGCCGCCGGCTCCGTGTACTGGCTGAACTTCAAGCCCGAGGCGGACGACATCCTCCAGCAGGTCGCCGCTATGTACACCGATGAGACCGGCGTGCCCGTGAAGGTCGTCACCGCCGCCTCCGGTACCTACAACCAGACCCTGACCTCCGAGATGGACAAGTCCGCTCCTCCCACGATGTTCGTCATCGGCAACAAGGCCGCCGTGGATGAGTGGGGCGACTACGCGCTCGACCTGACCGGCACCGCCGTTGCCAACGAGCTGAACACCGACGCCTATAATCTCTATGACGACAGCGGCAAGCTGGTCTCCATCGGCTACTGCTATGAGTGCTACGGCATCATCGTCAACCCCGATCTGGTCACCAAGGCCGGCCACTCCATGGACGAGCTGGTCAACTTTGAGGGCCTGAAGACCGTCGCCGAGGACATCCACGCCCGCGCCGCCGAGCTGGGCTTCGACGCCTTCACCTCCAACGACATGGACGATTCCTCCTCCTGGCGCTACACCGGCCACATGGTCAACCTGGAGTACTACTATGAGGAGCAGGCTGCCGGCACTACCTGGACCGAGTGCCCCGCCACCATCACCGGCGCCTACATGGACAACTTCCGCAACCTGTACGATCTGTGCGTCAACAACAGTCTGGTAGCCCGCTCTGACCTGGCCACCGGCGGCCACGACGCCCAGAACGAGTTCAAGACCGGCCAGGCCGCCTTCTATGTGCAGGGCTCCTGGGAGTACGGCGGCGTAGCCGAGGGCGTTCCCAACGCCACCATGATTCCCTACTACTGCGGTGTAGAGGGCGAGGAGAAGGCCGGCCTGAACTGCGGCACAGAGAACTACTGGGCCGTCAACGCCAAGGCCTCCGAAGAGGACCAGAAGGCCACCCTGGACTTCATGTACTGGTGCGTGACCGACCCCGAGGCCTCTGAGCTGCTGGTCAACGGCGCGGGCGCCTTCGGCGTCATGCCCTACAAGCAGGCTGTCGCCTCCACCAACGCCTTCCTGGCCGTCGCCAACGACTATGCCGCCAAGGGCTGCTATGTCATGGACTGGGCCACCAACTATCAGCCCAACGTGGACGAGTACCGCGCTGCTCTGGTGTCTGCTCTGAACCAGTATAACGCCGATCCCTCCGACGCCAACTGGGAGACCGTGGTCACCGCTTTCGTGGCCGGCTGGGCTACTCAGTACCAGGCCGTCAACGGCTGATAAACTGCAGCTTTCCGAATCACTGACGGGGCGGGCTTTACGCCCGCCCCAGCTTTTAGACAAAGTCCTGCGGACTTTATCTAAAAGCTTTGCGCCACTTTTTTCAGAAGGGCTTGCCCTTCTGAAAAAACTCGCTCCGCTCGGCAAAAGCCCGGTAAACCGGGCGTTTTGCTGGCGCGATCCAAATGCGAGGCGGGCCTTGCCCCCTCGCGCACCCCCGCTGCTCACTTGTTTAACTGCACAGTTTGGGTTTGCCTACAGGCTCATCCTTGTTTTCTAATTTCTCTCTCGTGCGCGCTTGTGTGACCGTCATCGAATTGAGGAGATGTGATTTTATTGAAGAAGAAAAAGAAGATCCGCAACGGCGCCACGCTGCGCCGGCCCATGCGCCGTTGGGCCCTGCTCTTTATGGGGCCCGTGGTGGCAGCCTTCTGTATAGGCTTTGTATGGCCCTTCCTCCAGGGCATATACCTCTCGTTCTGCAAGTTCAAGCTCATATCCGACGCGAAGTTTATTGGCTTTGGCAACTACGCCAGGGCCTTTGCCGATAAAAGCTTCCAGCACTCCTTCTGGTACACGGCCCTGTTTGCCGTGGTGAGTCTGGTCCTGATAAACCTGTTCGCCTTCGCCGTGGCCTACGCACTGACCCAGGGCATACGGGGCAGCAATCTGTTCCGTACCGTGTTCTTCATGCCCAACCTGATCGGCGGCATCGTGCTGGGCTATATCTGGTCCATGATCTTCGACGGCGTGCTCTCCCACTACGGCACGTCCATCCTCATGGAGACGAAATACGGCTTCTGGGGACTGATCATCCTCATGTGCTGGCAGCAGATAGGCTACATGATGATCATTTACATAGCCGGGCTACAGGCCGTGCCGGGGGACATGCTGGAGTCGGCCAGGATCGACGGGGCGAACTCCTGGCAGACGCTTTTTAAGGTCACCATCCCCAACGTGATGCCCTCCATCACGATCTGCATGTTCCTGTCGCTCACCAACGGCTTCAAGCTCTTTGACCAGAACCTGGCCCTGACCGGCGGGCAGCCCTTCCTCATCCAGCCGGACGGCTCCTCGGTAAAGACCACGGAGATGCTGGCGTTGAACATCTTCAACACCTTCTACGGGCAGAACACCTCGTCCCAGGGCTTTGCCCAGGCTAAAGCCGTCATATTCTTTGTGCTGGTCGCCGGGCTGGGGCTTGCCCAGCTGGCCTACACCAGAAAGCGGGAGGTGCAGCAATGAAAAAGGCAAATACGCTCTCCGCCCAGCGGCGGAACAAGACCATCCTGTCCATCGTGCTGGCTGTGATCTGCGTCATCTATGTCCTGCCGGTTCTGACGGTGGTCATAAACTCCTTCAAGCTCAACACCTATGTCAAGACCGATACCTTTGCCCTGCCCACGGGCGAGATGTACGCGGGCTTTGACAACTTCATCAAGGGCATGACCTTCGGCAACTACCCCTTCTGGAAGTCCGTGTCCTACAGCGTGGTGATCACCCTGCTGTCCACGGCGCTCATCCTGTTCGGCACGTCCATGGCGGCCTGGTACATCGCGAGGGTTGACTCTGTGGTGTGCCGTGGTATATACTATCTCTGCGTTTTTTCCATGGTGGTGCCCTTCCAGATGGTCATGTATACCCTGTCCAAAACGGCAGACACACTGAAGCTGAACACGCCCTGGACCATCCCCATCGTTTACCTGGGCTTTGGCGCGGGCCTGGCCGTATTCATGTTCGTGGGCTTTGTAAAGTCCATCCCCCTCGAGATCGAGGAGGCCGCCGCCATCGACGGCTGCGGGCCTGTGCGGACCTATTTCTCCGTTGTGCTGCCCATGCTCAAGCCCACCATGATCTCCGTGGGCATCCTGGAGATCATGTGGATCTGGAACGACTACCTGCTGCCGTACCTGGTGCTGGATATCAATAAGTACCGGACGATCCCCATCCACATCCAGTATCTCAAGGGCAGCTACGGCACCGTGGACCTGGGCGCGACCATGGCGCTGATCCTGCTGAGCATCATCCCGGTGATCATCTTCTACCTCACCTGCCAGAAGCACATCATCAAGGGCGTTGCCGCAGGCGCAGTAAAAGGCTAAAAGTTAGGAAGATTGGAGTATTCGCTTATGGACCGCAGCAGCGGTGTGCTCATGGCAATGAGCTCTTTGCCGTCCCCCTACGGGATCGGGACCATGGGCCGGGAGGCCTATGCGTTCGTGGATTTTCTCAAGGCTGCCGGGCAGACCTACTGGCAGCTCCTGCCCCTAGGCCCCACCGGCTACGGGGACAGCCCCTATTCCCCCTTCTCCACCTTTGCGGGGAACCCCTACTACATAGACCTGGACACTCTGGTCCGGGAACGGCTCCTCAAGAAGGAGGAGCTGAGCGGCATCGACTGGGGCAGCGACCCGGAAAAGGTGGACTACGGCGCCATCTTTGACAGCCGCTTCAAGGTGCTCCGGCTGGCCTTTTCCCGGGGCCGGGTGCTCCTGAAGGAAGAGCTGGCCGCCTTCCGGAAGGAGAACGCCGCCTGGCTGGAGAACTATGCCCTGTACATGGCCGTGAAGGCCCACTTCGGCATGAAGAGCTGGCTGGACTGGCCGGAGGCGGACATCCGCCGGCACAAGCCGGAGGCCCTGAAAGAATACGGGGAGCTGCTTGCCGAGGACGTGGATTTCTACGTCTTCACCCAGTTTCTGTTCTTCCGCCAGTGGGAGAAGCTGCGGGCCTACGCCCACGGCAAGGGCATCCGCTTCATCGGCGACCTGCCCATCTATGTGGCGCTGGACTCGGCGGACGTGTGGAGCGCGCCGGAGTTCTTCCAGTTGGACAAGGAGGGCGTCCCCGCGGAGGTGGCGGGCGTCCCGCCGGATGACTTTACCGAGGACGGGCAGCTCTGGGGCAACCCGCTGTATAACTGGGAGGCCATGGCCGCCGACGGCTACGGCTGGTGGATCCGCCGGGTGGAGGGCGCCAAGAAGCTCTACGACGTGATCCGCATCGACCACTTCCGGGGCTTTGAGAGCTACTGGGCCGTGCCCTACGGGGAGACCACCGCCAAAAACGGCCACTGGAAGCCGGGGCCCGGCATGGGCCTGGTGGGCGTCCTGTCCAGCTGGTTCCACGACCTGCGCTTCATCGCCGAGGACCTGGGCTACGTGACGCCCCAGGTGAAGAAGCTGCTGGCCGACTCCAGCCTGCCCGGCATGAAGATCCTCCTGTTTGCCTTCGACCCGGCCACGGACTCGGACTACGCCCCCCACAACAGCGTCCGCAACAGCGTCTGCTACATCGGCACCCACGACAACGACACCGTGTCCGGCTGGCTGAAGGCCACCGACCGGAAGACCCTGAACTATGCCAAGAAGTACATGCACATCACCCCGGACGAGGGCTGGTGCTGGGGCCTGATCCGCACCGGCATGGGCATGAGCGCGGCCCTGTTCGTCGCCCAGATGCAGGACATCCTGGAACTGGGGCCGGAGAGCCGCATGAACACCCCCGGCTCGGTGGGCGGGAACTGGTGCTGGCGCATGCGCCCCGGCGCCGCGGACCGGAAGCTGGCCGCCAAGCTCCGCCGCTATACTGAGACCTACCGGCGGCTAAAGTAAAACTTATAAAAAATCGCCCTTGCGAGCGTCGCAAGGGCGATTTTTTAGACTGTAGACAGAATCCTGTAGAGCTTGATACAAAGCAGAAAAAGAATCAAATTTGTTTTTGAGGCAGCTTTGCCGCCTCAAAAACTCCCTAAGGCGAGCAAAGCGAGCCCTCGCGCCGACCAACCGAAGGGCGATAAGTGCGAGTAACTCAAATGCGAGCCCAGCGCAGCGGGTCGCATTTGAAACCTTTAGGTCAGCTGCTCCATCTCGTCCAGCAGCTCTCCGAAGAGCTGAAGGGCGGAGTTGACCGGCTCCGGGCCGCTCATATCCACGCCCGCGATCTTCAAGAGAGAGATGGGGTCGGTGCTGCATCCGCCGGAGAGGAAGCGCTTGTAGTCGTCCACCGCGCTGGGCTCGCCGCTGAGGATCCGGTTGGCGATGGCGATGGCGGCGGAGAAGCCGGTGGCGTACTGGAACACGTAGTAGTTATAGAAGAAATGGGGGATGCGGGACCACTCCAGAGCGATCTGCTCGTCCTGGACCATGTCGGGGCCGAAGTACAGCCTGTTGAGCTCCCGGTACTTCTCGCTGAGGGCGTCGGCGGTGAGGGTCTCGCCCGCCTCGGCCATGCGGCCCATCATGAGCTCGAATTCGGCGAACATGGTCTGCCGGTAGAGGGTGCCCTTGAACTGCTCCAAAAAGTGGTTGATGAGGTAGGCCCGCCGGGCCTTGTCCTCCGTCTTACCCAGCAGATAGTGGGTCAGCAGGACCTCGTTGCAGGTGGAGGCCACCTCGGCCACGAAGATCACATAGTTGCTGTTGCAGAAGGGCTGGTTCTTGCAGCTGTAGGCGCTGTGCAGGGCGTGGCCCATCTCGTGAGCCAGGGTGTACATGCTGTCCAGGGTGTCCTTCTGGTTGAGCAGCACGTAGGGGTGGGGCCAGGCGCTGCCGGAGGAATAGGCCCCGCTGCGCTTGCCCTCGTTCTCGTACACGTCGATCCAGCGGCCCTCGAAGCCCTCCTTCAGCAGGGCTACGTAGTCCTCGCCCAGGACCGACAGGGCCTCCAGCACCGTGGCCTTGGCCTCCTCAAAGGGGATCTTCTCCGCCACGTCCGGCACGATGGGGGTGTACACGTCGTACATGTGCAGCTCCTCCACCCCCAGAAGCCGCTTGCGCAGGGCCACATACCTGTACATCTTGTCCATGTTGGCGTGGACGGCCTCGATCAGGCTGGTGTAGACCTGCTCGGGCACCTCGTTTTCAAAGAGGGCGGCGGCCAGGGTGTCCGGGTACTTCCGGGCCGTGGCGAAGAAACGGCGCTGCTTGAACTCCGCGTCCAGCGCCGCGGCCAGGGTGTTTTTGAACTCCCCGTAGCGGCTGTAGATGTTCTCAAAGGCGCTGCGGCGCAGGACCCGGTCCGCGCTCTCCAGCAGGGGGCCGTAGGAGCCGTTGGTGAGGGGGTGCTCCGCGCCCTGGGCATCCACCGCCGGGGGGAACTTCAGGTCCGCGTCCCGGAAGGTGCTGCTGATGTTGTCCGGCGCGCCGGTCATCTCCCCGGTGGCGGCCAGCAGGGCCTCCTCGGCGGGGGAGAGGATGTGCGCCGCCAGGCGGCGGACGCGCTCCAGGGGCCGGCGGTAGGTCTCCAGCTCCGGCTCATCGGCGAAGAAGGCGTTCAGCCGCTCCTCCGGGATGGCCATCAGCTCCGGAGCGGCAAAGGCCGACGCGCCGGAGACAGCCACCAGGCGGCTGATGGCCTTGCCCTTCAGGTCCTGATAGACCGCATTGCCCGTGTCCTGGTCGGAGGCCAGGAAGGCGTAGTTATAGAGCTTTTCCAGGCGCAGAGAGGCCTCGTCGTCCAGCCGGAAATAGGCTAAGAGCGTCTCGGCGCTCTCGCCCAGCCGGCCCTGAAAGGCGGCGATCCGCTCCGGCAGAGCGGCCAGGGCCTCATATTCGGCCGTCCAGGCCCCGTCGTTTTCAAAGATGTCCGACAGCTTCCAGGTGAACTCCTCAGGCACCTGGCTGCGCTTGGGCAGAGTTTTCTGATCCATGGGCGTCTCCTTTTCGTTGGTTGATAAGATCAGTATACCACATTCTCGCCATTCTGCAAAGTGGCAGACGGCTC
The DNA here is from genome assembly GCA_947626785.1 of uncultured Oscillospiraceae bacterium. Taxonomy (GTDB): domain Bacteria; phylum Bacillota; class Clostridia; order Oscillospirales; family Oscillospiraceae; genus Limivicinus. Next base: position 39,383 of record CANQTO010000004.1, read on the forward strand.
TGAATATATTTTTCTTGAAAAGAAAACGGAAGGGAAGGTTTCTATGAAGATCTGGATCGCCCGTCCGGGCGATACGCTGCCCGCCGCCGCCCGCCGTCTGGGCCTGCCGGCGGAGGAGCTGGCGCGGCTCAACCAGCTGGAGGACCCGGTCCGGCTCACCGGGGGCCTGGCCCTGGCGGTGCCGGAGGCGGAGGAGGCGCCCCGCCGGAGCCTGGAGCTGAGCGCCGTGGAGGAGTTGAGCGCCCCCGTCTCCGCTCTGGAGGAGCTGGCTCCGGCCCTGAGCTATCTCTGCCTCTTCTGCCGCACGGCGGCGGAGGGTCTGCTGTCCCCGCCCACCCCGGCGGAGCGGCGGCTGCTGGGCCGGGCCCGGGAGCTGGGCCTGCCGGTCATGCTGACGCTGGCCAACCTGGACGGGGAGGGGAATTACTCCGCCGCCCTGGCCCACCGCCTACTGGGCACGGAGAGCGCCCGGCAGCAGCTTTTGGAGCAGCTGCTAAAGGCCCTGGAGGAGAGCGGCTGCGCCGGGCTGTACCTGAGCTTTTGCTGCCTGCACCCCTTTGACCGGGACAGCTACAACGCCTTTCTCCGGCTGGCAGCCCCGGCCCTCCACGACCGGGGCCGCTACCTGATCACCGCTCTGGCCCCCAAGGAGGACGACTCGGAGCGGAGCCTCCAGAGCTCCGCCCACGACTACGCGGTCCACGGGGCCTGCGCCGACCGGGTGATCCTGCTGGCCTACGACTGGGGCTATGCCTACAGCGCGCCCCAGGCCGTCTCCCCTGCCGACCGTATCCGGGCCGTGCTGGACTACGCCGCCGGGAAGCTGCCGCCGGGGAAGCTGAGCCTGGCGGTCTCCGGCCGGGGCTACAGCTGGGGCCTGCCCTGGCGCTTGGGGGACCGGGCCCAAGCCCTGTCCCACCGGGCGGCGGCCGGTCTGGCCGTGGCGGCCCAGGCGGAGATCCGGCTGGACCAAGCCTCCCGGTGCAGCAGCTTCCGCTACACGGACCCGGCGGGACGGCGGCGGGAGGTCTGGTTCGAGGACCTGCGCAGTTTGGAGGCCCGGCTGGAGCTGGTGGAAGACTACGGCCTGGCGGGCCTCTGCCTTTTGGGCGGCAGCCGCCCGGACCGGGCGGTCCTAGCCTACCTCCGCAGCCGCTATATCCCTGAGCGGCTCCCGTAAAACGGCTTTACCCTCTTGGTCGTTCAGATTGTAGACAAACCTCATGCTGTACATGAGAAGTGAGTGAGCAGCGGGGGTGCGCGAGGGGGAAAGACCCACTCGCGTTTGGATCGCGCCAGCAAAATGCCCGCTTGCCGGGCTTTTGCCGAGCGCAGCGAGTTTTTTCAGAAGGGCAAGCCCTTCTGAAAAAAGTGGCGCTGAAGCTTGTAGACAAAGTCCAAAGGACTTTGTCTACAAGCTGAACAACGCCGGGCGAAACGCCCGGCGTTGTTCTGTCAATTTGATTTGATCTACCAGCCGAAGAAGGGGAAGATGCCGGAGGGCAGCTGCTGCTGATCCATCTGCTGCTGGGGCTGCTCCTCTGTCTCCTCGGGCAGGGCGGACTGGGTCTGCTCGCCGATCTCCACCGTCAGCTCAAGCTTTTCCCCCTGGCGGTAGACGGAGAGGGTCAGCGTGTCGCCCGGGGCGGCCTTGCCTACCAGGTCCACCAGATCGGAGCTGCTGGAGATCTCCTGGCCGTCCACGGCATAGATGATGTCGTTGGTCTGCAATCCGGCCTTCTCGGCGGGGGCGTCCTCGACCACGCTCTGGACAGAGGCCCCGGCGGGCAGCCCGTAGCTGATGGCCTCGGTACTGACGGTCATGACGGTGACGCCAATATAGGGCTTGGTGATATAGCCCTTTTCGATGATGCTCTGGACGATGTTCATCACCTGGTTGACCGGGATGGCAAAGCCGATGTTGTCGATAGAGGCCTCGCCGGAGGCGCCGCTGCTGGAGTACTTTGCGTTGGTGATGCCCACCACCTCGCCGTAGAGGTTAAAGAGAGCGCCGCCGGAGTTGCCGGCATTGATGGCGCAGTCGGTCTGGAGCAGGTTCATGGTCGCGCCGCCGGACATGGTGATCTCCCGGTTCAAAGCGCTGACGCGGCCGCCGGTCAGGGAGAAGGTCAGCTCGCCCAGGGGGTTGCCGATGGCCAGCACCGGGTCGCCCACGTTGATGTTGTCCGAATCTCCGATGACCACGGGCTGCAGGCCCTCGGCCTCCACCTTCAAGACGGCGATGTCGTTGCTCTCGTCATAGCCGATCACGGTCCCGTCGTAGGTGCTGCCGTCATAGAGACTGACGGTGATGCTGTCCGAGTCCTCGATCACGTGATAGTTGGTGAGGATGTAGCCGTCCTGGGTGAGGATGAAGCCGGATCCGGAGGCCGGGGACTGGGTCTGGTAGCCCCAGAAGTTGGTGGTGACCATGGTGGTGATGCCCACGGTGGAGTTGACGTTGGCGGCATAGACCTCCGCCTCGGTCATCAGCTTGCCGGTGTCCACGCTCTTCACGTCGATCACGGTCTTCTCCCGCTGGCCCACCTGGACGGTGCTGCTGCTCTTGGGCGCCGCCGAGGCGCTGCCTAGGGCGAAGCCGCCCGCGCCGATGGCCCCGCCCAGCAGGGCGCAGACCAAGGCCAGGGCGATGATCCGCCCGGCGGAGCCCTTCTTTTTCGGCGGCTCCGGCGTCACGGTCTGGGCCGGGATCTCCCCGTCCTCCGCCTTAAAATGATATTCATAGCTCTCGCTCATGTTACTCGCGCTCCTTCTATACGAAAGCAGTTTTGAATTTTTTCCTCCGCCCCTCCGCCGGAGGGGCTCCTTTGTCCTTACGCCCTTAGTGTAAGCCGTTTTCCTGAATAGAAACTGAAAATTTGCTGAACAAATTATGAATATCAAAAAAACTTACGGCAGATCGGAGGCTCTTAAAACGCAGCTCAGGCTTTATCTTGCATTTTTCCGGTCCTGATATTATAATTTTGTCGAACTTTTCTCGTCCGTGGAGGTATACATGAATCTGAACAAGAAAAGCCTGGGCGAACGCTGCCTCGGACTGCTCAGTTCCATGCGCTTCTGGGCCTGCCTGATCTGGGCCGTTCTTTTGATCAGTCTTATCCCCCTGCTCGACCTCGCCCGGTACAGTCACAGCTGTGCGGATGATTATTCTTACGGTCTGCTCACCCATCAAGCCTGGGTGAACAGCCACGATCTGTTTGCTGTTCTCCGCGCCGCCTGTCAAAAGGTCGCCCTGAATTATATGGACTGGCAGGGATCTTTCTCGGCTATGTTCATTTTCGCCCTCCAGCCTGCGATCTTCGGAGAGCAGTTCTATTGGATCGGCACCTGGGTCCTGCTCGGCTCTCTGATCTTCGGCACCGTCTTTCTCTGCCGCTCCTTTTTCGGTAAGCTTCTGGGAAAAATGGATCTGGGCATGCTGTTTTCCGGCCTGCTGCTTCTGCTCCAGATCCAGCTGATGCCCTCCCCTGTCAACAGCCTGTACTGGTGGAACGGAGCCAGCTACTACACGCTGTTTTATTCCCTGATGCTGGTTCAGATGGGGATGTGCATCCGGCTGCTGACGGACCCGGGCCCCGCCAGGGGCCGTGTCGCTCTGGGCTGTCTGCTGGGGCTGCTGCTGGGCGGCGGGAATTATGTGACGGCTCTGTTGACCTTTGAGATGAGCCTGCTGTTCCTGCTGTTCAGCTTCCTACTGCGCAAGCGCAGGGGCAGTCTGCTCCTCATCTTTGCCGTTTTCTGCGCAAGCTTTCTTATCAGTGTGGCCGCTCCGGGCAACGCGGTCCGGCAGACCAATTTCACGCAGAATACCGTTTGGGGCGCCATTCTCAGCTCTTACGTTCGGGCCACTCCGCGTGCAAGAGAATGGACCCGCGCCCCGCTGTTGATGGCCTTGCTGTTTATGGTGCCTCTCATCTGGCGGCTGTGCAGAGAAAAGCTGCCCAACGGGCTGAAGCTTCTCCCCGCGGCGGGGCTCCTTTTTGTGCTGTATTCGGCCTATGCCTCCGCCTACACGCCTCCTCAGTTCGCTATGCCCGGTTATCCGATCCCGGGACGGATCGACAACATCTGCTTTTTCCTGTGGTACACCGTCGCCTTCCTCGCGGAGGCCGTTGTGATCGCCGCGGTGCAGGGTCTTCTTCCCTGCCTTGGATGGGAGCGCGGCCTGCTGCCCAAGGTCACGCCGGTCATACTGGCGGCTATGGTCTTTTGCGGCGCGCTCTATACCGTGCACCATTGGCGCGCAAGGGAATACGATTATCTGTCCTCCACCCTGGCTATGAGCTGTCTCCGGGATGGCTCGGCAGCGCAGTTTGACGCGGAAGCGGATGCCCGGATCGCCCTTTTGCAGTCCGGTCAGAGCCGTGTTATACTCGCACCCTACTCTGTGAAACCGTCGATGCTGTTTTTTGACGACATCGCGGAGAGTCCCGAAGACTGGCGAAACGGAAGCGTGGCTCAGTTTTACGGGCTGGAGGAGGTATCGAAGCTCCCTGAGCCCGGCGAATAAAGGTCAAAAATTTATATCCCCCCGGGGGGCTTGCGGGGCGAAAAAAGCGTGCTATACTGAAACCAGAGAACGAAAAACGAGAGAAGAAGGTGTTCGTATGCACATGGCCGACGCCCTGCTGGCCCCCGCCGTAGCGGCGACGATGTACGCCGCCTCCGGCGTCGCCGCCGGCGTTTCCGTCTATCAGCTGAAAAAGGATGACGACGCCCAGAAGCTGCCCACCATGGCCGTCACGGCGGCCCTGGTCTTCGCCGGGCAGATGATCAACTACACCATTCCCGGCACCGGCTCCTCCGGCCACATGTGCGGCGGGATGCTGCTCTCCGCCCTCTTAGGGCCCCAGGCGGGCTTCCTGTCCATGATCGTGATTTTGACCATTCAAAGCCTCTTCTTTGCCGACGGGGGGCTGATGGCCCTGGGGGCCAACATCTGGAACATGGCCTTTTACGGCTGCTTCGTGGGCTATTATCTCCTCTGGCGGCCCATCATGCGCAGCCGGCTCTTCGCCGGGCTGGGCCCCAGGGGCGGCCAGCGCGCCCGCATCGCCCTGGCCTCCGTGCTGGGCTGTGTGCTGACCTTGCAGCTGGGGGCCTTCTCCGTGGTGCTGGAGACCAGCCTCTCCGGCGTCACCGATCTGCCCTTCGGCGCTTTCCTGGCCCTGATGCAGCCCATCCATCTGGCGATCGGCCTGGTGGAGGGCCTGGTCACCGCCGCCGTGCTGCTGTTCGTCTATGCCTCCCGGCCCGAGTTGCTCCAGGATGTGGACAGCGCCGGCGAGGCCGCCGGGAAACGCTCTTTGAAGTCCACGCTGGTCATTCTGGCCGTGCTGGTCCTGGCGGTGGGCGGCGGGCTGAGTTTGCTTGCCAGCTCTGACCCGGACGGACTGGAGTGGTCCCTCTTCGGCAACGCCGAGGCGGGCTACAGCGAGAACATGGGCCTGGACGAGGAGAGCTTCGGCGTCCACAGCGCCGCGGCGGACAAGGCCGGAGCCATCCAGGAGGCCAGTTCCTTCCTGCCCGACTACGCCTTCCCCGGCAGCGAGAGCCCTGCGGGGACCTCAGTGTCCGGCGTGGTGGGCTCCGCGCTGGTGGCGGGCGTGGCGCTGCTCATCTGCCTGGCCGGCGGCTTCTTTAGAAAAAAGAAAAGCCATTAACAAATTCAAATGCGACCCGCTACGCTGGGCTCGCATTTGAGGACTCGCGCTTATCGCAGGGGCTTTGCCCCGTTTGGTCGGCGCGAGAGCCCGCCCCAGGGCGGGCTTCAGGGAGTTTTTGAGGCGGCAAAGCTGTCTCAAAAACAAATTGAATTCTTTTGCTGCCTACAATAGTCTTGCAGTTCTTTGTTTACAGTCAGATTAAGGAGCACGACCCGTGCTCCTTATCTGTCATATTGAGGTCATCATGAACAAGATGCAGAAGGCGCTGCTGGAGCTGTCCGACATGGACGATCTGGCGGCGCGCAGCTCGGCCATCCACAGCCTGAACCCCACGGCAAAGCTGCTGGCGACAATCGCATATGTGGCCGTGGTGCTGTCCTTCGGCAAATACCGGCTCAGCGGCCTGATCGTCATGCTGCTCTGGCCGGTGCTGCTGTTCCAGCTCAGCGGCATCCCGGTGCATCTGTGCTTTTACAAGCTGCGCCTGGTGCTGCCGCTGGTGCTGGCCGTGGGTCTCTTCAACCCCTTCTTCGACCGGGCGCCCCTGCTTGTTCTGGGCCCCCTGGCCGTGTCCGGCGGGGTGGTGAGCATGCTGACGCTGATGCTCAAGGGCACGCTCTGCCTGATGGCCTCCTTCCTGCTGATGGCCACCACCGGCATCGACAGCCTCTGCGCCTGCCTGCGGAAGCTGCATTTCCCCGGCCTGCTGGTGACGCTGCTGCTGCTGACCTACCGCTATGTGGGGGTCATGACGGAGGAGCTGGCCGTGATGACGGAGGCCTATCAGCTCCGGGCGCCGGGGCAGAAGGGCATTCAGCACAGCGCCTGGGGCTCCTTCCTGGGCCAACTGCTGCTGCGGAGCATGGACCGGTCCCAGGAGCTCTACGCCAGTATGCTCCTGCGGGGTTACCACGACCATTTCCACTACGCCCCGGAGCGGCCCTTCCGCCCCCAGGACGCCCTGTTTCTGCTGGGCAGCCTGGCCGTCTTTTTCCTGCTGCGCTTTGTGCCCGTGGCGGAGCTGCTGGGCGCTCTCTTTGTGAGGTGAACACCATGATCGAACTGCAAAACGTCCGCTTCTCCTACGAGCGGGAGCGGCCCCTGATCGAAGACCTGTCCTTCCGGATCGAGAAGGGCGAGTCCGTAGGGCTCATCGGCGCCAACGGCGCGGGGAAATCCACCCTCTTAAAGCTGCTGCTGGGCCTCATCCAGGGGGAGGGGCGCATCTTGGTGGACGATATTCCCGTGGAGAAGGCCAATTTGAGTCAGATCCGCCGGAAGCTGGGCTTCGTCCTGCAAAATTCCGACAACCAGATGTTCATGCCCACGGTGTACGAGGACATGATCTTCGGCCCCCTGAACTACGGGCTCAGCCGGGAGGAGACGGAGCGGCGGGTGGACGCGGTGCTGGAGCGGCTGGGCCTCCAGGAGCTCAAGCACCGGCACAACCACCGGATCTCCGGCGGCGAAAAGCGCATGGCCGCCATCGCCACGGTGCTGGCCATGGAGCCGGAGGCCCTGCTGATGGACGAGCCCAGCTCCAACCTGGACCCCTATAACCGGCGGATCGTTATCAACACCATCCGCTCCCTGCCCCAGACCAAGCTCATCGCCTCCCACGATCTGGACATGATCCTGGACACCTGCGACCGGGTGCTGCTGCTGTCCAAGGGCCGGCTGGTTGCCGACGGGCCGGCGGCGGAGCTGCTGCGGGACCGGGCGCTGCTGGAGGCCAACCGCCTGGAGCTGCCTTTCTCCCTGGCGGGGAGAGGATCATAAGGAATAAACAAACTGCGCCCCCGGCAGATCCGCCGGGGGCGTGGTTATATCTACACGACAGTCATTCCGCTGGGAAGGGCAGGCCGCAGGTCCCGCCGGAGCAGACATAAAAGGTGGGCTTGCCGTCGATCAAGGTCATCTCCCTGGTGAAGGGGGCCAGGGCGGCCAGGGCCTCGCTCTCGGAGGGGCGTTTCAGGATCACGCTCAGCCCCGGGGCGTAGCGGGCCAGGATGCTCTTTAGGGCGGCGGGGGGCTCCTCGGAGACGCAGACCAGCTCCCGGGTGGGGTAGACTACGCTCAAAAGGGCGATAAGGCCGAAGGCCAACCCCGCCGGATAGCCGGCCGCGCCGCGGCAGAGGAAGCCCAGCTGCTCCCAGGCGGCCTGCCTCCAGCGCGCCTCTCCGGTCAGGCGGGAGAGCTGGTCGAAGAGCAGGGCGCAGGCGCAGTTGGAGGAGGGCATAGCCCCGTCAAAGAGCTCCATGGGCCGCTTGAGCAGGGCCTCGGCCCCCTGGGCGGTCCGGTAATAGCCCCCGCCGGGGGCGGCAAAGCGCTCCGGGATCTGTCCGGCCAGCTTCAGGGCCAGCTCCAAAGACGCCAGATCGTAGTCCGCCTCGTACAGCTCCAGCAGGCCCAGGGCGTAGAAGGCGTAGTCCTCCAGCCGGGCGTCGAAGCGGTTTTCCGTCCCGTAGACGCAGGCCCGCAGCTCCGGCCCGTCAAAGGCGTGGGCGCGCAGGAAATCCGCCAGGCGGCGGGCCCGGTCCAGGTAGCGCCGGTCGTCAAAGCAGCGGGCGGCCTTGGCCAGGGCCATGAGCATCAGGCCGTTCCAGGCGGTGAGGATCTTGGTGTCGGCAGCCAGGGCAGAGCGCCGCTCCCGGTAGAGCCGGAGCTTTTCCCGGCAGTCGTCATAGCCCTCCGGCAGCAGATTCCAGCGCTCATTCAACAGCAGATTGGGGACGCTCTTCCCACTGCGGCCTGTGTTGCCGGCCTCGGTGATGTCGTAGCACTCGGCGAAGTGCCGGCCCGGGTCCTCCCCCAGGACCTGGGTCACTTCCCGGGGTGTGAACAGATAGGCCCCGCCCTCTTCGCCGCCGCTGTCCGCGTCCTGTCCGCACCAGAAGCCCCCCTCCGGGGATTGGAGCTCCCGCAGGCAGTAGTCCAGCGTGGCCTCCGCCGCCTGCCGGTAGAGGGCCAGATGCCCCTCCTGCCAGGCCTCCGTATAGGCCAGGGCCAGCAGGGCGTTGTCGTAGAGCGTCTTCTCAAAATGGGGCACCCGCCAGGCCCGGTCGGTGGAATAGCGAGCAAAGCCCCCGCCGAAATGGTCGAAGATCCCGCCCCGGAACATCTGCTGGAGGCTCCGCTCGGCCATGTGCCGGGCGGCCTTGTCCCCGGAGAGCTTGGCGTAGCGCAGCAGAAAGAGCAGATTGTGGGCGGAGGGGAACTTGGGGGCGCTGCCGAAGCCGCCGTTCTCCTCGTCGAAGGAGCTCTTGAACTGCTCCACCGCCGTTTTTAGAAAGCCCTCGTCCGGCTCCCCCTGACCGGCGGGGCGGGGCTTGGAGAGCCAGGAGCTGATCTCGTCCCCCGCCAGCAGCAGCTCCTCCCGGTCCTGCCGCCATTTCCGGGCCAGCACCGTCAGCACCGACAGCAGGCCCAGGCTGCCGCCCCGGTTGTTCTTGGGCAGATAGGTAGCGGCAAAGAAGGGCTTGCCCTCCGGCGTGGCGACGATGGTCAGGGGCCAGCCGCCGCTGCCGTTCAGGGCGGTGCAGGCCTCCATGTACACGCTGTCCACATCCGGCCGCTCCTCCCGGTCCACCTTGACGCAGACATAGTCCCGGTTCAGGAGCTGGGCCACCTGCCCGTCCTCAAAGGACTCGTGGGCCATCACGTGGCACCAGTGGCAGGTGGAGTAGCCGATGCTCAGGAAGATGGGCTTGTCCTCCTCCCGGGCCCGCCGGAAGGCCTCCGGCCCCCAGGGCATCCAGTCCACCGGGTTCTCCGCGTGCTGGAGCAGGTAAGGGGATCTCTCGCGGGCAAGGCGGTTGCTCATGGCAGTCCCTCCGTTTTTTTCGTTTAGCTTAAGTCAAAACCGCAGATATTATACACCGGATCAACCTCTCGTGGCAAGCCGGGGCCAAACTTTGGAAAAAATAACTGTTTTGGAAGCAATTTACGGTTTACAGAACCGGAAAATTATGGTATAAAGAGTATAGAGGAATCCCGATGGGAAACGGACAAAAAGTACAAAAAATGAAAGGAAGGAATCGAAAATGGTTAATTTTGCCGACAGAATGAGCAGGATCAAGGCCTCCGACATCCGCGAGCTGCTGAAGCTCACTGCCCAGCCCCACATCATCTCCTTCGCCGGCGGCCTGCCGGCTCCGGAGCTCTTCCCTGTGGCGGACATCAAGGCCGCCATGGACGCGGTGCTGAACGAGCAGGGCCAGGTGGCCCTCCAGTACGGCCAGACCGAAGGCTGGGCGCCTCTGAGAAAGCAGATCGCCGAGCGCATGGCCGCCAAGAACGCCATCCACACCGACCCGGACAACATCATCCTCACCGCCGGCAGCCAGCAGGGCCTGGACTTCTGCGGGAAGCTGTTCCTGAACCCCGGCGACGTGGTGGTGCTGGAGAGCCCCTCCTACCTGGGCGCCATCAACGCCCTCAACGCCTACCAGCCCAACTTCGTGGAAGTGCCCACCGATGACAACGGCATGATCATGGAGGAGCTGGACAAGATCCTGTCCACCACCGAGAACGTGAAGCTGATCTACGTGATCCCCGACTTCCAGAACCCCAGCGGACGCACCTGGCCCCTGGAGCGGCGCAAGCAGTTCATGGAGATCATCAAGAAGCACGGCATCCCCGCCATTGAGGACAACCCCTACGGCGACCTGCGCTTCAAGGGCGAGTATCAGCCGGCGCTGAAGAGCCTGGACACCGAAGGCCTGATCATCTACATGGGCACCTTCTCCAAGATCCTGGCCCCCGGCTTCCGTGTGGGCTGGACCTGCGCCAGCGAGGAGATCGTGGGCAAGCTGAACCTGATCGCTCAGGGCGCCGTGCTCCAGACCTCCACCATCACCGCCATGGTCATCTCCAAGTACCTGGAGATGTTCGACGTCGACAAACACGTGGAGAAGATCCGCGAGGTGTACAAGCACCGCTGCCAGCTGATGATCCAGACCATGAAGGAGACTTTCCCGCCCGAGGCCAAGTTCACCGACCCGGACGGCGGCCTGTTCACCTGGGTGGAGCTGCCGCCTCACGTGAATACCCGCGACCTGGCGGCCAAGGCCCTGGAGAAGGGCGTGGCCTTCGTCCCCGGCGACGGCTTCTATCCCTCCGGCGAGACCAAGTGCTGCATGCGTCTGAACTACTCCTGCATGCCCGATGAGCGCATCGTGGAGGGCATCAAGCGCCTGGCCGAGGTCATCAAAGAGGCCCTGTGAGCGGCCTGGTCCCCGGCCTGAAGGGCTCGGCGCAGACGGAGGTCGTCTTTGAAAATACCGCCGCCGCCGTGGGCAGCGGGGCGCTGGAGGTCTTTGCCACGCCCAGCATGATCGCCCTCATGGAGAAGGCGGCGCTGGAGTCGGTCCAGCCCTTCCTGGAGGAGGGGCAGGGCACCGTGGGCACGGAGCTGAACGTGTCCCACCTGGCGGCGACGCCGGTGGGCATGACGGTCCGGGCTGAGAGCGAGCTGACGGAGATAGACGGCCGGATGCTCCGCTTCAAGGTGGAGGCCTGGGCCGGAGAGGAGCTCATCGGCCGCGGCACCCATCAGCGCTGCGTCGTCTTCAACGAGCGCTTTCTGGCCAAAGCCCTGGCAAAAAAGGGCTGAAAAGAGCATAGTGATAACATCGAAAAAGCCCCGGCTTCGTGCCGGGGCTTTGAGCGTGTCGACAAAGTCGACACGCTTCAAATGCGACCCGCTTTGCTGGGCTCGCATTTGAGAAACTCGCGCTTATCGCCCTTCGGTTGGTCGGCGCGAGGGCTCACTTTGTTCGCCTTAGGGTGTTTTTGAGGCGGCAAAGCTGCCTCAAAAACAAATTTGATTTCTTTTGCGCCGCGTTATAAAAAGAGCAAGGAAAAAGCTGTTTCGGCTTTTTCCTTGCTCTTTGTTTATGGGAATATAGTGTTTAGAGCCCGAAGTAGCGCTCCGCGTTCTTGACGCAGATGCCCTCGACGATCTGCTTGAGGGCCTTCTCGTCGTTGGGGTACTCGCCGTTTTCCACCCAGGAGCCCACCAGATCGCAGAGGATGCGCCGGAAGTACTCGTGCCGGGCATAGGACAGGAAGCTGCGGGAGTCGGTCAGCATGCCCACAAAGCCCGCCAGATAGCCCTCGTTGGCCAGGCTGGTCATCTGCTCGATCATGCCCTGCTTGTGGTCGTTGAACCACCAGCCGCTGCCGTGCTGGAGCTTGCTGACGGCCTCGCCGGTCTGGAAGCAGCCCATGACGGTCTCGATGGCGGCGTTGTCGTTGGGGTTGAGGGAGTAGAGGATGGTCTTGGGCAGCTCGCCGGTCTCGTCCAGGGCGTTGAGGAAGGCGGCCAGCTCCTTGACGGAGGCGGCGTCGCCGATGGAGTCCACGCCCGCGTCCGGGCCCAGGGCCTGGAAGACCCGCTGGGAGTTGTTGCGGATGACGCCGAAGTGCAGCTGCATGGCCCAGCCCCGCTGGGCGTACTCCCGGCCCAGGAAGAGCAGCAGCGCGCTGCGGAACTTCCCGGCCTCCTCGGCCGTGGGGAGCTGGCCCTCCAGGCGGCGCTTGAAGATGCCAAAGATCTCGTCCTTCCCGGCGGGGACATAGCGGACGGCCTCCATGCCGTGGTCCGATAGGCGGCAGCCCAGGTCGCCGAAGGCGTCCAGGCGCTTTTTCAGCACCTTTTTCAGGCAGTTGAAGCAGTGGATCTCCTCCCCGGCAGCCTCGGCCAGGGTCTTCAGATAGTCCAGATACCCGGGCTTTTCGATGCTCAGGGCCTGGTCGGGCCGGAAGGTGGGCAGCACCTGGACCTCAAAGCCCTCCTCCTTGAGCTTCTTGTGCCACTCCAGGCTGTCCGCCGGGTCGTCGGTGGTGCAGAGGGCCTTCACGTTGGAGCCGGTGATCAGCTTGCGGGCGCTCATGTCCGGCTGGGCCAGCTTCGCGTTGCACAGCTGCCAGACCTCCTCGGCGGTGTCCCCGTTGAGGACGCCCTGATAGCCGAAGTAGTTGCGCAGCTCCAGGTGGCTCCAGTGGTAGAGCGGGTTGCCGATGGCAAGGCCGATGGTCTCCGCCCATTTCTGGAACTTCTCCCGGTCGGAGGCGTCGCCGGTCACATAGCGCTCCTCCACACCGGCCGAGCGCATCAGGCGCCACTTGTAGTGGTCGCCCCCCAGCCAGACCTGGGTGATGTTCTCAAACTTCCGGTCCTCGTAGATCTCCTTCGGGGACAGGTGGCAGTGGTAGTCGATGATCGGCAGGCCCGCGGCGTAGTCGTGGTACAGGTGCCGGGCCGTCTCGCTGGAGAGCAGAAAATCTTTGTCCATAAAGGCCTTCATGCGCAGTGTCCTCCCTCGGTGACGTATTTTTTCAAAGTGGCGCGGACCGCGCCGGGACCGGCGATCAGCTGGGCGAAGTAGGCGCAGACCAGATCGGCCATGCCGTTTGCCACCAGATCCACACCGAAGATGGCGGCGTTGCTGAGCAGGCCGGAGAGCTGTGCCTTCAGCGCAGCGGGCTCAGGCCGGTCGCCCAGCCGGAAGCCCTGGACCACGGGGCAGACGGTGTCCAGCAGGGGGTCCGGGCTCAGGGTGAAGCTCTCGCCCTTGTCGTCCACGGCCATCAGGTAGCGCAGCCAGCCGGCAAAGACCAGGGGGATGAGCTTCAGGTCCTTCACGTCCAGGGTGTCGGAGGCCATATAGGCCTTGATGGTCTCGCCGAAGCGGATGGGCAGCTTCTGGGAGGTGTCGGTGGCGATGCGCTGGGGCATGTCGGGCATGAAGGGGTTGGGCAGGCGCACGTTCACCACCGCGTCGATAAACTCCTTGGGGTCCAGCACACCGGGGTCGGTGACCACGGGCAGGCCCTCTTTATAGCCCACAGTCTTGATGAGCCCCACCAGCTCCGGGTCCTTCATCTCCTCGTAGATCCGGTGATAGCCCAGCAGGCAGCCGTAGACGGCCAGGCTGGTGTGCAGGGGGTTGAGGCAGGTGCAGACCTTCATCCGCTCCACCTTGTCCACGGTCTCCCGCTGGGTGAAGATGATGCCGGCCTTCTCCAGCGGCGGGCGGCCGTTGGGGAAGCTGTCCTCGATGACCAGGTACTCGCACTCCTCGGCGTTGACGAAGGGGGCCACGTGGGTGCCCCGGGGGGTCACCACGGGGGCGAAGCCCTCCAGGCCGTCGGCCTCCAGCAGCTCGCCCACGCTGGTGTCCGGGCTGGGGGTGATCTTGTCGATCATGGTCCAGGGGAAGCTGACCTTCTTAGGGTCGTTCACATAGGCGGCAAAGCCCTCCGGGACCAGGCCCTTCTCCGCCCAGGCCGCGGCAAAGGCGGTGACGGCGGCCTTCAGCTTGTCCCCGTTGTGGGAGCAGTTGTCCATGCTGACCATGGCGATGGGCAGCGCCCCGGCCTGATAGCGCTCAAGGAGCAGGGCGGTGAGCTTGCCCATGTAGCTCTTGGCGGCGGCGGGACCGGCGCTCAGGTCGGCGGCCACGTCGGCCAGGGTCTCGCCCTTGCCGTCCACCAGGCTGTAGCCCTTCTCGGTGATGGTGAAGCTGACCATCTGCAAAGAGGGCTTTTTGAAGACCTCCGCCAGCTCTGCCTCCTGGCCGTAGAGGATATAGGTGTGGGCGATGCTGCCGACGACCGTCTTCTCCACCTGGCCGCTGGCCTTCAGCGTCACCAGGACGGTGTAGTTGTCGTGGCTGTCCCCGCCCTTGCTGGTGCGCTCGGCGGCCAGGATGCCGGTGCTCATCAGGCCCTCGTTCAGGAGCTTCTGGGCGGCGTTGGCCTGGAAGGCTTTGAAGATATTGCCCGCGCCGAAGTGGAGCCAGGCGGGCTCTTTTAAGGTGGCCTCTACCATGGCCTCCCGGTCGTACTGGGGCAGGGCGTAGCCCGCCGCCTCCCAGGTGGCCCGGTCCTTCAGACCGGCCGTGCTCAGATCCAGTTTCCTGCTCATGCTTTTGCCTCCTTGTCCATCAGATCCCAGGCGCCCAGCATATACATGATGCCCAGGGCCCGGTCATACAGGCCGTAGCCGGGGCGGCAGGTGCCGGGGCCCTCGCCCCACAGGTGCCGGCCGTGGTCGGGCCGGATATAGCCCTCGTAGCCGCAGTCGTGGTAAGCCCGGAGGATGTCGAGGATGCCGGTCTCGCCGTCGCAGTCCCGGTGGGAGGCCTCGGAGAAGTCCCCGTTGGGGAAGTGCTTGACGTTGCGGATGTGGGCAAAGGCGATCCGGTCGCAGTGCTTGCGGACGATGGCGGCCACGTTGTTCTCGGGGTTGGCGTTCAGGCTGCCGGAGCAGAGGGTCAGGCAGTTATACGGGTCGTCCACCATGGCCAGGAAGCGGTCGATGCTCTCGCTGTCCACCAGCAGCCGGGGCAGGCCGAAGATGTCCCAGGGGGGATCGTCCATGTGGACGGCCATCTTGATATCGCACTCGTGGCAGACGGGCATGAGCCGCTCCAGGAAATACTTGAAGTTGGCCCAGAGCTTCTCCTTGGTCACGTCTTTGTACTTGTCAAAGAGCTCGTCCAGCTTGGCCATCCGCTCCGGCTCCCAGCCGGGGAAGGTCATGTGGTACTTCTCGGTGAAGCTCATCACATAGTCGGCCATCTCCTTAGGGTCGTCCTGGATCATGTCCTTCTGGTAGTACAGGGCGGTGGAGCCGTCGCCCACCGGATGGAACAGGTCGCTGCGGGTCCAGTCAAAGATGGGCATGAAGTTGTAGCAGATGACCTTCACGCCGAAGGGGGCTAGGTTCCGGATGGTCTGGATGTAGTTGTCGATGTACCCGTCCCGGCTGGGCAGGCCGATCTTGATGTCGTCGTGGACGTTGACGGACTCCACCACGTCGGCGTTGAAGCCGTGGGCGCGGATGTCCTCCACCACCGGGGCGATCTCCTCCGGCTGCCACACCTCGCCGGGCATTTTGTCGTGCAGGGCCCAGACGATGGTGCTCACGCCGGGGATCTGCCGGATGTCCTCCAGGCTGATCCCGTCGTTGCCTTCGCCGTACCAGCGAAAGCCCATTTGCATTGGCATGATAATACCTCCCTCTCAAAATTATCTGCTTGCAAAACGAGTTTTGCAATTTGCCTTATTCCTCGTTCATTCCGATCAGGTCGAACTTCTCCGTGGAGACCACGATGTCGAAGTCGTCCTTGGCCGGTTTCGGGCACTTGACGCGGATCGTCCGGTCGGACAGCTCGTAGTACCAGCCCTCCTCGGCTTCCTCCCAGTTGTCCCGCACGATGTAGCGGGGGATCTGCCGCCCGTCCACGGTCACCCAGAAGGCGCCCTTCTGCTTGCTGACCAGCGTCAAACTCAGCCGCTCCACGGTTCCGGCCCAGCTCCCCTCCTTGTGGAAGGAGACGACCGTCCGGTCCCCGGCCTTGACGGAGATGCACGTCCGGGCGCTGACGCCCCGCTTGTAGTCCTCCGTGTGGCCGTCGTCGTCGTAGAACAGGAAGGAGCTGTCCCCCTCCGCGCCGATGGTCAGATCCAGCTGCCGCATGGTGTCGGAGAGGATGTGCTTTACGTCCTCGCTGGTCAGGAGGATGCCGCTGCCCCGCAGGAACATGGGGATAGTCCCCAGCTCCACAGGTACGGAGATCACCTGGCCGCCGGCGTACTCGCGCATGTGGTCGTTCATGTCGTACCACTTGGTCCCGGCGGGCAGATACAGCTCCCGGGTCTTCGCGCCCTTCTCCACCACGTTTGCCACCAGCAGGGCGGGCCCGAACAGAAAGCTCAGGTGCTCGTCGGTGTAGCAGGCCGGGTCCTCCGGGAACTCCAGGAACAAGGGCCGCATGGCGGGCAGGCCGCTGACGCTGGCCTCGTACATCAGCGAGTACAGGGCCGGCAGCATCCGGTAGCGCAGGGCGTAGGCCGCCCGGACATAGGGCAGGTTCTCCTCGTACATCCAGGGCTGGGTGACGGTGTTGTCGCTGTTGGCGGAGTTGAGAGTGAAGCGGGGCTGGAAGATGCCGCTCTGGATCCACCGGAGCAGCAGCTCCCCCTCTGGGGCCGGGCCGGCGAAGCCGCCGATGTCGCAGCCCATGTTGGCGCAGCCGGACAGGCCCATGCCCAGAATGGTGGCGATGTTGAACTTCAGGGTCTTCCAGCCGGTCAGATTGTCCCCGCCCCAGACCTGGGCGTAGCGCTGGATGCCGGCAAAGCCCGCCCGGTTGATGACGTAGGGCCGCTCATTGGGGTACACGTCCCGTAGCGCCTGGATGGCGGTGTAGGCCATCATGTTGGAGTGGATGATCTTCAGCCGGGCCATGTCGCCCTGGCCGCCCTCAAAGTCGCAGCGGGCGTCCCGGTCCTCCACGCCGTCCATCTCGCAGTTGTCGTTCCAGACGGTCTTGGTGCCCTTGCGGAGGATGTTCTCCTCCAACAGGGCCTTCCAGGCCTCCCGGCCCGCCGGGCCGGTGAAGTCGATGAAGCGGCCCTCGCCGCCCCACCAGCGGCCGTAGTAGTCGCCCTTGCCGTCGGGGGTCTTGATGAAGGCGTCCCGCTCCTCATAGTACTTGGCGTAGGGGTGCCGCTTCAGGACGCCGGGCTTCAGGTTGCAGATCACGTTGATGCCCATGGCGTTCATCTTCTCGAAGAAGCCCTCCGGGTCGGGGAAGCGCTTGTGGTTCCAGTTGAAGGTGTAGCGCAGGCCGTCGGCCTCTCCGGAGGAGTAGCCGGAGGCCAGCCAGAAGTTGTCGATCCAGATCTGCTCCTTGAAGTGCTTGTCGATGACCTTGTAGATCTCCTGATCGCAGTCCTTCTCCAGCTCCGCGTAGTACATGGTGGAGGCGCAGTAGCCCAGGGACTGCTTGGTGGGCAGGATGGTCCGGCCGGTGAGCCAGGTGTAGCGCTCCACCACCTGGGCGGGCGTGGGCCCGTTTATCAGGAACAGGTCGATATCGCCCCCGTCGGTCTGGTAGTAGCAGTAGCGCTCCCAGTAGCCGCTGATCTCCTGGCCCATGTCGAACACGCAGTCGTAGGAGTTGTGGTAGAACAGGCCCAGGGCGTGGAGGCTGTCCTCACCGGTGCGGATATAGAAGGGGATGTGCTTGTACATGGGGTCCCCGGTCTCCGGGTCGTGGCCGATGGCGTCCTTGGGGGACATGCGCAGCCGCCGGAACTTCTTGTCCAGGTGGCCGGTCTTCTCGCCGAAGCCGTAGAAGTGGTCCTTCTCCCGGTCCATGCAGGAGTAGTGGGACAGGCGGCCCAGCTGGTCCTTCTCAAAGGCCCGCTCCGGCAGATCCCGGTACAGGCAGCGGCCCTCCCGGTCGAAGAGGGAAAAGGAGAAGGGGGCTTTTCTCAGCACCAGCTTCACGCTGCCCGTCTCAAAGCTCAGGCTTTTCTCTGCCTCTTCGCAGGGGATGTCCAGAGCCGGGACCCGCCGCCGTTCCCCCTCAAAGAGGGGGTCCAGGCGGTCGGGCCAGGCGGTGGTCACCAGGGTGTAGGACTCCTCGGGAAAGGCGCGGTCAAAGGAGACCCGGATGCGGATCACGTCGTCGCTGAGGAAGACCAGCTTCACGTCCGCGCTGTCGCCGTGGACGAGCCAGCCGTTCTCCGTTTTTTCAAGGGACTCAAAGCGTCTTAAAAGCATGGCGCTGCCCTCTTACATGCCGATCAGGTCGAAGTCCTCGAAGGAGACGGTGAGGGTCACGTCCTTCTTGGGGTTGGGGTACTTGACCAGCACGGCCTTCTTGGTCTGGCTGTAGTACCAGCCCTGCTCCGCCGCTTCGAACTTCCGGCGGTTGAGGAAGTGCTCCAGCTTCTCCCCGTCCAGGGCCACCCAGAAGGGGCTCCGGTCCTTGCGGATCATCTCCACGGTGACGCTGTCCACGAAGTCGGCATAGCTGCCTTCGGCCTTGAAGCCCACCTTCACCACGCTCTCGCCGGACATGCTGATCTCCGTCTTGCGGTAGACGCCCTTGGCGTAGTCGTTGCTCACGCCGTCGTCGTCATAGAGGGTGTAGCTCCGCTCGCCGCCGGGGGCCATGACCAGGTGCAGCTGGGTCATGTGGTCGTTTGCCATGCTCATCAGCTGGTTGCCGGCCATGGGGATGATGGCGCCCTCCCGGATGAACAGGGGGATGCTGCTCATGTCCACGGGGATCTCGATGGTCTGGCCGCCCTCGTAGCAGGCGAAGTTGTCGTTCCAGTCGTACCACTTGCAGCCGGCGGGCAGATAGACCTTCCGGGTCTTGGCGCCCTTCTCGATCACGTTGGCGACTAAGATATCCCGGCCGTACATGAACTCGAAATTCTCGTCGTAGACCTTCTCGTCGTTCTGGAACTCATAGACCAGGGCCCGCATGATGGGCGCGCCGGTCTGATGGGCCTCGTACTCGGCGGAGTACAGATAGGGGGTCAGCCGGTAGCGCAGGAGGATGGCGTCCCGGATGAGGCCGGCGGACTTGCGGTACATCCAGGGCTCGGTGACGGTGTTGTCGTTGCTGGCGGAGTGGATGGAGAAGCGGGGCTGGAAGACGCCGTTCTGCACCCAGCGGACGAAGAGCTCCTCCTCGGGAGCGGGGCCCGCGAAGCCGCCGATGTCCGCGCCCTCGTTGGGCTGGCCGGACAGGCCCATTCCGGTGATGATGGGGATGTTGTACTGGAGGCTGGTCCAGCTGGTGTAGTTGTCGCCGCACCAGGTCTGGGCGTATTTCTGGATGCCGGAGCTGCCGCTGCGGCACACGGAGTAGGGCCGGGCGTCGGCGTTGTGTTCCTTCACCGCGTCATTGCTCATCTTGCACATGAGGGTGCACATGATGGGCTTGAGCTGGCCGATAGTGCCGCCCTTGCCGTCAAAGTCGCAGCGGACATCCTTGTCCAGCAGGCTGTCGTACTCGCAGTTGTCGTTCCAGACGGAGTCGGTGCCCACGTCGATGATGTTCTCGATCAGGTAGTCCTTCCAGATCCGCCGGGCGGAGGGCTTGGTGAAGTCCCAGAAGGCCCCGTCGCCGCCCCACCATTTGCCGACGCCGTAGGTATCGCTCTTGGAGTCCTTGACGAACACGTCCTTCTCCACGAACTCATTGAACCAGGGGTGCATCAGCAGGATGCCCGGCTTCACATTGGGCACGTTCTGGGCGCCCTTCTCGTTCATGGCGGCGAAGTAGGCCCGGGGGTCCTTGAAGCGCTCCTTGTTCCACACAAAGACGCAGCGTTTGTTGTTATAGCTGGTGTAGCCGGAGGACAGGTGGAAGCCGTCGATGGGGAAGCCCTCCTCCTTGATGGTGTCGATGAACTCCAGCACCGCGTCGTCGCTGTCCTTCTCCAGCTCCGGGTAGTACATGGAGGAGCCCTGATAGCCCAGGGCCCGCTTGGGCAGCAGGGCCGGGCGGCCGGTCAGCAGGGTATAGTTGTCCACGATCCGGGCCAGGGTATTGCCCCCCAGCAGGAACAGGTCGATGTCGCCGCCGTCGGCCTGCCAGTAGGTGTAGCGGGGCCAGTAGTTGCTCTTCTCCCGGCCCATGTTGAACACGGACTCATAGAAGTTGTGGTAGAACAGGCCCACGGCCTTGCCGGTCTTCCGGCTCAGGCGGATATAGAAGGGGATGTGCTTGTAGAGGGTGTCCATCTTGGTGGCGTCATAGCCCATGGCGTCGGTGGCCCGCTCCCGCAGAAACTCCTTGTTCTTGTTCAGGTTGCCGGTCTTCTCGCCGAAGCCGTAGAAGCAGTCGTCCTCCTCCATGCGGCTGTAAGCGGTGACGCGCTTGTTGGAGTCCAGGATGAAGGGGCTCTCGGTCAGGCTGCTGTAGAGCTCCGTGCCCTCCGCGTCGTAGAGGCGGACGCACAGGGGGTCCTTATCCACTTCCAGGCGGAGCTTGGCGGTGGCGAAGGTCAGGGTCTTCTCCGTCTCGGTCAGGGCGGGCTCCACGGGGGTCAGCCGGGTGCGCTCTCCCTCAAACAGGGGGTCCAGCCGGTCCTCCCAGGCGGTAGTGGCCAGGATGTAGGACTCCTCGGCCAGCTCCCGGTCGAAGGCCACGCGGACCCGGGCGATCTCGTCGGTGACGAAGACGACCTTGATGTCGGCACAGTTGGCGTGGAGGATGAAGGCGCCGTCCCGGCGCTCCATGCCGGTGATTTTCGAGCAAATGTCCATGTTTTACCTCGCAAAATGTGATTTTTTGGTATAAAAGGGGCGGCCCCACCCCGGCAGACGGCGCACGGCGCCGCCTGACGGGAATAGGACCGCCGCATGGTTGAGTTTAGTTCCAGCCGAAACTGGGGACCAGGCCGGAGAAGTAAGGTACGATCAGGCTGATAGCGGGGATGAAGGTGACCAGCAGCAGCGCCACCACCATAGCCACGAAGATGGGCACGATGTACTTGGTCACGCCCTCGATCTTCACGTTGGCCACGCCGCAGCCCACGAAGAGGCAGGAGCCCACAGGCGGGGTCACGGAGCCGATGCCCAGGTTCATGATGAGCATCAGGCCGAAGTGCACGTCGCTCATGCCCACACTGCGGGCGATGGGCAGGAAGATGGGGGTGAAGATCAGCACGGCGGGGGTCAGGTCCAGGAACATACCCATGACCAGCAGGAACACGTTCATGATGAACAGCAGCACGTAGCGGTTGTTGGAGACGCTCATCAGGGCGTTGCTGATGGCAGCGGGGATGCCGGAGTAGCTCATCACGTAGGACATGATGGAGGAGGCCGCGATCAGGAAGAGGATGGTGGCGGAGCTCTTCATGGTGTCCGCCAGCAGATTGTACAGGGTCTTCAGATCCAGCTCCTTATAGAGCAGGGCCAGGACCAGGCAGTAGAGCACCATCACGACGCCGGCCTCGGTGGCGGTGAAGATACCGCCCAGGATGCCGCCCATGACGATGATGACAGCCAGCAGGGAGGGGATGGCGTCCACCCAGATCTTCCAGGTGGGGTCGCTCTCCTTGCCCTCGGCGGGCTTGTAGTTGAGCTTCTTGGCCAGGACGATGGCCAGGATCGCCACCGCGATGCCCAGGGCCAGGCCGGTCAGGTAACCGCCCATGAACAGAGCCGCCACGGAGACGCCGCCAGCGGTGATGGAGTAGAGGATCAACGGACCGGAGGGCGGGATCAGGATGCCGGTGGGGGCGGAGCAGATGTTGACAGCGGCGGAGTAGTTGGGGTCATAGCCCTCGTCCTTCTCCAGAGGGCTCAGGATGGAGCCCATGGCGGAGGTGGCCGCCACGGAGGAGCCGGACACAGCGCCGAAGAACATGTTGGCCAGTACGTTGGTGGCGGCGAGATAGCCGGGGATCTTGCCCACCAGCAGCCGGGCCAGACGCACCAGACGGCGGGCGATGCCGCCCTTGTTCATGATATTGCCGCCCAGGGAGAAGAAGGGCAGGGCCAGCAGGGAGAAGGAGTCCAGACCGGAGAAGCAGCGCTGGGCCGCGGTCAGGGCGAAGATGTCAGCGGGCATACCGCTCATCAGGGCGGTAAACACGGAGGCGATACCGATACCGGCGGAGATAGGCACGCCGGCCAGCAGCATCACGAAGAAGGAGCCAAAGAGCATCAGTGTAGCTTGTACGACCATTACGCTTTCTCTCCTTTCTTTTCAGTCAGCAGCTGCACATATTTCAGGATACGGGCCACTACGATGAACACGCCGGCGATGGGCTCGATCATGTACATATACTTCATGGGGATGTGCATGACGGAGGAGATGTTGGTGGCGTTGGCCGCCAGCTTCCAGCCGCCGTAGATGAACACGTAGCAGACGAAGAACAGGATCGCCAGCTCGATGAAGACCTGCAGAATCACAGCCGCAACGCCGTGGACCCGGTCGGTGACCAGCTCCAGAGACAGGTGCTCGTCCCGGTAGAAGCAGTAGGCAGAGCCCAGCATGGAGGCGATGATCAGCATGTAGCGCAGGAATTCGTCGGTAAAGGTGGAGGGGTTGCCCAGAATCCAGCGGCTGACGATCTGCCAGGTACCGCCGAGCACCAGGGCCGCCATGGCCACCGCCATCAGGAAACGCATGACGGTGTCCAGAACTTTCTCGACTTTTTTCAAATTCTATTTCCTCGCTTTCTCTCATAAAACAGCGGGCGGCTCAAAAACCGTCTGGTTTTTGAGCCGCGCTGTTCCAGACAAAACAGTCAGGGGTCTTGCTTGTTCAGCTTATGTGTGCCGGGGGAGCTCAGGCAGCGGCCTGGATCTTCTCCACGTAGGCGTACACAGCGGGATCGCTGGTCTTCAGGTTGTCATAGATGCTCTGGCAGGCTTCCTGGAAGGCGGCGGTGTCCACATCGGTGATGTACTCCACGTCATCATAGGTGCTGCGGACCTCGTCCTCGAACTCGGCCCAGGAGGTCTTGTAGGTCTCGGTCATGGCCTTGGCAGTCTCGGTCATGATCTGCTTCTGGTTGTCGCTCATGGAGTCCCAGACCTTGGTGGAGATGACCACGATGTCGGGGATGCGGGTGTGCTCGTCGAAGCAGTAGTAGCCGGTCACGTCGTGGTGGTCGCGGATGGCGGTGATGTTGTTCTCAGCGCCGTCGATAACGCCCTGCTGCATGCCGGTGTAGATGTCGCTGTAGCCCATGACGGTGGCGGAGCCGCCCAGAGCGGTCATCATGTCAATGGCCATCTGGGAGTCCATGGTGCGGATCTTCAGACCCTTCAGGTCAGCGGGGGTGCGGACGGGGGTGTTGGCGGTGTAGAAGGAACGGGAGCCGGAGTCGAGCCAGGTCAGGCCGATGAAGCCGTCAGACTCGGTCAGGCCGTACAGCTCCTGGGCGATCTCGCCGTCCATGACCTTGTAGAAGTGGTCCTTGTCATTGAACACGTAGGGCACGGAGACCACGTTCCACTCACTCTTGAAGTTGCCGATGGTGGAGGCGGAGACCTTGGCCATGTCCAGAGCGCCGGCCTGGATCTGGCTCAGGTTGTCGGCCTCGGAGCCCAGGGTGCCGTTGGGGAAGATCTGGATGTTGATGGTGCCGCCGGACTTCTCAGCGACCTCAGCGGCCCAGGCGGTCATGGCGATATGGACCGCGTGGTCCTCAGCCAGGCCGTGGGACAGCTTCAGGTTGAAGGTCTGCTCGCTGCCGTCGCCGGCAGGGGCGGAGGCGGCGTCGCCGCTGGAAGCGGCAGGGGCGCTGGAGCTGGAACCGGAGCCGCCGCAGGCGGCCAGGGCCAGTGCCATGACCAGGCACAGGACCAGTGCGATGAATCTCTTGTTCTTCAAAGTTTTTTCCTCCTGTTTTTCATTTTGACTCGGGTCAGGAATAGTTCCTGATGCGGGTATTCTAATATATCAGTGGAAATTTTTCAAGTGTGCAAACTAACACTATTTTACTATGTCAATTTGTGCACAATAACGATAAACCCCCGGACGGTGCGTAAAAAACCGTCCGGAGGCCATTTTTTTTAATTTTTTGAAGGAATGGGTTTGCGGAATTTTATTCAGCGATCTGAAAATATTCGGGATATTTTTCCCGCACCACCTTCAAATCGTCCAGGTAGCGGTTCAGATGCCGCTCCAGCCAGACCAGGGCCGTGGAGGCGTCGCCCTCCTTCAGGGCGTGGCAGATCTCCAGGTGGTCCTGATAGACCGCGTCCAGGCTCATGACCACGCTGAGAAAACGCATGCGCTCGATATGCTGCATGTTGTTGAGCATGTAGAAGAAGCTGTTCTCCTGGCCGGCGGCGGTGAAGGCCACCCGGTGGAATTCGTTGTCCAGCTCCAGCATCCGCAGCTCCCGGTCCGGCAGCCCGGCCTGGGCATAGTGCCGGTAGGCCTGGATGTTCTGCTCGTACTGCCAGATCAGCTCCTGGGTCATCAGGGGGGCGGCCCGGCTGATGATCTCCTTCTCCAGCGCATAGCGGGAGAACTGCTCCACGGCCATCCGCTCGGTGTCGATGGGGGCCACGAAGGTGCCCCGCTGGGGTTTGAGCAGCACCATCTTGCTGGCGGCCAGGATGATCAGGGCCTCCCGGACGGGGGTCCGGCTCACGCCCATCTGGTCGGCCAGCAGCTTGTCGCTCAGGGGCTCGCCGGGCTTCAGCTCCAGGCTGATGATCTTGCTGCGGATGGTCTGATAGGCCACGCCCCGGGCGCTGCCCTCCGCCGAGTGCTGCATCCGCCACTGGGTCAGCTGGTCGCTGAGGGCCGGGCTGTTTTCAAATTCTCTCATCTTTCTGTGTGCTCCGTGTTATTTTGACTCCCGGATGTCCCGGATGATCTGCCGCAGGTCCCACAGGTTCATGGACAGCAGGGACTTCTCCCGCCGCCACTTCAGCCCGGTCTTGCCCTCGAGAAACTTCATCAGCTCCTCCGCCGGCTGGGGCTCCACCGAGGCCCGCTCCAGCATACAGACGGAGTCTTTGGAGATGAACAGGTACAGATAGCTCTCGTCCTCCACCAGGCGGCTGAACTTCTTGTAGGGGAGGTCCATGCTGCCCTCGCCGGACAGATGCACCCGCCCGCTGTAGAACTCGTACTCCATGCCCGGCAGGGAGCCACCCCGGGCCTCTAGCACCCGGTCGGCCCGGATCTGGCTGGGAAAGTCCTTGCTGGCCATGAGCCAGGCGCCCAGGAGCATCAGCAGGGCCCGGGCCCACATGGGCAGGGCCGCCGCCACCGAGACGATCACCAGCGCGGCGCCAATCCCCAGGCGGATGAGCATCCGGGCCTTGCTGTAGACGTAATAGGTGGTCCGGTACAGCAGCTCGACGGTCTTGGCCGTGTGTTCGATTTTTCCCCGGTAAAGCCACCGCTCCGCCATACGCCGCTCCTTTCAGTCCGAAATCCGTTGCCTATTAATATATTAGCTGGATTCAGGGGCCCTGTCAACAATTTTTTTGTGCGGTCCGCACAGACAGGGCTTGCGCTCCGGCCTGTTTTATGGCATTATATAGGCATAAAATACCAAAAAATTTTTTCACGGAGGGACAACAATGACCGATTTTGCAAGCCTTTACCGCCAGAAGCTGACCACGGCCGGGGAACTGGCCGGGCGGGTGGAAAACGGCTGGCTGCTGGGCATGGACGCGGCGGCGGCCCAGACCCCGGCCATCATGGAGGCTCTGGCCGAAAGGGCCGCGGCGGGAGGGCTGTCCGGCGTCCGGGTGCAGACCCTGCTGGACGTGTACCCCTTCGCTTTTTACGCGGACAACAGCCTCTTCGGGAAGCTGACGGGAGAATCCTGGTTCTCCAGCGCCGGCGCCCGCAACGCCATCAACGGCGGCTACGCGGACTTCATCCCCGCCTATTACCGGGACATTCCCCGGCATATCCGGGCCCATTACGACTATGACGCCTTCTGCGTCTCCGTCTCCCCCATGGACAAGCACGGCTATTTCAGCCTGTCCACCGCCAGCTCCTACTCGGTGGCCATGATGGAGAAGGCCAAACGGATCTTCGTAGAGGTCAACGAGCACCAGCCCCGGGCCGTCTGCGGGACCCAGGTCCACGTGAGCCAGGTGGACGCCATCGTGGAGTACCACCATGAGCTGCCGGTGCTGCCCCCCGCCAAGCTGGACGAGGTGAGCGTCACCATCGGCAATCTGATCGCCGAGCGGATCCCCGACGGGGCCTGCATCCAACTGGGCATCGGCGCCATTCCGGACGCCACCGGCATGGCCCTGAAGACCAAGCACGACCTGGGCATCCACACCGAGATGTTTACCGACTCCATGGTGGAGCTCATCGAGTGCGGCGCGGTGAACAACAGCAAGAAGCAGATCCACCGGGGGCAGAGCATCACCACCTTTGCCTACGGCTCCAAGCGCATCTACGACTATATCGACGACAACCCGGCCATCGCCCTCATGCCCGTGGACTATGTGAACGACCCGGAGGTCATCTGCCGAAACGACAACATGATCTCCATCAACGCGGCCCTGGAGGTGGATCTGTGGGGCCAGGTCTGCGCGGAGAGTGTGGGGACCAAGCACATGTCCGGCTCCGGCGGGCAGATCGACTATGTCCGCGGCGCCTGCCAGTCCAAGGGGGGCAAGAGCTTCATCGCCTTCACCTCCACCGCCAAGGGCGGGACCATCAGCAAGATCAAGCCCATCCTGACCCCCGGCGCGGTGTGCACCACCAGCAAGAACGACGTGGACTACGTGGTCACCGAGTACGGCGTGGCCCACCTGCGGGGCCACAGCCTGAGCGACCGGGCCCGGCAGCTGATCGCCATCGCCCACCCGGACTTCCGGGACGAGCTGCGCTTCGAGGCCAAGAAGCGGGGCATATTGATCTAAACCTTTTTCCGACAAAAAACACCTCCCACCGCAGCCTGATCGCGGTGGGAGGTGTTTTTTTAGGCGCGGCCATAAATTAGCCGAGCTCTGCCTTGAAGCGCTGGATGGCCGCCGTCGCGTCGGCATAGTCCTGCTTGACCTGCTCCAGCAGGGGGCCGTAGTCCTCGTTCAGGCCGCCCCGCAGATTCTCCGTGAGGGCGGTGCTGGAAGCGGAGAGCCGGGCAAAGCCCAGGTTCTGGCACATGCCTTTGATGGTGTGGGCGGCCCGGAAGGCCTCCTCGCCGTTGCCGGCGGCCAGGGAGTCCAGCAGCAGCTGGTAGCTGCCGTCGTCCAGAAACTTCAGAACAAATTTCTGGATGATGCGCTCGCTGGGGATCCGGCCGGTGACCTCGGCGTAGTCGCCGCCAAGGGCATCGTAGCAATCTTTCAGTGTCATCGTGTCCTCCTTTAAACGTTTATTTTTCGATCCCGTCTCCTTCGTCGATGGCGGTGCTGGGGGCGGAGAGAATATCGGCCATGCTCTCGTCGTAGAACAGGCACTTGCCCTTGCCGCTGCGCTTGACGGCGTAGAGGGCCTGGTCCGCCGCGTGAAGCAGGGACTCGTAGTCCGCGGGGACCACGGTGGTGCAGGCCACGCCCATACTGACGGAGACCTCCCCCGGCCCGAAGTTGCCCGAGAGGCTGGAGAAGATACGGGCCATGATCCGCTCGATGTTCTCCGCGTACTCCAGGTAGAGGATGAATTCATCCCCGCCGAAGCGGCAGCAGACATCGTGGCCACGGGTGCTGTGCAGCAGCCGGTCGGCCACAAATTTCAGGGCCTTGTCCCCGATGGCGTGGCCGAACTGGTCGTTGATCTGCTTGAAGAAGTCGATATCGAAGAAGGCCAGAGAGGCGTGGCGGCCGGGCTCCAGCTGCGCCAGGCGGCTGTCGATCTGCTCCTTGCCGCTGGCCCGGTTCAACAGGCCCGTGAGCCGGTCCCGGGAGGCCCGCTGCTCCAGTTCCTCCAGCAGGACCTGGGTATCGTGCACGTCCAGCAGCTTGCCCAGGGCGCCCATGAAGAGAGGGTGGCTGTCCATGGACCAGGTGGAGCGGGCGATCAGCCGGTGCCAGCGGCTCTCGCCGGGCAGGTTCAGCTTGCACAAAAACTCCACCCGGGGCTCCTCCGGATTGGTGGAGCGCAGCAGCTCGGACAGGGCCTTCCAGTTGCCGGGGCCGATGATCTGCTGCACCGTGTCGTCCTGGGCCGGGTCCATGATGATCTCCGGCAGGCCCAGCTTCTTGGCACCCTTGGGGGTGAAGGAGAGCATGTTGGGGGAGATGGTGTACTCGAACTGGATCTCCTCGGTCAGGTCGGCAAAGAAGCTGTACTTCATGCGCTCGTAGTCCAGCAGGCGCAGGGTGCGGTCGGAGGCGGTGGTCTCCTCCTTGCCCAGAAGCTCCTTGGCGCTGGCCTGGAGCTCCCGGTAGCTCATGGGGTCTACGCCCGCCTCGGGCTCTTCCTGGCTCTTGAGGGCGACAAAGCGGGAGGAGGCGTCCTTCAGGCAGTCCAGCAACAGGGGGTTGAAGGCGCCGCACTCCCCGTTGAGGATCATCTGCACGGCCTTCTCATGGGTGAAGGCCTTCTTGTAGACCCGCTCGCTGGTCAGCGCGTCGTACACGTCCGCCAGGGCCACCACCTGGGCACTGATGGGGATCTCGTCGCCCTTCAGGCCGTCAGGATAGCCCCGGCCGTCGTAGCGCTCGTGGTGCCAGCGGCAGATCTGATAGGCGGTGCGCACTAAGGGATCGTCCTTGTGGACGGTCAGGGCGTCCAGCATCTGGGCGCCCATGGCCGAGTGGGTCTTCATGATGGCGAACTCCTCGTCGGTGAGCTTGCCGGGCTTGTTGAGGATCTTGTCGTCGATGGCGATCTTGCCGATATCGTGCAGGGCGGAGGCGGTGCCGATCAGGGCGATATCCGCCGCGGACAGGTGGTACTGGCCGGTGCGCCGGGTCAGGCACTCCAGCAGGATGTCCGTCATACGCCGGACGTGGAGGATGTGCAGGCCGCTCTCGCCGTTGCGGAACTCCACGATGTGGCTCAGCACGTCGATCATCAGGTTGCTGCGCTGCTCCTTCTCCCGGATCTGGTCATTGACCATCCCCACCAGCTTCTTCTGGTTGGCGTAGAGGATGATGGTGTTGTTGAGCCGGCGGCGGACGATGGTCTCGTTGAAGGGGCGGGTGATAAAATCGCTGACGCCCATCTCGTAGGCCCGGCTGACCTGGGCAGCCGAGGTCTCCGAGGAGATCATGATGACCGGGATGTCCTCGATCCAGTGGTTCTCGTTCATGGAGGCCAGCACGCCAAAGCCGTCCATATAGGGCATCACGATGTCCAGCAGCACGATGTCGATGCTGCTGCGCTGCTTGCGGAGGATCTCCACGGCCTGAAGGCCGTCCTCCGCCTCTAAAATGTCGTACTCGCCCTCCAGCATATCCGCCAGAAGGGCCCGGTTCATCTCCGAGTCGTCTACGATCAGGATCTTTTGAAGCGTTTCCATATTCTGTCCTTCCCCGCCGGAGAGCCGGCGGAAAGAAATTCAAATCAGAGTTTTCTGGCCAGCATATCCGGGTTGGAGCTGTGGGCCAGGGCCTGCTCCCGGCTGATACGGCCGGCCTTACACAGGCTCTGGAGGCTGGAATCCATGGAGAACATGCCGCTGGCCGAGGAGGAGTAGATCAGGCCGTCGATCTGGTGGATCTTGTTTTCCCGGATCATGTTGCGCACGGCGGTGGTGGCGGTCATCAGCTCAAAGGCCGGGGCCACGCCGCCGGAGACCGTGGGCACCAGCTGCTGGCTGACCACCGCCTGGAGGACGGAGGCCAGCTGGATGGCGATCTGCCGCTGCTGGTTGGGGGGAAAGACGTCGATAATGCGGTCGATGGTGTTGGCCGCGCCCAGGGTGTGCAGGGTGGAGAGCACCAGATGGCCGGTCTCGGCGGCGGTCATGGCGATGGAGATGGTCTCAAAGTCCCGCATCTCGCCTAAAAGGATCACGTCCGGGCTCTGGCGCAGGGCGGCCCGGAGGGCCACCACGTAGCTGGCCGTGTCGGAGTTGATCTCCCGCTGGCTGATGATGCTCTTCTGGTGCCGGTGCAGGTACTCCAGCGGGTCCTCCAGGGTGATGATGTGCTTCTCCTGGGTCCGGTTGATCTGGTCGATGATGCAGGCCAGGGTGGTGGACTTGCCGCTGCCGGCGGGGCCGGTGACCAGGACCAGGCCCTTCTTCAGCTCGCTCAGGCCGATGACCTGCCCGGGGATGCCCATCTGGGCCGGGTCCGGCAGATCGAAGGTGATGACCCGGATCACGGCGGACAGGGAGCCGCGCTGCCGGTAGGTGCTGACCCGGAAGCGGGACAGGCCGGGGATGGCGAAGGAAAAATCGTCGTCCCCCGTCTCCTCCAGCTGGCGGATATCCCGGTTGGCCAGGGCGTAGATTTCGGTCACCAGCTCCTCGCACTTGCCGGGCATGACCCGCTCGCCGTCCAGCTGGATGACCTTGCCGTCCTTCTTGTAGGACAGGGGACGGCCGGCCACGATAAACAGGTCGGAGGCGCCGGCCTGGGTGGTCTGTTCCAGAAATTCTTTGATATCCATAAAGTTCCTCCCGCTTATTCTAATCCCGTGGGCATGTTGCCGGGCAGGGCCAGATCCAGAGAGTCGTCCGGGGTCCAGTCGTAGCGGGAGACGGCCTGCCAGACGCGGACCTCATAGTGCCGCCCGCCGTCGCCCGGCTCCGGGAAGACCCGCAGCTCCACCTGTAGGTTCTGATCCTCCCCCAGGGGGACCTGGTAGCTCAGAAGCCCGTCCCCGGTGACGGAGACAGCGTCCGGCTGGCGCATCCGCTTGACGACCTCGCCGGCAAAGCTGGCGTAGTCGATGCTGCTCCGGTAGTTGGCCTGGACCGCGCTCTGGGCGGCGTCCTCAATGTCGATCAAGATCTCGTTGGCGGCGTTCTCCGCCGCGTAATAGTCCGTGGTGCGCTGGGCGCTCAGGCGGCTCAGGCGCAGGTTGGCCTGGGCGCTGACCAGGGACAGCACGGAGAAGGTCAGCATGCACAGCAGCACAAAAATGAGCACGATGGAGGTGGTGCCGGTGCTGATGATGGCGGGGGCGGTCCTGTTCCGGGGGGCCTCCGCCTGACGGCTGTAGGCCGTCTTGGAGCTGGAAACTTCCGTCATAAGGCGCCCTCCTTTACCGGAGCGGGCCAGCGCAGGTCCAGCTCATAGAGGGTGCCGGACTGGCCGCCCATGCTGATATGGCAGGCCCGGACCGAGCCTTCCGTGGCGGTCTCCGCCCGCAGGACATAGGCGGCCTCCTCCTCTTGGCAGGGGGCAAAGCTCTCGTCGTAGGTGACGAAGAGCGCGCCGTCCGCATCCTGGGCGGCTCCGGGGAAATAGGCCTCAAACTGCTCCGCGGAGGCGTCCGAATAGCGCAGCACGTTGGCGGCGCTGGAGACGGTGGAGGAGGCGAAGGCCAGATCCCGGGCCTGGGCGCTGAAGCTGTGGGCCTTGACGAAGGCCTGCACGCACACGGCGCTGCCCAGGGAGAAGAACAAAATGGCGATGATCAGCTCGATCAGGAAGAGCCGGCTGGAGCGGTTGCTGTTGAATTTCTGCATAGCGTCCTCCCTCCGGCCTCAGGCCCAGCCGCTGCGGGTGTGCAGCAGGAAGCGCAGGCTGCCGCCCTCGCTGCTCGCCGCGGAAAAGGCCAGAAAGCCCCCGCCCGCGTCCTCGATGGAGAAGTCCCGCACCGGCAGGATCTGCTCGCCCAGGTTGAGGCTGGGCTCCGCGCCGGGGCGGACGGTCAGCTCGCAGAGGTATTCCCCATCGGAATAGATATACGTATGGTAGTCCTCGCCGTTGAGCGTGTCGGTCAGCTTCAGGGCCGGGACGCCCTCCAGCTCTGCCAGCTCCACCCCGCCGGCCACGTCGTGCTGGCGGACCTTCTCGTCCACGTAGGAGATGGCCGTGCGGGTGGAATAGGTGTCCTGCATCTGCGCGACCGTGCTCTGGTAGACCTGGATGCCGATCATCACCAGGATGAAGGCCGCCGCCGCGAAGACGCAGAACAGGCCCAGGGTGAAGAGCATATCGGTCACATGGCTCTGGGAGCGAAAGCTTCTCTTCATAGGCCCCCCTTACTTGAGCGGGATGACGGACACGTCCGGCATCAGGTTGGAACCGATGATCTCATAGGAGACGATGTATTTGTCCTTGTCGTAGGTCAGGCCGTAGTGCTCCTCCAGATAGCTCAGGCTGTCCGGATAGAAGCCCTCCAGGGCGTAGCAGTGGACCGCGCTCTGCCGGATGGAATTCTCCAGGCCCTCCGCCTCCTGCCGGGAGGTGATGCCGGAGATGTTGTCCAGCCCCAGCACGAACAGCGCCAGCACCGCCAGGAAGAGTGCCGCGGAGAGCAGCCGCCCGGCCCCGCCGAAGCGGGGGCGCGCCTTTTGAAAGCGGTTCATGGGCGCCTCCTCAGCCGATGTTCGCCATGATGCCCATCAGCGGCAGCATCACGGACAACAGGATCATGCCCACCGCCACGGACAGCAGGGCCACCAAGGTGGGCTCCAGCTTGGAGATGGCGGCGGCCATGCGCTGCTCGATCTCCTCATCGTACTGGAGGGAGATCTGCTGGAGCACCTCGTCGATGGCGCCGGTCTTCACGCCGATATTGATCATCCGGGCGTAGAGGCCGGAGAAGAGCCCCGCCTGGATGATGGCGTCGCTGAGGCTGCCGCCCTCGGCCACCGCCTGGCGCACCTGCTCCACCTTGCCGCTGACGGTGGGATGCTCCACGATGCGGGAGACGGTCTCCAGGCTCTGGTCGATGTTCAGGCCGCTGCTGAGGGCCAGGTGCATACCGTTGGCAAAGCGGCCGCAGGCGATCAGCTCAGAGAGCTTTTTGGTGGCGAAGAAGCGGGCGGAGAAGCTTTTCAGGCCCGCCCGGCCCTTGGGGCTGAGGAAGAGAGCGGCGCAGAGGGCGGCCAGAACGGCGGCCACGGCGATAAAGATCACGCTGTAGCGGCTCAGGCTCTCGCCCATGCGCAGCACCGCCCCGGAGATGCCCGTGAGTCCGGCGCCCAGCTGCTGGAACACCTGATTGAAGACGGGCAGGACCTTCACGATCAGCACCAGCATCACCACCACCATCATCCCCAGCATGACCAGGGGGTAGGTGACGGCGCTCTTGATGCTCCGGGCCAGTTCATCCTCCCGCCGGTAGTAGGCGGAGAGGGACTGCATCACGTCGTCCAGCTGGCCGGACTGCTCGCCCAGCTCCAGCATATTGCACATGTAGGCCGGGAAGCAGCCGGCGGACTGCACCGCCTCAGAGAGGGTGCCGCCGGTCTCCACGTGCCGCAGCAGGCCCCGGAGGAGCTCCTGCCCCTCGGCGGAGGAGGTGTCGTCCAGCATGATGGAAAGGCCCTCCAGGGAGGAGATGCCGGAGCGGAGGATCAAAGCCAGCTGGCCGCAGAAGCTGGCCAGTTCCGCGTTGCTCAAAGTCTTCATAAAGTCTCCTTTCTCCTCCCGTCAATGGGAGTACTGCAAGGCGTAATTGGAGCCGTCGCCGATGTATTTCAAGATCGCGTCGCTGTTGTTGTTGCCGGAGGCGAAGGTGGGGTCCATGCGGGTCCAGGCGTCGCCGGAGAACTCGATGACCCGGTCGATCCAGCCGGTCTCCTGGGTGTATACGCTGATCCAGGCGTGGTAGATGGCGCCGGCGTAGCCGATCTCCAGCTTGGTGGGGATGTTCTGGGAGCGGAGCATGGCGGCGGTGAGGGCGGCATAGTCAAAGCAGATGCCTTTGCCGCTGTGGAGCGTCTCGTCCACCACGGGCAGGTAGCCGCTGGTGACGGTCTCCGCCTTCTGGGTGTCGTAGGTCACGTTCTCCACCACAAAGTGGTACACCAGGGACACGGCCTCCAGATCGTTGGATGCCGGAGCCACGATCTCCCGGGCCTTGGCCACCGCCTCGGTCTGCTCGTCAAAATCCACGTAGAGGTTCGAGTACAGGAAGGGCAGCAGCTCGTCCTCCAGCTCCGCCTGCAGGGTCTCCTTGTACAGGACCGAATAGCGGTTGCCCTCGATGTTCTCATAGGCGTCCACCGCGTAGCTGCCGCTGCCGCCGGTCAGGGGCAGGGCCGCGAACTCCTCCGAGGGAGGGAGAAAATATTTGTAATTCACTCCGTCCGGGCCGGTCAGCTGGAGGTTGGCCTGGGCGGCGGAGCCGGTATAGCGGACCATCACATA
Organism: uncultured Oscillospiraceae bacterium; assembly: GCA_947626785.1. GTDB lineage: Bacteria > Bacillota > Clostridia > Oscillospirales > Oscillospiraceae > Limivicinus. The sequence continues at coordinate 73,562 of CANQTO010000004.1, forward strand.
GCCCTGGGCGGCGTTGGACACGTCCACCAGCAGAGGCTCGAAGCCCAGGGTGGCCTCGCCGGGCGCCTGGGGCAGGTACACAGTGGAGTCGTTGGGCCGGCTGCCCTTGGCCTCCGCCGCGGGAGAGGCCGCCAGGTCCTGGGCCTCCGGAGCGGGGGCCTGGGGCGCGGGATCGGGGGCGGCGGGCTCCGCCCCTCCCCCGCCGCAGCCGCTCAGGAGCAGCAGGGAGGCCAGCAGCAGGATGAGCCCCCGGCGCAGCCGGCCGGAGGGCTGTTTTGTACACTTCACAGGGTGCCTCATACGGTCTCCTTCATATAGGAAAGGCTTTTTTGCAGGGCGGTGCGGGCCCGAAGGATGTAGCGCTTGGCCGTGGCCAGGCTCACGTCCATAAAGTCCGCCACCTGCTCCAGCTTCAGATCGTTGTCATAGCGCAGCAGGAAGGCCTGCCGCTCTTTGAAGGGGAGCTGGTCCAGGGCTGCCCGCAGCTGGCGGGCGGTGTCCCGGTCATAGACCGGCTGGAAGCACTCGTCCTCCGTCTCCAGGGCGGCGCGGCTGAGCATCTGGTTGGCCTCGGTGATATCCATAGAGCTCTCCCAGCTGTACTTCTCCCGGCGGAGATAGTCGCAGCATTCATGGTAGACGATCTGCTTGATCCAGGAGAGAAAGACCTGGTCCAGCTTGAGAGAACCGATGTTCCGGTAGATGGATATGTAGGTCTCCTGGAGCACGTCGTCCACCGCGTCCGGCTCCTTCAGAAAATAAAAGACATAGCGGTAGAGGTCCGGATAGGTGCTCTCATAGAGCTCGGCAAAGGCGTCCTGGTCCCCTTCCCGGATACGCCTGGCAAGATGAGCATAGTATTGATAATTCAGGTTTCCCTTTGCCATCTTCCGTCCCGCCCTGTCTTTCTCATAAATCCAACGCGATCGCTTCGTATCGATGAGTTTCTGTGTCCCGGCGGCCTGGCGTCTGCATAGTTCCTCTTAGTATAGCACAACTGCTTTCTCAAATACAAGGAAAATCAAAACAGGCCGCGCAAAATGATCCCTCCGGTGGTCCGGCGCCTCTTTCAGCTGCCGGGAATGACGCTGACGCTCAGCTCGTTGCCCTTCCGGTCGGACACCCGCACCGTGACCGGGACCTGGGGGATGCTGAGCAGGATGGCGCTCTCCGCCTCATCCGTGCCCTCTATGGGGTAGGCCTCACCGCTGCCGGTGTAATAGGCGCCGGCCGTGCTCCAGTCGATGCCGGAGCCGTCCTCTCCGTCGGTCAGGTAGATGCGCAGCATCGTCCCCTCCGTCTCATAGCCGGCCAGATGGGGCGTCTGGGTGTCCAGACCCGAGATGAACATCCGCGTGGTCCAGACGTTGCCCAAAATGCTCTGGAGCTGCAGATCCAGGTCCCCGTTTTCCGTGATGTTCACCCAGTAGCTCTCGGCCTCCTGGCCCACGGGCAGATCGCGGCCGTTCAGAGAGGCGGAGACACTGTCGACCATCATGGGGCGGGTGACGGAGAAGCTGATCCTCTCCCCGTTTTTGGTGGGGGTCCGGTCCAGGTCTTTCACCGTGGAGGGGGTGGTCACCTCGGCCAGCAGGAACAGCAGGGCGGCCATGACCAGCAGCAGCGCCGCGATCTTCGGCGCGGCGTACAGGAAGGTCGCCTCCGCCCGGTAATTGCGCCGGCGGCGCTTCTCCTTAGGCTGGATGTCCAGCTCCTGGGTGATCTTCTCAAACAGACGCTCCGACGCGTCCCGGTCAGGGACCGGGATGGGAGGGTCTTGATTTTTTCTGCCGATACTCATACGTATTCCCCACTTGTCTATGAAATACAAAAAACTGTAAGAAAATAACAAAAACCTTCAAAAAATTCCCGCGAACAGGACTTTTCCCCGGGGGGAATTGACAATTTTCCACAGCGGGCATATACTTGAAAAGACCTGTATTTTGACTGTGATTTTCGGATGGGAGGTCCTTTTTCTTGGCTTTGACCCTGCGCCGCGCGCGCCGCAAAGATACGGACATGACTTCGGGCAGCATCCCCCGGCTGCTGATCGAGTTCGCGATCCCGCTGCTGATCGGCAACGTCTTCCAGCAGCTGTACAACACGGTGGACACCCTGGTCGTGGGCAACTTTGTGGGCCGGCAGGCCCTGGCCGCCGTGGGCTGCACCGGGCCCATCATCAACTCCATGATCGGCCTGTTCTCCGGCCTGTCCTCCGGCGCCGGCGTGGTCATCTCTCAGTATTACGGGGCCAAGGACCGGGAGAAGCTGCACCAGTCCGTCCAGACCAACATGGTCATGACCCTGGTCCTGTGCGTGGCGCTGACGGCCCTGGGCGTGTCGCTCACGCCCACCATGCTCCGCCTGATGGAGACGCCCGCGGACGTGTTCGACCAGGCGGTGGAGTATCTGACCATCTATTTCTGGGGCATCTCCGGTATGCTGCTGTACAACACCGGCGCCGGCATCCTCCGGGCGGTGGGGGACTCGGCCCACCCGCTGTATTTTCTGATCTTCTCCGCTCTGACCAACACGGTGCTGGACATCCTCTTCGTCCGGTACTTTCACATGGGCATCGCCGGTGCCGCCGTAGCCACCATCGCGTCCCAGTTTATGTCGGCCCTGCTGGTGATGCGCATGCTCTCCCGCAGCACGGCGGACTATCGGGTGGACCTGCGCCGGCTCAGCGCCAGCAGGGCCATTCTGGCCAAGATCTGCGCCATCGGCATCCCCTCGGCCCTTCAGATGTTCATCACGGCCATCTCCAACATCTTCGTCCAGGGCTACATCAACCGCTTTGAGAGCGCCTGCATGGCCGGCTGGACCGCCTATAACCGGATCGACGCCTTTGCCATGCTGCCCATGATGTCCCTCTCCATCGCCCTGTCCACCTTCGTGGGGCAGAACTTGGGGGCGGGCAACTACCAGCGGGCCCGCTCGGCCCCCAAGTACGGCATGGTGATGGGCCTGGTCATGATGCTGGTCATTCTGACGCCGCTGATGCTCTTCGCCCCCCAGCTGACCATGCTCTTCAACCAGGAGCCGGAGGTGGTCCAGTTCGGCTCCTTCTTTATCCGGATCATCTCGCCCTTCTATCTGACCTTTGCCATCAATCAGGTCTATTCCGGGGCTCTCCGGGGCGCGGGGGACACCAAGAGCACCATGATCATCATGCTCAGCGCCTTCGTCTTCTTCCGGCAGCTGTATCTCTTCGTCACCTACCGGCTGATCGGCGGCATCACCGTCGTAGCCCTGGGCTATCCGGCGGGCTGGGCCATGTGCAGCGTGCTGCTGCTGGTCTACTATTACGGCTTCCACCGGCATAAACAAAAGAATATCATAGATTAGGAAAAAGGACAAGGGACAGGCCAAAAAAATCACCGCGGAGAATTTTTCTCCGCGGTGATTTGGAAAAACGCTGTATTTTAACGGTTGGGCTCGGTGCGGCTGTTGAGGACTTCGCCTGTCACCGCGTCGATGTCGTACTCGTACTCGGTGGAGGCGGTCTCAAAGTCCACCTCGTAGCAGACCGAGCGGAGCCGCCGGTCCAGCTCGATGCCGATGTCATAGACATCGTTCTCCGCCAGTCCCGCGTCCGCCAGAGCGGCGGCCAGAGCCGACTCCCGGCCGATGAGCTCCTCGGACTGCTGGGCGGCAGCCGCGGCGTCCTGCCCCAGAAGCTGCTTCGGAGAGGAGTCCATGCGGGTGATCGCGCCGGTGGCGGCGTCTATGGTGTAGTCAAACTCCGTGTCCTCCGTGTCAAAGTCCACCTCGTATACGGCGGTCCCCTTCTTCCGGTCCTGCTCGATGCTGAGGTCATAGACCTGGCTCTCCTCCAGACCCACATCGGCCAGGGCGATCTTCAGAGCCTCCTCCCGGCTGATGGAGCCCTCCGGGGCGGTTGACGTCTCAGGAGCGGCCGGCGTGTCCGGGGCAGCCGGAGCCTGGGCGGGGGCGGGGGCGTTGACCGGAGCCTCAGCGGGGGCATTGGCCGGCGCCTGGCTCTGGGGCTGGCCAAAGCTCTGGAAGCCGCCGGCGGTATTCGCGGCGGGGCCGGAGAAGGCCAGCACCTGGCCGGTCGCGGCGTCGATAAAGCAGTCATAGTCGGTGCCCAGGTACTCGAAGTCCACCTCATAGCGGGCGTTGCCGCCCCGGCGGCGCTCCAGCTCGATGTCGATATCGTTCACATCGCTCTTGCTCAGGCCCGCCTGGTCCAGCGCGATGTTCAAAGCCTCTTCCCGGGCGATGTTGCTGCCGTTTCCCCGTCCCAGGGCAAAGCCCAGGCCCACGCCTCCGGCTACCAGAACGAGCGCCAGCACGGCCAGCAGGATCTTAACGGATCTTTTCATGTTTCTGTCCTCCTTTGATTGTATATCTTTCAATTTCATGTCTCCACTATAAAAGATTTTTCTAAGAAAAGAATTAAATTTTCTTTAAAATTTTTCAGCTATCCTTGGCGTATCAAAAAGTAAAGGAGAATATGCCATGCGCGTTTTAGTTGTAGAGGACGAGAGGAACCTCAACCGCATCATCTCCGAGGCCATGGAGGACGAGGGCTACAGCGTGGACAGCTGCTTCAACGGCCTGGACGCCCTGGACTACGCCGCCGGTACCCAGTACGACGTGATGATCCTGGACGTGATGATGCCCAAGCTGGACGGCTTTGAGCTGGTGCGCCGCCTGCGCCGGGAGGGGAACGCCACGCCGGTGCTGTTCCTCACCGCCCGGGACGGGGTGATGGACCGGGTGGAGGGCCTGGAGAGCGGCGGGGACTACTATCTGGTCAAGCCCTTCGACTTTAAGGAGCTGATGGCCGTGGTCCGGGCCATGACGCGGAAATACACCGGCAACCGCTCCAATATCTATACCGCGGCGGACCTGAGCCTGGACGCGGCGTCCAAGACTGTCACCCGGGCGGGAAAGCGCATCGAGCTGACGGCCAAGGAGTACGCCCTGCTGGAGTACATGCTGCGCAACAAGGGCGTGGTGCTCTCCCGGGAGATGATTGAGAACAACCTGTGGAATTACGACTACGAGGGCGGCACCAACGTGGTGGACGTGTACGTCAGCTATCTGCGCAAGAAGATGGACACGGGCTTTGACAAAAAGCTGATCCACACGGTCTGGGGCACCGGCTGGGTGCTGAAGGAGGAATAAGGCATGTCCGCGAAATTCCGGCTGATCCTGTGGTTCACCCTGATGATCCTGCTGCTGGCGGCCATGGTGCTGGTGTTCATCCTGGTCATCAACGCCCACGCTCTGCCCAACGACCCGGCGGAGCGGCTGGTGGACGTGGTGCTGGACAACGCCGACGACGTGGAGTTCGACAACGGCCGCTTTGACTGGGAGGACCTGGACCCCTACAGCCACGGGGTCTACTGCTTCTTCTACGACAGCCAGGGCCAGCTCCGCCTCTCCGCCGCCCCGGCGGGGCTGGAGACAGATCTGCCCTTTGAGCCCAACATCATCCGCAGCGTGGAGATCGGCGGCGAGGACTACTATTTATATGACGCCTATGTGGACATGAGCGTCACGGGTCTGTGGATCCGGGGCCTCATCTCCTCGGCCGATGAGAGCGGCCTGATGCACGTGATCCTGGTGCTGACCCTGACCCTGCTGCCGGCCATCCTGATCCTGACCATCGGCGGCGGCTGGCTCATCGCCTGGGACACCTTCCGGCCCATGGAGAAGATCCTCTCCGCGGCGGACTCCATCTCCGACGGGGCGGACCTGAGCGCCCGGGTGGACCTGAAGCGGGGCCCCAAGGAGATGCGCCGCCTGAGCCAGGCCTTTGACCGGATGTTCAGCCGCCTGGAGCGGAGCTTCCACGCCGAGCGGCAGTTCGCCTCCGACGCCTCCCACGAGCTGCGCACGCCCATCACCGTCATCCTGGCCGAGTGCGACCGGGCCCGGCGGAAGGACAAGACGGAGGAGGACTTTCTGGGCTCCATCGGGGTCATCGAGGGCCAGGCCCGGCGCATGTCCGACATCGTGCAGCAGCTGCTGGGCCTGACCCGCATGCAGCACGGCACCGACCGCTATCCTATGAAGGAGGCGGACCTGAGCGCCTTTGCCCAGGCGGCGGTGGAGGAGTTCATCCCCGCCCAGGACCGGGGCATAAGCCTGGAGACGGATATCCGGCCCGGCGTCATGGCCCGCTTCAACCCCACCCTGATCTCCCGGGTGATCCAGAATCTGCTCCAGAACGCCTACAAGTACGGAAAAGAGAACGGGCACATCCGCTTCTCCCTCTGGCCGGAGGGGGACAGGGCGGTGCTCCGGGTGGAGGACGACGGCATCGGCATCGCCCCGGAGGACCTGGACAAGGTCTGGCAGCGCTTCTGGCAGGCCGATCCCTCCCACGGGGACGAGGGCAGCAGCGGCCTGGGCCTGGCCATGGTCAAAGAGGTGGCCGAGTTTCACGGCGGCAGCGCCCGGGTGGAGAGCGAGCCGGGCAAGGGCAGCGTCTTCACCGTCATATTTTAAAAAACGAAAAAAATTTTTCCTGTTATTTTTCTGATTAATATTTCTTTTAAAATTGCCTGCTATTCTTTCATCAGGCAAAGGGAAACGGAAGGAATTCCGAAAGTTTCCAAATAAAATATGAAAGGATGCAGAACCATGAAATTTCAAGATATGACCGTCTCTTACCTGACCGCCGTGCAGACCGCCCTGAAGGAGCTGGATTTCCGGCCCGACCAGGTCCGCTTCCTGGAGCTGGAGCGGCAGGAGGACCTCTACCGCCTGGTCTTCCGCAGCGACTGGATGAAGTACGAGGCCTATGTCTCCGCGGAGAGCGGGGAGCTGCTGGGCCTGGACCAGGAGCCCTCCGTGGACGCCGAGTCCCCCCAGGGCCGCTATGAGTTCCTCTTCTCCAAAGCCCTCCTGCTGGAGAAAACGGCCTGAAAGGTCAGATCAAATCAAAACGAAGCCGGGACAAGGCCGCCAGAGATAAGGAAACATACGGTTTTGCGCGGATCTTTTCCGCCCTCGCGTTGCGAAAAGCCTCGGAAATCCACAAAGGATTCCCTGCGTTGTTCGCTTAGCGAGAACGAAAAATCTCTCACGCAAAACTGCGAAGCACGGTCAAAGAGCAGAATTTAAGGCAGAACTTAGGCGCGGGGCCGCTGGCAACCTTTGTGGTTGTCAAGGCCCCGCAACGAAAGTTATGCCCAAAGGATGCCTTTGACCGCGTGTGTTTCCTTGTCTCTGGCGGCCTAAACCGACACGGTTTTTTTCCGGCTTCGTTTTGCCGTCTTCTGTCAGATTTAAGAAAAATCCGTCCTTCCGCGCATTGACAGAGGGACGGGGGGAAAGTTATAATGGAGTTTAAATTTGAAGTTTGTTTGAAGTTGGGTTTGCCGCGGAAAGCGGCCGCGAGGGAGGAACCGCGCTATGGATAAACTTCGGGCTTTTCTCCGGCGGAAGGACATCGTCTTCTCCGCCCGGCGGTATTTTGTGGACGCTATGGGCGCCATGGCCCAGGGCCTCTTCTGTACGCTCCTGGTGGGCACCATCCTGAACACCATCGGCACCCAGTTCGGCCTGGGCTTTCTGAACGCGGCCATCGTCACCGTGGGCAGCGGCGAGGGCGCGGTGAGCTATACCATCGGCGGCCTGGCCTCGGCCATGGTGGGGCCGGGCATGGCCGTGGCCATCGGCTCGGCGCTGCGCTGTCCGCCCATGGTGCTCTTCTCCCTGATCCCCGTGGGCTACGCCACCAACGCCATGGGCGGCGCCGGCGGCCCGCTGGCGGTGTTTTTCGTGGCGATCGTTGCCTCCGAGGTGGGCAAAGCCGTCAGCCACGAGACGAAGGTGGACATCCTGGTGACCCCCATCGTCACCATTTTGATCGGCGTGGGCTGCTCGGCGCTGATCGCGGCCCCGGTGGGGGCGGCGGCCTCCGCCTTCGGCAAGGCCATCATGTGGGCCACCGAATTGCACCCCTTCTTCATGGGCATCATAGTCTCGGTGCTGGTGGGCATCGTGCTGACCCTGCCCATCTCCAGCGCGGCCATCTGCGCCTCCTTCGGCCTGGTGGGCCTGGCGGGCGGGGCGGCCGTGGCCGGTTGCTGCGCCCAGATGGTGGGCTTCGCCGTGATGAGCTTCCGGGAAAACCGCTGGGGCGGTCTGGTCGCTCAGGGCCTGGGCACCAGCATGCTCCAGATGGGCAACATCGTCAAGAACCCCCGGATCTGGCTGCCGCCCACCCTGGCCGCGGCGGTGACAGGGCCGGTGGCCACCTGCATCTTCCATCTGGAAATGAACGGCGCGGCCATCTCCTCCGGCATGGGCACCTGCGGCCTGGTGGGGCAGATCGGCGTGTACTCCGGCTGGGCGGCGGATGTGGCCGCCGGGGCCAAGGCCGCCATCACCGGCCTGGACTGGCTGGGCCTCCTGCTGGTCTCCTTCGTGCTGCCGGCCCTGCTCAGCTGGCTCTTCTCCCTGCCCCTGCGCAAGTGGGGCTGGATCAAAGAGGGCGACCTGAAGCTTGACCTGTAAAAAACAAACGCTTAGATAAAGAGAGGACGCGCGTATGGCCATAGTGGTAGTAGGCAACGTGTTTGTGGACGTGAAGGGCTTCCCGGACAACAAGTACATCCCCGCCGGGCGCAACGCGGGCTCGGTGGAGTTCGTCCACGGGGGCGTGGGGCGCAACGTGGTGGAGGATATCGCCAACGTGGAGCTCCGGCCCCGCTTCGTGAGCATGGTGGACGACAATGCCCAGGGGGAGGAGGTCCTCCGCAAGCTGAACAACCACAAGGTGGACACCCGCTATGTGGTCTCCGTGCCTGACGGCATGGGCATCTGGCTGGCCGTCTTTGACAGCACCGGGGACATCGTCAGTTCCATCTCCAAGCGGCCCGTCATGGACGCCATGGTGGAGCTGCTGGACGAGAAGGGCGACGAGATCTTCGCCGACGCGGACAGCGTGGTGGTGGAGCTGGACATGGACAAGGAGGTCATCAAACGGGTGTTCCGATACGCCCGGAAGTACCGCAAGAAGGTCTACGCGGTGGTGGCCAACATGAGCATCGCCTCCCAGCGGCGGGACTTTCTCCAGTCCATCGACTGCTTTGTGTGCAACGTCCAGGAGGCGGGCATCCTCTTCGTGCAGGATTTCTCCGGCCTGGAGCCGGAGGCGCTCAGCGAGGAGCTGGCCCGCTGCGTGGCCAGCGCCCGCATCCCCGCCATGGTGGTCACCATGGGCAGCAAGGGCGCGGTCTATGCCGATATGCAGGGGAACCGGGGCGTGTATCCGGCCCGGCCCGTCAAGGTGCGGGACACCACCGGCGCCGGGGACGCCTTCTGCGCCGGCGTGGCCATCGGCCTCACCTACGGCAAGAGCATGGAGGAGGCCATCGGCATCGGCACCCACCTGGCCTCGTCGGTCATCACCGTGTCGGAGAACGTATGCCCCCGCTTTCTGCCCAAGGAGCTGGGGCTCGATATAGAGATAGAGAAAGAGGAATGACAATGGCGGCAAAGAGAAAGATAAGCCTGGCCCTGGTCCTGTGCGCGGTCCTGGCCCTGACGGGCTGCCAGGCCGAGTCCCTGCCGGTAGCGGAAGTGAGCCCGGCCACCAATGAGGAGGCTTCGGTCTATGTCCTGAACCCCGCGCCGGAGCAGGACGGCCAGTGGCAGCAGCTGGCCGCGCTCTATACCCAGCAGAGCGGCGTGCCGGTGACGGTGGTCTCCCCGGAGGAGGGGAGCTATGAGGCCGCGCTGGAGGAAGAAATGACCAAGATCGAGGCCCCCACGCTCTTCACCTTTACGGCGGAGCAGCTGCCGGACTGGAGCGGCTACGCCTGGGACCTGAGCGATTCGGCGGCCTACGCGGCTTTGAGCGTGCCCTATTTCGCCTACGGCGACGGGGAGACGGTCCAGGCCCTGCCCTGGAGCCTGCGCTCCTATGGGCTGCTGGTCAATGACAGCCTGATCGAACAGGCGGACCACAATTTTGATGAGTTGAGCACCTTGGAAGGCCTCCGTGCCCTGGCGGAGGATGTCCACTGGCGCCGGGAGGAGCTGGGCTTCACGGCCTTTGCCTCCCTGGGCCTGTCCGGGGCCGACGGGCACAGCTCCGCCGCCCTGCTGGCGGACGCCGCCGCCCGCTGCGGCGCGGACGGGGAGAGCTTCAAGACGGTCTGGGATCTGTATACCGCCAACTCCTCCCGCGAGGTCTCCGAGCTTCCGTCCCTCTCCGCGGCCGCGGGGCTGGAGGAATTTTGCTCCGGCCAGGCCATCTTCTGCCTGACCGGCTCCTGGGCGTACCCGGAGATCCGCGCCGCCCTGCCCGGCGCCCGGCTGTTCACGATCCCGGTGGCCTTCCCCGCCGGGGAGGAGGAGAGCCAGGTGCTCTGGGCCCAGGCGGAGGATTTCTGGATGGTCAATAAGGACGCGGACCTGAACGACATTCAGGCCACTCTGGACTTTGTGGCCTGGTGCCTGAGCGCCCCGGAGGGCCTGGCCGCCCTGCAGGCCATGGGCTACGCCCCGCCCTATGCGGGGGAGACGGGCGCCGGCGACCCCTTTGCCGCTGTCTGCCTGGAGCGGGTCGCCGCGGGGGAGGTCCCGGACACCGGGGAGCTGCCGGAGACCTGGACCGGCGGCCTGCCGGCGGCTCTGGCCGGGTACTGCACGGACGGCAGCTGGGACGCTGCCGCCGCGCTCCTTCCGGCGAGCGAAAATACAGTAGAATAGAATGAAAAAACACGAAAGCCGCAAATTCCACGGCTTTCGTGTTTTTTAATCGCAGAGCACCAGACAGAAGGGGTGTCCCGCCGGGTCCAGCAGAGTGGTCCACTCCCCCGCCCCGAACTGGGCCGGGGCCATCCGGGCCCCTAAGCTCAGGGCCCTCTCCAGCGTCTCCCGGTACTCCGACCGCCGGACGGCAAAGTCCAGGTGGGCCTGCATCTGCTGCTTCCCCTCCTCCGAGGGCCAGACGGGGGCGCGGTAGTCCTCCGCCTGCTGGGCGGCCAGGCCCACGCCGCTGTCCGGGTCCTGGATGCGGACGAACTCCTCGTCCCGGTACACCACCGGCCAGCCCAGAAGCCGGGAATAGAAGCCGATGAGCTGCTCCTTGTCCCGGCACTCCAACACGAAGGATTCTAAGATCATGAGAGTCTCCTGCCTTTGTCTGAATTTTCAATGGGGTAGGTTTGGGAGGGGATGGGCTTCCCCTCCCAACAAAATTGAGCGAAGCGGAGAGATGGAGAGAGAAAGGGATTCGCCCGCCTGCGGGCGGGCCGGGTCGCGGGGAAAACGTGCCCCCGGCACGTTTTCTAACACCGCTCCCTTCGAATCCCTAATTTATCACCCAAACATATCTGTCCCCCCGTTTCAACGGGGGGACAGATATGTTTGGCGGAGAGAAAGGGATTCGAACCCTTGCCCGGGGAGTGCCCGGCTACCGCATTTCGAGTGCGGACCCTTCGACCACTTGGGTATCTCTCCAGCTCCGTCAGTCATTATATCTGAAAGAAAGGGAAAAATCAAGACAGAAGTAGTTTGCCCCCAGTTTATATAATTTGCTTATAAATTTATATATAACTATTGACAAATTTGAAGCGCCGTATTAGAATAAGGACAGTAAAAGAAGGATGGAGGAGCCGAACGATGAAAAAGACCCTGTACAGCCTGATGCTCAGCGAGGAGGTGGTCCGGGAGGTGGACGCGCTGGCCCACCGGCTGGGCACCAACCGCTCCAACCTCATCAACCAGATCCTGGCCGAGTATGTGGATCTGGTGACCCCCGAGCGGCGGATCAACGACGTGCTCTCGGCCATCGAGCAGCTGATGCGCCCCAGCGGGGACCTGGTGCCCTTTTTCGCGCCCAACAGCTTCAGCATGTCCCTGAAAAGCTCCTTAGAGTACAAATACCGGCCCACGGTGAAGTACGAGGTGGAGCTCTACCGGGGCGGGGAGGAGGCCATCGGGGAGCTGTCGGTGATGTTCCGGACCCAGTCCGCCGCGCTGATCCAGGCCATGACCAGCTTCTTCTCCCTCTGGAAGCGCATCGAGGACGCCCACCTGCGCCCGGCTACCGGCCTGCGGCCGGACTACGCCCTCTACGACGGGCGCTTCAGCCGAAGCATCTGTGCCCCGGACCGGAACTGCTCCCCCGAGGAGCTGGCCCAGGCCCTGTCGGAGTACATCAAGCTCTTCGACCGGCTGATGAAAAACAGCCTCAGCGGGCGGCTGGACGCCCACGAGGTGGAGGCGGCGTATTATTCCCACATGATCAATTCGCCGGTACACATCTGATAGAATGGAAGTGAGCGTATGAACGCACAGAATTATACACAGAAGAGCCTGGAGGCGGTGCAGACCGCCCAGGCCATGGCCCAGGAGAACCGGAACGGCTCCCTGGCGCCGGAGCACCTGCTCTACGCCCTGGTGGACCAGGACGGAGGGCTCATCCCCTCCCTGCTGGGCAAGCTGGGCGCGGACTGCAACGCGCTGCTGGCCGAGCTGGACGGGGCCATCTCCGCCCTGCCCAAGCTGGGCAGCCCCGCGGAGGTCTACCTCTCCCCGGAGACCGGGCGGGTCCTGTCCGAGGCGGAGAAAGCCGCCAAGAAGGCGGGGGACGAGTATGTCTCCGTGGAGCATTTGATGCTGGGCCTCTTTGCCGCCGGCGGACCCTCCATCAAGCGGCTCCTGGCCGACCACGGCATCACCCGCGCCGCCTTTACCGCGGAGCTGAGCAAGGTCAAGACCGCCCCCGTCACCGGGGACAACCCGGAGAGCACCTACGACGCTTTGAATAAGTACGGCACCGACCTGGTGCAGCGGGCCCGGGACAATGAGCTGGACCCGGTCATCGGCCGGGACACGGAGATCCGCAGCGTGATCCGCATCCTCTCCCGGAAGACCAAGAACAACCCGGTGCTCATCGGCGAGCCCGGCGTGGGCAAGACCGCCATCGCCGAGGGCCTGGCCCAGCGGATCGTCCGGGGGGACGT
>CANQTO010000005.1 GCA_947626785.1 uncultured Oscillospiraceae bacterium
CCAAAAAAGGAGAGAGTTACCAAGGTCTTCCTTGGCAACTCTCTTCTTTTTTTCAGGGACTTTTTTCACAGCCCCTTCTGCGCCACTTTTTTCAGAAGGGCTTGCCCTTCTGAAAAAACTCGCTACGCTCGGCAAAAGCCCGGTAAACCGGGCGTTTTGCTGGCGCGATCCAAACGCGAGGCGGGCCTTGCCCCCTCGCGCACCCCCGCTGCTCACTCGTTTTTCATACGCAGCATAGGGTTTGTCCACAGTTGAGACCCCGGTGATTGTCATGATCGCCGGGGTCTTAGAGACTTTCTCTTTTAAAATACTACGTTCATATCCACATAGCCGTTGATGCCGTCGATGAGGCCGCTGTCGGTGAACTGCCACATGTCGTAGCGGCCGCCGAAGTTGGGCAGGGCGTTGTCCAGAGTATAGCTGGCAAGCCAAATGCTGTACTGGGAGATGCTGTTGTAGTCCAGGTTATTCTTCATGAAGTACTCCCCGGTGTAGACCCCCGCCCGGTAGCCGCTGTTGCGGATGGTCTCGCAGAAGGCCCGGATGATCTCGCTGCGCTCGGCGGTGCTGAGGTTATCCGCCCGGCCCTCGGGCCGGATGCCGGAGTACTCGGTGTCAAAGAAGACCGGGTAGTCCAGCCCCACGCCGTTGAGGGTCTGGAGGGCCACGCTTGCCTCCTCCACCGCCTCCTGGGGGGTGATGGCCGTGGAGTAGAAATAAGCCCCCACCTTCAGCCCGGCGTTTTTGGCTTTGGTGAAGTATTCCACCGTCCGGTAGTCGTCATACAGGACGCCCGACTGCCAGGTGCGCCCGCCCACACGGATGATGGCAAAGTCGATGCCCTGGGCCTTGACCGCCTGCCAGTTGATGTCCCCGTTATAATAGGACACGTCGATGCCCACAGAACTGGCCCGCACGCCGTAGGCGTCGAAATAATAGACCCGGCCGTCGATCTTCTTCAGGCCCTTCACCGGGTTGCCGGTGGCGTCGTAATAGTACATGCTGCCGTTGATCTCCCGCCAGCCCATCTCCACGGGCTGCTCGCTCATAAGGGGGACCGCGGTGATATCATACTCTGCGACGGGGGTGTTGTCCTCGTTAAAGAGCTCCACCGCGTTGACCACCTCGCCCTCCTGGCGCAGGCCGTAATAGACCCCCTGGCCCTCGTCCACCAGCTGCACGTCGCTGACCTCGTCCCGGTCCCGGTAGTACAGGTAGTTGGCCTCGTCGGTGTGGAAGGTATAGGTATAGGTCTGGTAGCCCCGGGAATCCAGCACCGGCTGCTGCTGGGGTACAAAGCCGCTGCCGGCATAGGGGTCCTCCGGCGTGGTGATCTCCTCGGCCACGGTCTCCGTGGGCGCGGTGTTCTCGTCCGGGGTCTTCACTTCGTCCTCCGGCACCTGGGCCACGTCCAGGACCTCCACGTACTCGTCGATATCCTCGATCTGCTCATAGACCAGCTCGCCCAGCACCTGGCAGTTGATGGCCTCGGCCGGCTGGTAGCCCTCGTGGGCGTTCATGGTGACCCAGTAGTTGCCGGGCTCCAGCTTCACCAGATAGCAGCTGCCTTCGGTGTCGCTATCGTAGGTGTAGGTCTGGCCGTTTGGGAAGGTCACGCTCAGGCTGAAGACTTCCCCGGTGACCGGCTGGCCGGCCTCGTTGTAGACGGTGATATACAGATCCCGGTCGCTGGAGCTGGCCCGCATGACGGTCTTGATCTCCTGGGCCCCGGCAGAGGGCTCCGTGGAGGGCGCCGCCGAAGAGGCTGGGACAGCAGTAGACGCCGCCGGGGGCAGCGCGGAGGGGGGCGGCGCCACAATGACGTTCTGGGCCGGCGCAGCTTCCGGGGCGGCCGCCTGGGCGGGCTCCCGCCCGTAAGAGAACAGAGCGGAGATGGCCGGTGCCACGATCACGGCCGCGATCAGCAGCGCCGCGATGGGCGCGCCGATGATAATGACTTTCTCATATTTGGAGTCGCTGATCAGGCTCCAAAGCTTTTTCAGGAAGGCTTGCAGTTTTTCTTTCATGGGCAGTCCCTTTCTGTCTGGAAACAGACACCCACATCATACCGCATTTTTTACCGAATTGCAACCATTTTTATCTATTATGTTTCTTAATTTTGTCATTTTGAAAATTTTACCTGGATACACAGCCGTCCCTCCCGGAGCCGGGCGGAGATCTGGCCGCCCATCCGCTCGGTGAGGAGCCGGGCTATGGACAGACCCAGGCCGGTGGATCTCCGGGCGCTCTCCACGGTATAGAAGCGGTCGAAAAGCCGCTCCAGCTGGACTCTCTCCAGGCCGGGGGCGGCGTTTTCAAAGAGGACGCGGCCGTCCTCCGTCAGGGTGACCCGCAGGTCCCCGGCGCTGTACTTGGCGGCGTTGGAGAGGATATTCCCGAAGACACGGCTGAGGGCCGCCCGGTCCAGGCGGCGCTCCACCGGGTCCTCCGGCAGGGAGATCTCCGGCTGGATCCCCCGCTCCGTCAGCTGCACATAGGCGGCCGCCAGGCTCTCCTCCAGCACGGCCCGCAGAGAGAGGAGCTCCGGCCGGAGCTCCTCCTCGGCGGCGTCGGCGGAATAGCGGAGCAGCTCCTCCGTCAGCTGCTCCAGCACTTCGGTCCGGTTTCGGATAACGGACAGGCAGTCCTCCGCCCGGGGGCTCAGCTCCTCCCGCTCCAGCAGCTCCAGATAGCCGGAGATGGCGGTGAGCGGGGTGCGCAGGTCGTGGGAAATGTTGGTGACGGCGCTTTTCAGCTCCGCGTCCCCCTGCTGATAGCGCAGGCGCTGGGCGCGCAGCTGCCGCAGCTGGGCGTTGACGCCCTCCGCCAGGCGGCGCATGTGCCGGTCCCGGCTGGAGATGTCGATCAGGGTGTTGGTCTCTGTCTCCAGCCGCTCAGAAAAGGCCGCGCCGATCTCGTCCGCCGACTTTTGCAGCAGGCGGAGCTTCCACAGCAGCAGGCCTACTACGGCCAGGGCCGCTCCCAATATTCCCCACGACAGTGCTGTCATTTGATATCCTTCTTCTTAAAGATCGTGACGCCCACGGCGGACACCGCCGCCGCGAAGGCCAGGGACAAGGCCGGCCAGCGCTCCATGCGCGCGAATTCATTGTTGGACGCCGGGATGATTTGTCCCGTGGGCAGCAGGTCCTGAGCGAATTCCATGACCTGCCGCTGCGTACCGCTGATATAGAGCGGGTTTGGTTCCGGTTCAAGCCACTCCATCGTGCCGTCCTCGTGCACGATCATGGCCACGGCCGTCGTCTCTCCCTCCCGCAGCTGCGAGTCCAGCCAGGAGCAGGCCAGCAGGCTGAGGATCATCACGGCTGTCGCCAAGACGACCCCGATGGACTTTTTCTGGATGCTCATCGTCACCGTCAGGCAGGTGGCCGAGACAGACACCGTCGCGAGCAGGCAGCAGAGCACCTTGACCAGCAGCTCCCCCGCCGGCATCTGCGGAGAGTTCAGGAACAGGATGCCCAGGACATACATCAGCGCCTGGTTCACCGCCAGGATAAACAGGGAAGCGGCCGAGCAGACGATCAGCGCCGAAAAATAGATCTCCGCCCGCCGGTGCCCGCAGACCAGCTTGTTGCGCACCGTGCCGTCGCTGTATTCGGTGCCCTGGAACAGACTGATGAGCATCGGGCAGGCAAAAACCATCATCGGCAGGATATTGAATACCATCTCCTCCGGCGTGCAGGAATAGGTGTCGGACCTTGTGTACATGTCATAGACATCATAAAAGCTGGCGAGGGAAATGGCGATACATGCGGCAAAAATGAGCCAGAAGGCCAGGCTCTTCCTGAGCCTCATAAAATCGGCGGAGAGCAGCTTACGCATGGTCCTCACCTCCGATCAAGTTGACATAATAACTTTCCAGGCTCTCCTCCCGCTCCTGCATGGATACGAGCTCGCAGTTCTCCCCCAGGAGGGCGGCCGCCAGGGCGGATACGGTAACGGGGCTGAAAATGTCCGCCTCCGTCTGGGAGACGATCTCATACTCCGCGCCCGTGGCCTCCAACACCCGGGCCAGAGCCCTTGTGTCCGAGACCACCGCCCGGACGCATTTGCGGCTGGCGGCCTCCAGCTCCGCCGCGCTGAGCTCCCGGACCATATGCCCCTCGTTGATAAAGCCGTAATGGGTCGCAAGCTTAGAGAGCTCGTCCAGGATATGGCTGGAGATAAGCACCGTGATCTGCCGCTCCCGGTTGAGCTTCAGGATCAACTCCCGCATCTCGATGATGCCCTGGGGGTCCAGGCCGTTGATGGGCTCGTCCAGCACCAGAAAGTCCGGGTCCCCGGCCAGGGCCACGGCGATGCCCAGCCGCTGCTTCATGCCCAGGGAGAAGTTCCCGGCCCGCTTTTTACCGGTGTTCTCCAGGCCCACCAGCTTCAAGAGCTCCGGGATGCCCTCCTCCGAGGGCAGGCCCAGGATGCGAAACTGCTGCCGCAGGTTGTCCGCGGCGCTCATGTCCGAATAGATAGCGGGGACCTCTACCACCGCGCCCATGCGCCGCCGGGCCTTTTCGATCCGGCCCCGCCGGGGGATGCCGTAGAGGCTGTAGTCCCCCGCGCTGGGCTCCTGCAGGCCGCAGATGAGCCGGATGAGGGTGGTCTTGCCCGCGCCGTTTTTGCCCACCATGCCGTAGATCGAGCCTTTCGGCACGTGCATCGTCAGCTTGTCCAGGGCCAAAAAGCGGCCGTACCGCTTCGTCAGGTCCCTGGTCTCCAATACATATTCCATAGTCATCCCTCCTTTAAGGTGGCTTTATCTTAGCGCAGGCCGGTAAAGCCGCCGGTAAAGAAAAGGGTAAAGATTTCGTCAAGATCTACAGCAGCCGGAACCCGATGCCCCAGACGGCCTCGATGTGCTCCTCTCCGTCCGCCTCCCGGAGCTTTTTGCGCAGGTTGCTGACGTGGATCTTCAAGGAGCTCTCGGTGCAGTCCGGCGTGTCCTCAAATATGCCCTCCAGGATGGTGGACCGGGCCACCGCCCGGCCGGGGTTTTCCATCAGCAGCTTCAGGATCGCGTACTCCGTGCGGGTCAGGTGCACCGGCTGGCCGCCCGCCAGAAGCTCATGGGAGAGCGTGTCCAGGCGGAGCCCGCCGCGGCTCAGCACCCGGCTGTCCCCGCCGCCGGAGCGCAGCTGCACCGCCACCCGGGCCAGCAGCTCCTCGCTGTGGAAGGGCTTGGTGATGTAGTCCGCCGCCCCGCCCAGCAGGAGCTTCACCTTGTCCCCCACCGCCGCCTTGGCCGACAGGACGATCACCTTGCTCCCCCGGAGCCGGGGCAGCAGTTCCTCCCCGCTCAGGCCCGGCAGCATCAGATCCAGCAGCACCAGGTCGGCGGGCTCTTTCTCCAGCAGCAGCGCCGCTTCGGTGCCGGAATAGGCCCGGAGCACCCGGTAGCCCGCCCCCGTCAGCAGCTCTTCTAAAAGGTTGCCGATATACACGTCGTCGTCCACCACGGCGATCGTCTTCCCCATAAGCTCACTTCCTTTATGCACAAAACCTTATCACAGGCTCTTTCTTTTTTCAACCCATTTTGCGCCTTGTCAGCGGCGGCAAACTATGCTAAAATCTCTCTCATGATGACTACTTTTGAAAAACAGTATATTGAGGCGCGGCGGAACGTGGTCCGCGCCGGCTTTAAAAAGCTCAACGAGCGGCAGCAGGAGGCGGTGCTGGCCACCGAGGGCCCCCTGCTCATTCTGGCCGGGGCCGGCAGCGGCAAGACCACCGTGCTCATCAACCGCATCGCCAACCTCCTGCGCTACGGCCGGGGCGGGGACAGCACAGAAATCCCGCCGGACGCGGACGAGAAGCAGCTGGCTCTGCTTCGGGCCGGAGGGGAGGAAGCCCGCAGGCTGGCGGCCCTGGACCCGGTGGAGCCCTGGCGCATCCTGGCCATCACCTTTACCAACAAGGCCGCCGGGGAGCTGAAGGCCCGGCTGGAGGCCATGCTGGGCCCGGAGGCCAACGACATCTGGGCCTGTACCTTCCACTCCGCCTGTGTGCGCATCCTGCGCCGGGACGCGGACAAGCTGGGCTTCTCCCCCAACTTCACCATCTACGACACCGCCGACAGCCAGAGCCTCATCAAGCGCATCTTGCGGGACATGAACCTGGACGACAAGGTCTATCCCCCCCGCTCCGTCCTGGCGGAGATCAGCCGGGCCAAGGACGCCCGTATCTCCGCCGCCGAGTACCAAAAGCAGGCCCAGGCCGAGCGGGACATCCGCCGCATCCGCCTGGGGGAGATCTACGCCGAGTACATGCGCCGACTCTTTGCCGCCGAGGCCATGGACTTTGACGACCTGATTTTCTTCACCGTGCTGCTCTTGGAACAGCATGAGGACGCCCGGGCCTACTGGCAGCGGAAGTTCCGCTACGTGCTCATCGACGAGTACCAGGACACCAACCACCTCCAGTACCTGCTGGCCTCCACCCTAGCCGGGGGCTGGGGCAACATCTGCGTGGTGGGGGACGACGACCAGAGCATCTACAAGTTCCGGGGCGCCACCATCGAAAACATCCTCTCCTTCGAGCAGCAGTACAAACACTGCCGCACCATCCGCCTGGAGCAGAACTACCGTAGCACCGGGCACATCCTGGACGCGGCCAACGCCGTCATCCGCAACAACCTGGGCCGCAAGGGCAAGGAGCTGTGGACAGACCAGGGCGCCGGGGACAAGATCCAGCTCTATGTTGCCGGCAACGAGCACGAGGAGGCCCAGTTTGTAGCCTCCACCGTCATGGCCGCCTTCAGCCAGGGGGCCAACTGGCGGGACCACGCGGTGCTCTACCGGATGAACGCCCAGTCCAACCAGCTGGAATTCGCTTTTAAGAGGGCCGGCATCCCCTACCGGATCATCGGAGGCACCCGCTTCTTTGACCACGCGGAGATCAAGGATCTGCTGGCCTATCTGAACGTGATCGCCTCCCCCTCGGACGACCTGCGCCTGTCCCGGATCGTCAACAGCCCGCCCCGGGGCATCGGAGAGCGGAGCATGGAGGTGGCCCGGCAGCTGGCGGCGAGAGAGGGCCTGAGTCTCTTCGAGGTGCTGGACCATGCGGACAGCTACCCGGAGCTCCAGCGCCCGGCCCTGCGTATGCGGCAGTTTGCCGCCATGATGAAGGAGCTGCGGAGCTTTTCGGAGAACAACAGCCCCGACGCCCTGTACGACGAGCTGCTGGAGAAGACCGGCTACCTGCGCCTCCTGGAGCAGTCCGGGGACGAGAAGGACAAGACCCGGGCGGAGAACGTGAAGGAGCTCAAGAGCAGCATCCTCTCCTACATGAAGGAGTCCGGGGACACGACGCTGGACGGGTATCTTGCCAACGTGGCCCTGTACACGGATATGGACAACTACGACCGGGAGGCGGACAGCGTGGTGATGATGACCATGCACAGCGCCAAGGGTCTGGAGTTTCCCTCTGTGTTCATCGTGGGCATGGAGGAGAGCATCTTCCCCGGCATCCGGGCCATCGGGGAGCCGGAGGAGATGGAGGAGGAGCGCCGCCTGTGCTACGTGGCCCTCACCCGGGCCAAGCGGCAGCTGACCCTGGTCTGCGCCCGGCAGCGGATGCTCTTCGGCCGCACCACCTCCAACAAGGTCTCCCGCTTTGTGGACGAGATCCCGGAGGAGCATATCCAGAAGAACATCCCCAAGGGCTACGGCTTCCGGGAGCGGCCCCACGACCTGGGCTTTACCTATAAGGCCCCGGCTCCACGGCAGCGCCAGGTCTCGGCCCCGGCCGTCAGGGCGCCCTCCCCTGCCCTGCCCGCCTTCGCTCTGGGGGACAACGTGCGCCACCGGGCCTTCGGCCCCGGCGTCATTGTCAAGATGAGCCCCATGGGCGGGGATTACTTAGTGGAGATCAACTTCCAGGCCACCGGCCCCAAAAAGCTGATGCTGCGGGCCGCGGCCCCCTATATGGAAAAAGAATAGAAAGCGAAGCGTTTCATTATGCAAAGCAAAATGGGCCTGTACGGCAGGCTCGCCCTCTTCGTCACCACCCTGATCTGGGGCACCTCCTTCGTCATTCTCAAGACCACGCTGGACAGCGTGGGGACCCTCTGGGTCCTGGCCATCCGCTTTTCCGTGGCGGCGGTGATCCTGGGCCTGGCCGCCGGGAAAAAGCTCCGGCAGATGGGAAAGCCCCTGGTCAAGGGCAGCGCCCTTATGGGCCTGTGCATCGCGGCGGCCTATATCTTCCAGACCTACGGCCTGGTCTACACCACGCCGGGGAAGAACTCCTTCCTGACGGCCACCTACTGCGTGCTGGTGCCCTTCATGGCCTGGGGCGTGTACAAGCGCAAGCCCGGCGGGGCAAACGTCCTCGCCGCCTTCCTGTGCCTGGCGGGGATCGGCCTGGTGTCTCTGGGCGAGAGCCTGACCGATATCAACATCGGAGACATGCTGACCCTCTGCTGCGGCGTCTTCTACGGGATGCAGATCATCATCATGGAGCAGTACATCGGCCAGGGGGACGCCCTGTCCATCAGCGCCGTCCAGTTCGCCGCCGCGGCGGCCATCTGCTGGGCCGGGGCCCTGCTTTTTGAAGCGCCGCCTACGGCGGCCCCCGCCTCCGCCTGGCTCAGCATCGCCTACTTAAGCGTGATGTGTACCGCCGTGTGCTTCTTCCTCCAGGCCTGGGGGATGAAATATACCCCCTCTTCTACTGCCGCCATGATCATGTCCCTGGAGTCCGTCTTCGGGGTGCTGATCTCCGTGCTGTTCTACCATGAGCAGGTGACGCCCAAGCTGCTGCTGGGCTTCGCGCTGATTTTTGTCGCAGTGCTCATCTCCGAGACGAAGCCCAAACTTCCCCGCAGGAGGCTGAAAACACCATGAGGATCATCCAGTCTGAAGAGATCAGCGCCGCTGTGGCGGCGCTCTGCGTCCGGGCCAACCGGCAGCTGCCGCCGGACGTGGTCCGGGCCATGGAGCGGGCGGCTCAGGAGGAGCCCTGGTCCCTGGCGAAGGACACGTTGAAAGTGCTCTGTGACAATCGGACCGCCGCTCTGGAGCACTGCCTGCCCGTCTGTCAGGACACGGGGATGGCCTGCGTCTTCGCCCAGGTGGGCCAGGACGTACATATTGAGGGGGACTTCTCCGCCGCCGTGGACGAGGGCGTCCGCCGGGGCTACGAGGCGGGTTTCTTACGCAAGAGCGTGGTGGCCGATCCTCTCCGCCGGGGCAACACCGGGGACAATACCCCTGCCGCCCTGACCGTGGAGCTGGTGCCCGGCGACCGGCTTCGGCTGACCGTGGTGCCCAAGGGCTTCGGCAGCGAGAATATGAGCGCTCTGAAGATGCTCAAGCCCTCCGACGGCGTCCAGGGCGTGAAGGACTTCGTCCTCTCCACCGTGAAGGCCGCGGGCTCCAACCCCTGCCCGCCCATCGTGGTGGGCCTGGGCCTGGGCGGGACCTTTGACAAGGCGGCGCTGCTGGCAAAGCACGCCCTGCTCCGGCCCCTGGACCTGCCAAACCCCGACCCCTATTATGCCGCCCTGGAGCGGGAGCTGCTGGAGGAGATCAACGCCTTGGGCATCGGGCCCCAGGGCTTCGGCGGGCGCACCACCGCCCTGGCCGTCAAGATCGAGACCATGCCCACCCATGTGGCGGGCCTGCCCGCCGCCGTCAACATCAGCTGCCACGTGACCCGTCGGGCCAGCATCGAGCTGTGAGGTGCCGCTATGGAAGTGAAACTGACAAGTCCTGTCGATAAAAAGGACCTGGCCTCCCTCCGGGCCGGGGACCGGGTGCTGCTCTCCGGGCCGGTGTACACCGCCCGGGACGCCGCCCACAAGCGGCTGACGGAGCTGATCGCCCAGGGGAAAACTCTCCCCTTCTCCCTGCCTGGGAGCGTGATCTACTATGTGGGCCCCACGCCGGAGGCCCCCGGCCAGATCATCGGCTCCGCCGGGCCCACCACCTCCGGGCGCATGGACGCCTACTCCCCCACGCTGCTGGACCTGGGCCAGCCGGTGATGATCGGCAAGGGGAACCGGAGCCGGGAGGTCGTGGACGCCATCGTTCGCAACGGGGCGGTCTACCTGGCCGCCATGGGCGGCGCGGGGGCGCTGATGGGCGCCTGCGTCAAGTCGGTGGAGCTCCTGTGCTGGGAGGACCTGGGCTGTGAGGCCGTCCGCCGCCTGGAGGTGGAAGACATGCCCCTGACCGTTGCCATCGACAGCCGGGGCGGGAACCTGTACGAGAGCGGCCCGGCCGCCTATTTAGAGAGTGTGAGGTAAACGGATATGGATTACGCGCAGAAGTCTCTGGAGCTCCACTATCAGTTGAAGGGCAAGATCGAGGTGGTCTCCCGGGCGAAGGTGGACAGCCGGGAGGCCCTGAGCCTGGCCTATACGCCGGGCGTGGCCCAGCCCTGCCTGGAGATCCAGAAGGATATCAACAAGAGTTACGAGCTGACCCGCCGCTGGAACACTGTGGCCGTGGTCACCGACGGTACCGCCGTTCTGGGCCTGGGGGACATCGGCCCCGAGGCGGGCATGCCCGTCATGGAGGGCAAGTGCGTGCTCTTCAAGGAGTTCGGCGGGGTGGACGCCATCCCCCTTTGCATCCGCAGCAAGGACGTGGACAACATCGTCAACACCGTCGCCCTGCTGGCGGGCTCCTTCGGCGGAGTGAACCTGGAGGACATCTCCGCCCCCCGCTGTTTTGAGATTGAAGAGAAGCTGAAGGCCCGCTGTGACATTCCCGTCTTCCATGACGACCAGCATGGCACCGCCGTCATCGTCCTGGCCGCCCTGCGCAACGCCCTGCGGGTCACCAGTAAGCGGATGGAGCAGATCAAGGTGGTCACCTCCGGGGCCGGGGCCGCGGGCACCGCGGTGGTGAAGCTGCTGGCTAAGGCCGGGGTCCAAAACCTCATCATGTGCGACCGGACCGGGGCCATCTACGCGGGCCGGGAGGGCCTGAACCCCGCCAAGGCGGAGATCGCCGCACAGACCAACCCCGACCGGGAGCAGGGCCAATTGAAGGACGTTCTCCAGGGCGCGGACGTGTTCATCGGTGTCTCCGCCCCCGGCGTCCTGACCGGGGACATGATCCGCACCATGGCCCGGGACCCCATCATCTTCGCCTGCGCCAACCCCGTGCCGGAGATCCTGCCCGACGAGGCCAAGGCCGCCGGGGCCGCCGTGGTCTCCACCGGCCGGAGCGACTATCCCAACCAGGTCAACAACGTCCTGGCCTTCCCCGGCATCTTCCGGGGCGCTCTGGACGCCCGGGCCAGCGACATCAACGACGAGATGAAGCTGGCCGCCGCCGGCGCTCTCTCCGGCCTGGTGACGGACGGGGAGCTCAGCGCGGACTACATCCTCCCCCTGGCCTTTGACAGCCGGGTGAAGGACGCGGTGGCAAAGGCCGTGTATGATGCGGCGGTAAAGACCGGCGTCGCGCGGATCTAAATTCTCATAAACAATACGAAAACCCGCCGGATGGCGGGTTTTTCGTATTGTTTCCTCTTGAAAATGTTTCAGGAGCCTTCGATCATGCTCTCCATATAGTCCAGCCAGAAGCTCCCCTCTCCCAGCTGCTTCCAGAGGGCCCAGCGGGGGTCGGCAAGGGCCGCCGCCTGGTCCAGCTCACCGGTAAAATACTGGCGGTTCAGCTCCACGGCAAACTCCAGCATCTGCGAAGCCTGCTCCTCCGGCAGCTCCAGGGCCTGCACGGTGGGCTCCAGCTTCACGCGGCTGCATCCGTCAAAGCGCTCCCGCGCCTCCCGCTGCAAGAGCGGCAGGCTCTCCGCCCGGTAGCTGACATTTCGCTCCCCGTCCAGCTCCACTAAGGCATAGCGCAGGGGCGTCAGGCTCAGGGCCTCGGTGCAGTAGTCGGTAAAGCCGTCCTCCTCCGAGGCGTGGAGGATATGGGAGTGCCCGCTCAGGTTGGTGCGGACGCCGCCCGCCCGCAGGAGCTCCAGGACCTCCTTCCGGTTGCCGACCACGTAGTTCTTGTTCAAAAGAGCGTTCTGGGGCAGCAAATTTTGATGGGTCACTGAGATTACCTGGGCCCCCGCCTCTTCGGCGGCGCCCAGCTGCTCCCGGGCCCACTGAAGCGTCTCCTCCTTCAGCTTGCCCCCGGCCCCCGCTGCGTTGGCGTCCAAAAACAGCAGCCGCAGGTCCTCCGCCAACTCATAGACATAGCTGAAGGAACTCTCATCCGCCGCCAGGGCCCGGTCCGGGCCGAATTCGGCGCAGAGGTCCCGGAAATCGCCCTGGGAGATATTCGTCGTCTGGTAGGCAGTATCCCCCTCAAAGCGGCAGGCGAAGATAGCGCCGATATCGTGGTTACCGGGCAGCACCAGCACCGGGATCCCGCCCTCCTGGGCCCGGCGGAGCTTTTCCGTCAGGTCCAGCAGGCTCTCCCGCTCTCCGTTGAAGGTCAGATCCCCCGTGAGGACCAGGGCGTCCGGCTTCAGCTCCAGGACCCGGTCGATCAAGGCGTCCACCACCGTGTCCATATACTCCACCAGCTTTCCGTCGCCTCGCTCCACCGTCTGCGTGAAGAAGCTCCCGCCGTCGGTGAGCCGGGGCGAGAGGTAGTGCAGGTCTGTCGCCACGACCAGCCGCAGGGGCCGGCCGGCCCCGGCCGGGCCCGGCAGAGCTTTTGGCTGCTTCAGGGCCGCCAGGCAGCCCAGGGCCAGGACCAGGAACAGCGCCGCCAGCAGGCACAGCCAATTTCTCTTTTTCATAGTTCCCTCCGATGGAAACACAAAACCGGCAATATGGATATTGCCGGTTTTGCGAACAAATTTGCGTGGGGCTGCTTAGCCGGAGATGATATCCACCGGCGCGTCCTCCCCTCCGGTCACAGTGACCGTCAGCTTATTGGGCAGGCAGGTGATCGTCTGGCCGTTCAGATGGATCTTCCCCTGGCGGACGCAGAGCTTGTCCGGGCAGTTGGCGTCCCGGAGCCAGGCCTCCCCGCCGCCGATGACCAGGATGTTGCTGCCCCCGTTGAGCGGGTACTCACCGTCCGCCGTCAGGGAGTAGCGGGCCGTCTCCTGGCCGTTCACCTTCACGACCACCTCCGCGCCCGCGTCCTGCCCACGGATGAGCAGGACATACAGGCCGGCTGCCAGCAGCAGGAAGAACAGGATCAGGAGCAGATCGCCGCGCTTGACCTTCGCCGGTTTCATCAAAAGGCCAGCAAGGCCATCGACAGGATGCCCGCGGAGATCAGCATGATGGGCAGGCCCCGGAAGGAGGCGGGCACGTGGTGCTCATCGATCCGTTCCATCACGCCCGCCATCAGGAACAGGGCCAGCAGGAAGCCAAGGCCCGCACCCAGAGCGGTAGCCAGCGCCTCGGGATAGCTCAGAGCGGCCGTGTTGACGGCGGCGCCCAGGACCGCGCTGTTCAGGGCGATCAGGGGGGCGTAGGCCTTCAGAGGCTGGTGGAAGATCTTCGCCGCGGCTGCCCCAACCAGATAGACGATCAGGACGATGAGCAGCAGGAAGACCATGATCTGGAGGTAGCCCAGGCGGTAGGCAGCCAGCACATAGGTCTGCACCGGCCAGAGCACCGCCACGGCCAGCAGCGTCACGGCGGTGACAGTCAGGCCCAAGCCCAGGATCTTCTCCCCCTTGCGGGAGAAGCCCAGGAACGGAGTGACGCCCAAGAACTGGGTCAGGGCATAGTTGTTGGCCAGAACGCCCGCCAGGATAAGCAGTATCAGAGCTTTAAAGTCCATGGTTCAGCCTCCTTATTCTTCCGGGTCCTCGCCCAGGCCGGCAACCTCACAGGCGGCGCCCTTGGGCTCCGCCTTGGCCGGGCAGAGCTTGTTCAGCACGGCCAGCACGAAGGCAAAGACCACAAATCCGCCCGGGGCCTGGGCCAGCAGGGGCACGGTGTAGTTTTTCAGCGCGGCCACCGGGATCCCGGCAAAGCTTGCGCTGCCGAAGAGCTCCCGCACCGCCGCCATGACCACCACAGCAGCGGTGAAGATCAGCCCCGCGCTGACGGCTCCGCCCAGAGCGGCCCCCAGGCCGCCCTCGTCCGTCTCCTCCGCCTCATGGAAGAGCAGCAGGCTCACGGCCAGGACCGCCAGGTACACGCCCATCATGGGATAGACGGAGGGCAGAAAGGCGTTCATCAGCATCTGGACAGCGGACACAAAGCAGGAGATGACCACCAGCTTTGCAAGCACGCTCCCGCCCAGGATCCCCCGCAGGAGCCAGAGGACCAGGTTGGACAGCAGCATCACCAGCAGGGCGGCCACGCCGACGGCCAGAGCGGAGAGGACGTTGGCCGACAGGGCCATGGCCGGGCAGGCGCCCAGGAACAGCAGCAGCACCGGTTTCCGGGTCAGAGCGGCGCTGAGAGAATTATCACGCATTGCTTTCCCCTCCCGCAGTTTTATCGATTTGGTCAAAGGCCTGGAAGATGTCCGCGATACCGGTCTTCACGCCGTCGGTGCTGAAGGTAGCGCCGGTGATCAGCGCCTCGTCGCCGGTGAAGCTTCCGGCAGTCAGGCCCTCGAAGCCGGCCTTGTAGGAGTCTTCCTCCAGCTCATAGGCGTCGAAGTACTCGGAGAAGAAGATGAACTCGTCCGCGTTCATAGCCACAATCGCGCCGCTTTCATCCAGCACCGCATAGATCTCCATAGGCATATTGTTGTAGCCGTAGGGCTTGGCGGTAAAGGCGTACTGCACGCCGTCGGCAGACTCCACCAGGTACGCGCCGGTGACGGAGTTGAAGACAGGCTCCAGGGACAGAGGTGTCGCCGTCGCGTCCTCGGGCAGGAGCCTCTTGAGCTTCCGCTCCGGCTCCGTGGCCGGGCTCAGGTCAGAGGCCGCGGCCTTGGCCTCCTGGACCAGGGCGTCCACAGAGGCGGCGTCCACCGCGTTGCCCTCCGTATCGTAGACCAGCACGCCGCCGGCGGCGTTGCAGATCACCAGATAGCTGGCGCTGCCGTCGGAGCCGATGAAGGCGTAGCCGGTGCCGTTGAGGGCCTTCATGACCTTCTGGAAGGAGCCGGAGGCTTCCAGCTCCTCATATTGGAGGATACCGGCGGGATTGACGATACCGGGATAGACGCCGGGCAGCAGTTCCTCCAGGATCTGGGAGTCGTCCTTGACGCCCTCGCTGATGAGCCCCTGGCTGACCAGGACGCCCAGGCCGTCGCTGACGGCGTTCTTGAAGGCGGAGGAGGAGTAGGTGATGCCCGCCACCAGGTTCACCCCGGCCAGAGCGGAATCCTGCCCGATGTAGGTCTGGGGATAGTCCTCGCCGAAGTCCTTGGTCTCCGGATAGTTGGTCATCTCCACCGCGGAGATTTTGCCCTCCGCGTCCACGGCCAGGGTGAACTCGATGGGTTCGCCGGTGTAGCCCTGGGTGGTGGAGAGCTGGAGCACGAAGCCCAGCCCGGAGGTCTCGGTATAGACGCCCTTGACGGTCTCCGGCACCTCGGTCAGGGTGTCGTTCTCCCCGCCGTAGAGCTGCTCAAAACCGGCGGCGTCGGGCATGACGCCCAGCAGCGCCTCAAACTGCTGGCTGGCCCCGTTGCTCTCGATGATGGGGGCCGTAAAGCCGTTGATCCCGGCGAGCAGCAGGAAGGCGAGCACGATCAGTACGGCCAGCGCCGCGGCGGCAAGGCCTTTATTCTGTTTCCTTTCCATATCTCAACCTCCCAAGGGTTTTCTGGCGGTCCACTTCTCCAGGTAGGGCGACAGGATGTTCATGATCAGGATGGAGAAGGACACGCCCTCCGGATAGCGGCAGAACCAGCGGATGATAAAGGTGATCAGGCCGCAGCCCACAGCGAAGAGCATCCGGCCATGGGCGTTGATGGGCGTGGTCACATAGTCGGTCGCCATGAAGATGGCGCCCAAGAACAGGCCGCCGGCCAGGATCTCATACAGGGCCAGCACCACATCGCCGGAGGCGATGAAGCAGCAGACAAAGACGGTCCCGATGAAGATGGCAGGCACGTACCACTTGATGACCTTCCGGACCACCAGGTACACATAGCCCAGCAGCAGAGCCAGGGCGCAGGTCTCGCCCACAGCGCCCCCGCACAGGCCGATGAACATCTCCCAGAGGCTGGGCAGCTGGTCGCTGACCCCGGCGGGGAGCAGTTCCAGGGGCGTTGCCCCGGTAGCCAGTTCCGCTCCGGCGGGCATGGCGCCTCCGGCCACGGCGGAGAAGGCCAGCAGCATGAACACGCGGCCGGCAATGGCGGGGTTGGCAAAATTGTGCCCCAGGCCGCCGAACAGGCACTTGACCACGATGATGGCGAACACGGAGCCCACCGCGCACTGCCACAGGGGCACGTTGGTGCTCAGGTTCAGGCCCAGCAGCAGGCCCGTGACGATGGCGCTGCAGTCGCCCACCGTCTGGGGCTTATGTACCAGCACATTGAACAGCGCCTCGGCCGCCACCGCGCTGACGACGCAGACAGCCAGCACCGCCAGGGCCTTCATGCCGAAGATCACAACGGCGGCGACGGAGGCGGGGAGCAGAGCAATGATCACATCCAGCATGATCCGGCGCGAGGATGCGCCGCTGTGGATATGAGGAGAGGATGTAGAGATCAGCTGTTCCATTTACTTGCCTCCTTCTTTCTTGGCGCGGGCGGCCTTCTTGGACAGGGCCAGGCCCTCCCGGTTGTTCTGCACCAGAGGCCGGTGGGCAGGGCAGACATAGGAGCAGCAGCCGCACTCCATGCACAGCTTGATGTTGTGCTTGTCCAGAGCGGCCACCTTCTCCGCCTCATCCTCGATCTCCAGGTCCCGGGCAAAGGCGGTGGGATTGAGGCCGATGGGGCAGTTCTCCACGCAGCGGCCGCAGTGGATGCAGGCCGTGGGCTCCATCTGGGCCGAATCCTTCTGGTTGAAGGCCAGGATGGCGCCGGTGGCCTTGACGATGGGCTCGGACAGGGTGGTCGTGGTGCGGCCCATCATGGGTCCGCCCAAAAGCACCTTGCCGGCAGGCTCGGAGAAGCCGCCCGCCTGCTCGATCATATAGCCCACCGAGGTGCCCACAGGGGCCACATAGTTGCCGGGCTTGGCCACGGCGGAGCCGTCCACGGTGACGCAGCGGTCCACCAGGGGCATGCCGTCGGTCAGGTACTGGGCCATCTTGGCGAGCGAGGTGACGTTGATAACGATGACGCCCAGAGAGGCCAGGCGCTGGCCCGGCTGGACCACCTTTCCGGTAGCGTTGTACAGCAGGATCTGCCGCGCCCCCTGGGGGTACACGCTCTCCATGGCCATGACCTTCACGGAGGGGTCGTCCTTAAAGGTCTCCTCCAGGTGGGCGATGGCGTCGGGCTTGTTGTTCTCGATGCCGATGATGAATTCTTCCGCCTTCAGATAGGTGCGCAGATACTCCACGCCCTTGACGATCTGGTCGGCGTGCTCCAGCATGAGCCGGTGGTCGCTGGTGATATAGGGCTCGCACTCCGCGCCGTTGATGAGCACGGTGTGGACCGGATTGGTCCGGACCGCGTCCAGCTTCTTCCACACCGGGAAGGCCGCGCCGCCCAGGCCCACCACGCCGCTCTTCTGCACGGCGGCCAGGAAGCTGTCCAGGTCATGGACCTCCGGGACCTGGATGTTGGGGTCCTTCTCCATCTTCCCATCGCCCTTGATGCGGATGGCGGTGACCGTCCGTCCGGTATTCAGCTTGACCGGCTCGATGGCACTGACCGTGCCCGATATGGTGGCATAGACGGGGGACGAGATCTCCCCGCCCTCCTTGCCGATCAGCTGCCCCACGCGGACATAGTCGCCCACCTGCACAACGGGCTCCGCCGGAGCTCCGGAGTGCATGGACATGGGCAGCACGACCTCCGGCGGCGGCGCCACAGGCACAGAGGCGCAGCCCGCCGTGTGCTTGTTGTGGGGCACTTTCAATCTCGAAACTTTTTTCTTCAAACTTCTATCTCCTCCTATAATGGGATGATGCTACTCATCCATGATCAGCGCCTGCATACCCGGGGTGCTGCGAATCTCCCCGTCCGGAAGGATCCAGACGACCTCCACGTTCCCCAGGCTCTCTGTAAGAGACAGGCCCTCCTCATAGGACATACAGAACAGGGCTGTGGACAGCCCGTCCGCCAAAGCGCTGTCCGGCGTCACGACTGTGACCGAGGCATAGTGGTCCGACGGGAAAAGGGTATCCTTGTCGATGATATGGTGATACCGCTGCCCGTCCACCGTATAATAGCGCTCATAGATGCCGGAGGTGACGCAGGCCGTATCCTGGAGCTTGAGCCGGAGGGCGAACTCCCCGTCCGGGTCCAGGGGGTTTTTCACCCCGGTGGTCCAGCCGGAGCCGTCGGGCTTGGCGCCGATGATGCGGATGTTTCCGCCCACATTGAGCACGTAGCTCTCCGCCCCCTGCTGCCGCAGATAATCGGCGGCCCGCTCCACGGCGTAGCCCTTCCCCAGGGCCCCCACGTCCAGGGAGGCCTCCGGGTCCGCCAGGCGCACGGTGCCCTTTTCCTCGTCGATCTCCAAGAGGCCGATGTCCGTGTGCTCCGCCGCGGCCTGAAGCTCGCTGAGCTCCGGCACCTGGGCGGAGGCCGGATCGGCCGAGGCGGCCTCCCGGCAGTCATGCCAGATGGCCAGCACCGCGCCCAGCATCACGTTCATCTCGCCGTTCGTATCCTGATACAGCTCTTTGGCATAGAGCAGGAAATCGATCAGCTTCCCGTCCACCTCCACCGGCTCGCCGCCGGCCAGGCGGTTCACCGTACACAGGTTGTTGATCCCCGAATACTCGTGGTAGATATCGAAAAGCCTGTGATATTCCTCCAAAACGGCGGAAGCTCCGGCAGAAAGTTCATCAAACCGTTCCGCCGGATCTCCCGCGTAGTCATATACGTAGGAGACGGTATCAAAATACGTAAAATAGGATTTTCCCCTGGGCTCCGCCGCCGGCTCTTCCCGGGGGGCGCAGCCTGTGAGAACAGCCGCCAGCCACAGGCAAGCGAGCAGCCCGGCCGCCGTTTTACGGTATTTCAATCCCGCTGTCCTCCGTTTCTTTCAAGCTCCTGCCGGCCGCGGTCTTTCCTCGCGGCCGCTCAAAACATGGCATATTGCTCCTGCGATCACAGACCGCAGGAGCAATACAGAATTCCCTTGATTTACCGGGCGTAATCAGCCGCCTCGGCGATCACGTTGGTCATGCCGTCCACGGCCATGGTGACGGAGGCGAACAGGGTCTCGTCAACAGCGACCGCATGGCCTTCCTCGTTGGTGGTCGTCTCGATGCCGCGGAGCTCCTCGGCGGTCTTGCCGGCCGCGTAGTCAGAGAAGGCCTTGGACTGAGCATCCCACTCGGCGATGGCGGCGCCGTAGGCGACCATGCCGTAGTCCGGGCCCAGCTCACGCTTGGTGCCCTTGAAAACGGTGTCGGTGATAGCGCCGTCCACATCCACCTTGATCTGGGGCTGGATAGCATCGTTCAGGGCGGAGATGATCACGCCATCAGCGCCGACGACAGCGGCGCCGAACTCGGTGTACATCTTGACCACGCCGTCCTCATCCTCGGTGGCGGAGGTGGACTCTTCGTCGGTGCTGATGGCGGCGACGCCCAGAGTGAACGCGCCGTCAGCGGCGAAGGTCTGGCCCTTCTCGTCGTTGCAGGCCTTCACAACAGCCTCTTTGAAGGCGGTGATGTCCATGGTGCAGGTAGCCAGCAGGGCCTCGTCCACGGAAACATTGTGGCCGGAGTCGTTGACAGCGGTCTCCATGCCCTCGACCTCAGCGGCGGTCTTGCCGACCACGAAGGCCTCAAAGCCCATGGCCTGCTCGTACCACTCGGCAGAGATGCCGCTGACGCCCTTCATGCCGTAGGCTTCCTTCTTCTCCATCTTGGTGGGATACTCGGCGCCGGTGACGACCTCGCCGCCGACCACTTCCATCTTGTTCTGGGCCACATCCAGACGGCACTGGACGATCTTGCCCTCGCCGTCCAGAACGACGGCGGCCACGGTGGCGTCCACCTGGGCCAGCTCATCCTTGGAGCTGTCCGTGCTCACAACCACGCCCATGCCCAGCTTGTAATCGCCGGACGCGGCAGGGGCCTCTTCGGCGGGCTCTTCAGCGGGGGCCTCTTCGGCGGGGGCTTCCTCGGCGGGAGCCTCAGCGGCAGGGGCCTCGGTAGCGGCCGGAGCGGGGGCACTGCTGCCGCCGCAGGCGGCCAGGGAGAACATCATGCAGAGTACAGCCAGTAACGCGATAAGTTTTTTCATAATTTGTCCTTTCTTTCCATTCAGATCGTACTTTTTCCTCTGCTAAGGCAAAACAGAACTGCAGCGGGCATTGGGTGCGTTTCATTTACTTTGACACCGCGATCCGGGCAAGCCCGGAAGGGCATAAGGGCCAAGGCAGCGGAACCTACATCCAAATTCTGCTCCAGTTCATTGATAATTATATAACTAATCCCTCCTATAATCAAGCTCTGTTCTCTACAATTTCTGTGCAATTTATGAACAAATTGTAAATTTTACAAATTTTGTATATCGTAATCCCATTAAATTGCACATCACTGTTTTTGTCAAAAAGCATTTTGCCGTTAACCCGCCGCCAGCAGAGCCCAGGCCAACGCAAAAACGGTGAGATTACTTAAAAAATTCACTCCATCGTTGTTGACGCGGCGCAGGCCCTTTACACGTTCTGCCGGAACGCCGCAGCAGCGCTCCCGCTCCATGACAGCGCCGCAGACCGGGCAGCGGTATTTGACCTGGAGC
This sequence comes from uncultured Oscillospiraceae bacterium, assembly GCA_947626785.1. GTDB lineage: Bacteria > Bacillota > Clostridia > Oscillospirales > Oscillospiraceae > Limivicinus. The sequence goes on from CANQTO010000005.1 coordinate 20,736, forward strand.
AGCGAGCCGTACACGCTGTCCAGCAGCGCGCCCATAAAGCCCAGCAGTGCGATCAGCACAGCCAGCCGGAGGGACCAGCCGAAGAGCAGGGACAGCAGCCCCACCAACGCCGCCCCCAGCAGGGAGGCCGCCGTCCCCCACAGGGAGACGCCGCCGGAGAGGCCCTTCTCTATGGGGCGCAGGGTGCAGATATCCACCGTCCTGCCGGTGCTCAGAGGCCCCAGCTTGGAGGCCAGGCTGTCCGCCAGGGACTCCGCCAGCACGGCGGCGTAGATGCAGCGGGCCCCCGTCTCCCCCAGGGGCCCTGCCAGCAGCAGGGCTGCGGTGCCCACGCCCACATTACAGAAGACCCGGACGGCGTCCCTCCGGCCGGACTTGCGCCGGACGCCCCGGGGGTCGGCCCGCTCCCCGGCCAGCCGGCCGGCCCCCACGGTGCACAGGAAGGTCGCCGCCAGGATCAGGAAAGCGGGCAGGCCGCCGAAAGCGCAGATCAGCACACTTAGAAGCCAGGCCAGCGCCGTGCCGCCGGCAGTCAGGGCTCTTTTCCATACGGCCAGCCCCGCCAGGGCCGAGCTGAGGAGAAGCGCCGCCGGCAGCCCCTGGACCGCCGTCACGGCTCTTTGGTGGCGGCCGTCTCGCCCTTGTAGGGCTGGGCGTACTTCTCCCCGCCGTGGATGTAGCCCGGCTGCTTGGTGCTGATGATGTCCTTCTCCCGGGGGTCGGAGCGCATCAGCTCCATTTTGCTTCCGGCCAGGTGCTTGTAGACCCACACGCCCGGCATGAAGACGGCGTAGACGTATGCGACGGACAGGGCTGCCCGCAGGCGGCCGGGCTCTGTGACCTTCCGGGCCCGGCTCTCCGTGTAGACCATTTTGCCGATATGCTTGGGACAGCTGCTCTCGCAGATGCCGCAGCCCAGGCACTTGTCCAGGTCGATCTGCCGCCTGCCGTTTTCGTCGAAGCGCATGGCTCCCACCGGGCAGGCCTTCACGCATTTCTGGCAGTGGACACACTGACTCTCGTCAAATTCCGGCAGATAGGGCCCGTTGTAATTGACGAAGGGGACATGGTACTGGGTCTTCAGAGTCAGAGGCATACAGCAGCAGGGGCAGCAGAAGCAGAGGTTGTCCTGATAGGGCTGGACGCAGCTCTCGATGACGGCGATCAGCCCCCGCTCGTGGGCCATATCCGCCACGGCCAGGCACTCCTCCACGCTGACCGCCCGCTCCCCCGCCTTCTTTTTCAGGCTGCCGTAGAAGTTCAGCCCAAAGCAGGTGTTGATGGGGTTGTCGCAGTTGCCCCGGACCGTCCGGCACACGCAGGGGGACACGGCGATGTCCGTGGTGTTGCGAATAATGTCCTTGGCCACCTCGATAGGGACCACCACGGAGTTGGTATGGATGTAGCGGTAGTGCAGCTCCAGGCTCTTGCGGATCAGCGGCCCGATGACCGGCTTGACCGCCAGCTTCCCCATCATATAGGAGAAGCGGACCACGTCCACCGTGTTCTTCAGATGCTTTTTCAGGAAGTTTTTCCGAAAGCGCGCCTCGCTGTCATACAGGGTGATGCCGTCCACCTCCACCTTCCGGGAGGTATAGGGATTTAGGTTCGTATGATCCATGTTTTTTCTCCTTCTTTCCTTGAATGGTTATTACTATTGTAGCAAGGCAAGGAGAAAAAAGATAATATTTTGTCAAGCAAAGTTCATAACTCCCAGGTTATTGACGCACGGGGCGCTCCGGTGTATGATGGCTTTGAGGTGAGCGAAATGGAACTGCGGGATCTGCGTTTTTTCTGCCTGACGGCGGAGCTGGGCACGGTCACTAAGGCGGCGGAGCGGCTGTACGTGTCCCAGCCCTTTGTCACCAAGGTGATCCACCAACTGGAGGAGGAAATGGGCGTCAGGCTGTTCGATCTGGAGAAGCGGCGGCTGGTTTTGAACGACAACGGGCTGTATTTTTATAAGTCCGCCAAGGCGATCCTCCAGAGCGTGGACCAGCTGGCGGACAGCATGGCCGCCCGGCGGAAGCGGGAGGAGGCCCCCATCCGCCTGCTCTACAACAATGCCGGCTATCTCAGCGCCCTGAACAGCGCCTTCATGGAGAAGTATCCGGAGAGCGTCCTGTCCGAGACCTTCGCCGTCCGGGGGGACATCATCGAGCTTTTGAACAGCGGCCAGGCAGATTTTGCCATCACCCTGCCTCCCATCACCCGGGAGGAGTCCCGCATGATCGAGAGTATCACCGTTTTGAAGGACACCGGCAGCATCATGCTCCCGCCGGACCACCCGCTGTTTCAGAAGGACTTCGTCACCCTGGAGGAGTTGGCCCCCTGCCCGATCATCATTGCGCCCAAAGGCAGCGGCATGCGGGACACCATCGACCAGATCTATTTCAGCCACGGGCTGACGCCCAACGTGGTCTACGAGACCAACGACATGGACTTACAGCAGCGGGCCGTCCTGGTGGACAAGCGGGGCATCGCCTTCATGTCCGTTATCCACACCCAGGACCCGCTGATCGGCCAGTATTGCCGCAAGACCCTGACCGACGAGTGCTTCGGCACGGTGGGCCTGAGCTATAACCGCTTCCGGCAGGAGACCGCCGCCACCCAGCAATTTAAAAAATTTGCCCTGGCCTTTTTCGGCCGGCTCCAGGCCCTGGCGGACAGCTTATAGTCACCGGCAGCCGAAGAAGGCCACGGCGACGGCCCCAGGCCCCGCGTAGGTGCCGATGGTGCTGCCGATGGCGCAGATGGGGATCTTGTCCGTCTTCCCCTCATAGAGGGACGCGCTGTCCGCCAGGTACTTTTGCAGCAGCGCGTCGGACAGGCCGCTGTAGGCCAGGGCGTAGGGCATGGAAAAGTCGATGCCCCCGGCCTGCTCGATATAGGTCCTCAGCAGGTTGTTCCCGTTTTTGGAGCCCCTGGCCTTCCCCAGCAGCACCACTTCCCCGGCCACCGTGGTCACCACCGGCTTGATGGACAGCAGCCCGCCCGCGAAGGCCGCCGTAGAGGAGATGCGCCCGCCCTTTTTCAGGTACTCCAAGGTGTCCAGCAGGCCCAGCACGTGGACGCGGCTTTTCTCCCGCTTCAGTTCCGAGGCGATCTCCGCCGCCGAAAGGCCCCGGTCCCGCAGCCGGACGGCCAGCCGCACCAGGATCTGCTCCCCGATACTGACGGTCTCGCTGTCCACCAGATGCACCTGCCCCGGGAAGTCCGCCATAGCGATATGGGCGCTGTTGTAAGACCCGGAGAGCTTGGCGGAGAGGCTGATGCAGACCGCCTCCTCCCCCGGCCCCAGGCGCCCGAACACCTCAGCATATTGGGCGGGCGTCACCTGGCTGGTGTGGGGGAACTCGTCCGTCTCGACCAGCATCTCGTAAAACTGCCGGCTGCTCATGGTGACCCCGTCCAGGTACTCCCGGTCACCGAATACGGTAGTCAGGGGCAGCAGCTCCACCCCCATTTTCTCCGCCTCCTCCCTGGGCAGGTCGCAGGCGGAATCTGTGATGATCTTTACGCTCATAGTCTCCCTCCTTTTCTGGAAACTACGGTGAGTATACACCGTTCTTTTTACTTTTTCAAGTTTTTGTTTAGACATTTTATGTCTTTATGTAAAAATCGGTCCGGCAGCCCCAAGCGGGCTGCCGGACCATATTTTAATTATAAAGGTATGCTCTCTACTCTTCCAGATATTTGAGGGCCGCCACAAAGACAGGCACATGGGCCATACAGAGGATGTCCAGGGCCTCCGGCGTGTCCATAGGCACATCGTAGATGCAGCCCCGGAGAAAGCCCGCGATGGCGGAGGCGCTGTACCAGCAGACTAGCCGGTAGCCTTTGTTTGCAGAGGAGCCGGGAAACAGCTGCTCGGTCAGGTCCAGCAGGGTGTCCCGCAGCTTATCTGTGAGCTTGGCGAAAAAGACGTGGGCATGTTCGCCGGTCAAAATCGGCGTCAACAGCCCCCGCCGGCTGAGCAGGACCTCACCGACCATGTGCATATGCCGCTGGGCGTAATCCTCCTCGCTGTCTCCGGGCAGCATCTCCGTATTCTGAAAGCTGCTGCAAATCGTGTCCACGAAGCTGTCCACGATCTTCTCGTACAGCGCCTCCTTGTATGGGAAGTGCAGATAAAAGGTATTGCGGCTGCACTGGGCCCGGTCGCAGATCTCCGTCACGCTGATCTCCTCCAGGGGCTTTTCTTGCAGCAGCGCCAAAAAGCTGTCCATAATGTTCCGCCGGGTCTTGAGCACCCGCAGGTCCTGTTCGTTTTTCATAGGCCCTCCAAAAAATATAGGACAATTGTACACTATTTGTCAATTATTGAACGAACTCGCCAACGCTGTCCATTGACAGACATAGCCCTCTTTGATAGGATACAAGCGCAACTTATAGTACACTTGTATTTTAACTTTGTCAAGCCGGCTGCCGGAAAAAAGCAGCTGAAAATAAATCAGATGAAAGGAAAGGTACATACCATGGGTAAAGTCACTACGCTTACGCCGGAGGAGATCCGGGAACTGGAAATGGCCCCCAGCGAGGTCATTCGGGAGAAGATCGCGGCCCTGGGCAATGAGGAGGCTGTGAAGGCCTTCGATGAGTTTGTCGGTATGTTCAACGGCGTCCACGACGGCTATCTGATGCAGGCCAACGCCGCCGAGTGCGCTCTCTTCAAAGAGGTCGGCGCGGACAAGTATCTGGAGTACATGAAGCCCTTCTTCTTCAATGCCAACGCCCCCATGCTGGAAGGTTACTGGGACAAGCCCTTCAAAGAGCGGGTCATTCAGGCCATCAACGCGCCGCGCACCTACCACAACTGTCGGATGAAGATCCTGGGCGAGGACGACAAGAAGCTCTGGTTCGTGATGGATCCCTGCGGCGCGGGCCAGAAGCTGTGGGAGGCCGGTCAGTGCGAGGGCGGCTGCATCGCCGATCCCCACGCCATCACCGCCGGCGGCAAGAACTTCCCCGTGTACTGCACCCACGCCCCCATCGCCGAGATCGTCTGCAGCGAGCTGAACACCTGCTACTTCTATCAGCAGGATTACCCCGAGCAGGTTGGCCCCTGCTCCTGCGTCTTCAACGTCTACAAGCACAAGGAAGACATTCCCGACAGCTACTTTGACCGCATCGGCAAGAAGCGTCCGGAATAAGGCGGCAGCCGCAGATCGAGAAGGAGGAAGAACAATGGCTCTGAAATATCCTGAGCTTTTCAAGCCCTACAACATCGGCAAGCTCCGCATCAAGAACCGGGTCGCCATGGCCCCCATGCACCTGGGCGGCCGCAACGACGACACCGGCAACATGACCGAAGAGGTCATCGACTACTATGAGGCCCGGGCCAAGGGTGGCTTCGGCCTGATCGTCACCGGCGGCTATGCCTGCGCCGGCGGCGCGGAGATCACCACCGCCGCCCTCAACGCCATGGACAACCCCGCCGCCTTCAACTCCACCATCAGTAAGGCGACGGAAAAGATCAATTCCTACGACACCAAGCTCTTTGTTGAGGTGGGCGCTCCCTTTGGGCGGGTAGCCTTTCTGGAGACCCTGGCCCCGGAGATGAACGGCCAGCCCGTGGCCCCCTCCGCCGTGCCCAGCCGCTGGGACCCCAGCGTCATGTGCCGGGCCCTCACCACTGAGGAGTGCCAGGGCCTGATCGACAACCAGCTCATCGCGGCGGTCACCGCCGCCCGGGCCGGGGCCGACGGCGTCTGCGTAGGCGGCCCCTACGGCGGCTACTTTGCCGACCAGTTCGCCGTCCGCGCCTTCAACAAGCGGGACGACGAGTTCGGTTTTGCCCAGGGCGGCCAGTACCGGGTATTTACCGACGTCATCAAGGGCATCAAGGAGCAGATGGGCCCCGACTACCCCGTCATGGTGCGTCTGTGCGTGCGGCACTACATGAAGGATATCGGCGTGGCTCCCCTGCCCGGCGAGGAATTCACCGAGCACGGCCGGGACGTGGAGGACAGCCTGGCCCTGGCAAAGGCCCTGGAGGAGGCCGGAGCGGACGCCATCCTCATCGGCAACGGCAGCTATGACAGCTTCTACTGGCTCTATCCCCCCACCTATCAGGCCGAGGGCCTCTGGCTGGAGGACGCCAAGCGGGTCAAGGAAGTGGTCAACATCCCCGTTATCTGCCCGGGCAAGATCCTGACCCCGGAGATGGCCGAGAAGGCCATCGAGGAGGGCTACGTGGACGCCGTGGCTCTGGGCAAAGCCTCCCTGGCCGACGCCGAGTGGGCCAACAAGGCCCGCGCCGGCAAGGCCGAGGACATCCGCCCCTGCATCGGCTGCCAGAACGGCTGCATGGCCCGCGTCTTCAACGGCGGCCAGGTCACCTGCGCGGTGAACCCCCAGCTGTTCTATGAAAAGAGCGACCCGGTCACCCCCGCCATGGAGAAGAAGCACGTGGTCGTCATCGGCGGCGGCGTGGGCGGCATGGAGGCCGCTATGATCGCGGCCCAGCGGGGCCACGACGTGGACCTGTACGAGAAGAGCGGTAAGCTGGGCGGCCTGTTCAATCTGGCGGCTGTGCCCGAGTTCAAGACCGGCGACCACCGGCTCCTGGCCTGGTTCCCCCGCATGGTGGAGAGGGCCGGCGTCAAGGTCCACCTGAACACCGAGCTCACCGCGGCGGACGTGGAGAAGCTGGACGCCGACGAGATCATCGTCGCCACCGGCGCCAACCCCAAGAGCTTCAAGATCGAGGGCGCGGAGACCGTCACCGCCTCCGACGTGCTGGCCGGTAAGGACGTGGGCAAGAGCTGCGTCATTGTAGGCGCCGGCCTGGTGGGCTGCGAGACCGCCGTGTGGCTGGCCCGGAAGGGCGTGAAGGTCACTCTGGTGGAGGCCCTGCCCATGCCCATGATGGCGGGCGCGCCCGTCCCCACCCCCAACTTCCTGATGATGCTGGACATGATTCCCGGCGCGGGCATCACCATGTACACCTCCGCCAAGTTCGCCGGCTGGAAGGACGGCGTCGCCACCGTCATCGACGCCGAGGGCAAGGAGCAGAAGGTGGAGGCCGAGACCGTGGTCCAGGCCGTGGGCTTTGCCCCCAACAACGCCCTGTACAAGGAGCTGGAGGCCAACGCCGCCGTCCCCGTGTGGAACATCGGCGACAGCAAGGAGCCTGCCAACGTGATGGAGGCCGTCCGCGGCGGCTTCTTCGTGGGCAAGAACATCTGATAGTCCTATATAATGAAGGGGCGCTGTCTTTTGGCAGCGTCCCTTTTCTATCATGTTTAAATTTATAAGCCGCAGATCTCCCGGTACTCCTCCGGCGTGTTGCAGTTTGCCAGCAGCCGCAGGTCCCCGGCGTATTCCAGAGTGCGCGTCTCGGTCCTCTCCAGCAGCCGCCGGACCGAGGTCCGGGGACTCTGCAAGATCTCCTCGCAGTCCCCCGCCAGCGCCCGGTCATAGACGGCGATCAGCGGCTCGATCTCTCCGCCGTGGGAGACGGCCGTGACGCCCACCGTGTGAGCGCGTATCAGCTGCCTGAGCAGCTCCTCCGGCAGCAGCGGGGCGTCCACGGGGATCACCAGGGCGGCAGAACGGCTTACAGTCAGCAGCCCGGCGTGGATGCCGCTCAAGGGCCCCCGGTGGGGGACCACATCCGGGGCATAGACCGTGCCCTCTACAGGCGCGGCGAAGCCGGACAGGACGATCTCCCCTATCCCCAGCCCCCGCAGCTTCTCCACCTGGTGCTGTACAAGAGGGACGCCGTGCCAGTCCAGCTCCGCCTTGCAGCGCCCCATGCGGGAGCTGAAGCCCCCTGCCAGCAGGATAGCGGAACAGTCTTTGGCGTGCTTCATGTTTTGACTCCTTTTCAAATTTGCCGATCCCTTATTGACCTCTGTTCGCAGTATACACCAAACCGCGGGCCGGGGCAATATCGGATGTTCGCTCCATCCTCGGTCTTGTTTTTCATGCGTTCCACGTCAATTTCTTCAAACTTTGCTTTAAATCAGAATCTTTTTTCGTGAGATTCAGAGAAATTGCTCGAAAAGGAAATTTTTTCCTTGTGTTTTTTCAACCAAAAGACTATACTGGGCGCATCCAAGGCAAAGGCGCCGGGGCGAGAGGCTCCGGCGCTCTCTTTTTCTTGGGAGGAAGGGACAAAGGCGTCCAAGCGAAAGGCTTGGGCGCCTTTGTTCCATATATGGAAGGAGCAATTCATATGACAGAGGAAATCCTGGGAGCGGTCAGCGGCGAGATCTTCGCCGTCTGGTTTCTGATCGGCGCGGCGCTGGTGTTCTGGATGCAGGCGGGCTTCGCCATGGTGGAGACCGGCTTCACCCGGGCCAAGAACGCCGGCAACATCCTGATGAAGAACCTGATGGACTTCTGCATCGGCACCATCGTGTTCATCCTCATCGGCTTCAGCCTGCTGCTGGGCGAGGATATGGCCGGCTTCATCGGCAAGCCGGGCCTGGACATCTTCACCGCCTACGAGAGCTTTGACTGGTCAAACTTTGTGTTCAACCTGGTCTTCTGCGCCACCACCGCCACCATCGTCTCCGGCGCTATGGCCGAGCGGACCAAGTTTTTGTCCTACTGCATCTATTCCGCTGTGATCTCGGCCCTGATCTACCCCATCGAGGCCCACTGGATCTGGGGCGGCGGCTGGCTGGCCCAGCTGGGCTTCCATGACTTTGCCGGCTCCTGCGCTATCCACATGGTGGGCGGCATCTGCGCCCTGATCGGCGCGAAAATGCTGGGGCCCCGGCTGGGCAAGTACCAGCGGGACGCCTCCGGCAAGGTGGTGAAGGTCAACGCCTTCCCCGGGCACAGCCTGCCCCTGGGCTGCCTGGGCGTGTTCATCCTCTGGCTGGGCTGGTACGGCTTCAACGGCGCGGCCGCCAAGAGCGTGGACCAGCTGGGCTCCATCTTCCTGACAACGACCGTGGCCCCCTCGGTGGCGACGGTGGTGTGCATGATCTTCACCTGGCTCAAGTACGGCAAGCCGGACGTGAGCATGTGCCTCAACGCCTCCCTGGCGGGCTTGGTGGCCATCACCGCCCCCTGCGACGTGACCGACGCCCTGGGCGCGACCGTCATTGGAGCCGTGGCCGGGCTGCTGGTGGTCTTCGCCGTGTGGCTGCTGGACTATAAGCTCCGCATCGACGATCCGGTGGGAGCCGTGGCGGTCCACTGCTGCAACGGCATCTGGGGCACCATCGCCGTGGGCCTGTTTGCCACCGACACCGCCCCGGGCTACTCCATCGCCAACGCCGCCGGGGAGAAGCTCACCGGCCTGTTCTACGGCGGCGGCTTTGAGCTGCTGGGCTTGCAGCTGCTGGGCTTCGTCACAGTCGCGGCCTGGGCCGCCGTCACCATCACCCTGTTCTTCCTGCTGGTCCGGGCCACGGTGGGCCTGCGGGTGGACCGGGAGGAGGAGCTGGAGGGCCTGGACCCCACAGAGCACGGCCTGGCCTCCGCCTACGCCGGCTTCAGCATCATCGATACGGTCCACGCGGAAGAGGCCGGATCGGAGCCCGTCCCCGTACCCTCCGCGCCCCCGGTCATTCGCAGCAGCGCCGCCCCGGCGGCCCGGGACCCGGGGAGCCCGAAGCTGACCAAGGTGTCCATGGTCTTCAAACAGGAGCGGCTGGACGCTTTGAAGACCGCCATGAATGCCATCGGCGTCAGCGGCATGACCGTGACCCAGGTGATGGGCTACGGCGTCCAGAAGGGGCACGACGACTACTACCGTGGCGTCAAGCTGGACAGCATCAAGCTCCTGCCCCAGGTGAAGGTGGAGATCGTGGTCAGCAAGGTGCCGGTCCGGCAGGTGATCGAGACGGCCCAGAAGGTGCTCCACACCGGCGAGATGGGCGACGGCAAGTTCTTCGTCTACGACGTGGAGGACGTGTTCCGGGTCCGCACCGGCGAGACGGGCTACGACGCCCTCCAGGACAACGCGTAAGGCCTGACGGAAAATAAAGAAGCGGATATAATGGATAGCAAAGGTCCCATAGGCGTGCAAAAAGCAGCGTCTATGGGACCTTTTTTGCGGCTCAGCTGTCCGCACAGCAGATCTCCACGACCCGGTCCCAGAAGTCCCGGGCCGGGCGGGGCAGGGGCTTGCCTTTCTTATGGATGATGCAGAAGGGCCAGGAGAAATCCTCCTCCCCCAGCCGCAGATAGGCCAGCTTTTCACAGCCGCCGGCCGCCAGGTGCTCATAGATCGTATAGTCCGGCATGAAGGCAAAGCCCGAGTCAGGCCCCTCCTGGATCAGGTCGATGATGGCGTCCAAGTTGGACATCATGATGCGCTGCCGGGGCTCGATGCCGTACCGCTCCATCTGCGCCGCCGCCGCTTCCCGCAGGATGTACTCCGGCCCCATCTGGTAAAAGATCTGGCTGCTCAACTCCTCCGGGGAGACCCGGCAGGTCCGGTCCACAGAGGAGGTCTGCCCGTGCAAAACGGGGTCGTCCCGGTGGCAGACGATCAGCACCCGCTCCCGTTTCAGGCAGCGGGCCGTCAGCTCCCCGTCCTGTTCAGCCAGCATATGGCAGAACCCGATGCTCAGCTCCCCCTTCAGGACCCTCTCCCGGACGGTGATGGAGGTACCCTCCCAGATGGAGACGGGGACCTGGGGAAGGCCCAGCCGGGGGAGGATCTTCCGCAGGACATCCCTGCTCTTCTGCAGGGGGATGCCCACCGTCAGGGCGGTCTCGTTCTCCCGGCGGAGCTCCCCGAGAGAGCGCTGAAAGTCCTCCTCCAGGGCGCGGGCCGCCTTGAGGTACTCGTAATACAGCTGCCCGCCCCTGGTCAGGCGCAGGGGCGTATGGCTGCGGTCGATCAGCTTGATCTCCAGCTCCGACTCCAGCTTGTTCAGATACTGGGTCAGGGACGGCTGGGAGACCATCAGCTGCTCGGAGGCCCGGGTCAGATTGCGGGTCTCCGCGATGGTCAGAAAATAGTACTGCCGGCCGGAGGCCATGTCCGTCACCGCCTTTCCGCTTCCAATATACGGCATCCCAGAGGGCCTGTCAACGGACAGAAAAAGATTTTTTTATGAAATCTGTGGAAATTTCACAAGCGGGTCCTCCGGATGTTTTATAATCTGACCGAAAGTATAAGCTGTAAGTTATGATCGAAAACGAATTGGTATTGGACAAGTCCGGAAAAGCGATTATGATGGAAGCAGAAACAGCGCAGGCTCGCAGGCCGCGCATATACGGAAAGGAGAACCCCGGAAATGAAGCAGAAAATGACGGTTTTGGATTTCAAAAAGTACAAGGAGGAAGGCCGCAAGTTCGCCTACTGCACCGCTTACGACTACACCATCGCCTCCATCGTGGACGACAGCGATGTGGAGGTCATCCTGGTGGGCGACTCCCTGGCCATGACCATGCTGGGCTACAGCAGCACCGTGGGCGTCACGCTGGACGACATGATCCACCATATCCGCCCCGTCGTCAAGGGCGCGCCCCACACCTTCGTGGCCGGCGACATGCCCTTCGGCTCCTATCAGGAGAGCCCGGAGCAGGCCATCCGCAGCGCCTGCCGCATCCTCATGGAGACCAACTGCGACTGCGTGAAGCTGGAGGGAGGCGCCAACATGGCCCCCACCATCAAGCGCATGGTCGACGTGGGCATCCCTGTCATGGGCCACATCGGCATGACCCCCCAGTCCGCGACCAGCTTCGGCGGCTTCAAGGTACAGGGCGGCACGCCCGAGAGCGCAAAGAAGCTGATCCAGGACGCCAAGGCCCTGGAGGCCGCCGGGGTGTTCTCCATCGTGGTGGAGTGCGTACCCAGCGTGGTGGGCAAAGCCATCTCAGAGGCGGTCAGCGTTCCCGTGCTCGGCATCGGCGCCGGTCCGGACGTGGATTGCCAGGTGCTCGTGACGCACGATCTGCTGGGCATGTACGGTGACTTCAAGCCCAAGTTCGTCAAGCGCTTTGCGAACATCCGGGAAGAGATGGTGAAGGGTCTGAACCTATTCCATGAGGAGAGCGTCACCGGCGCGTTCCCCACGCCGGAGTACAGTTTCAACAAGCAGGTGGAGATCCCGCCTCTGGACGACTGAAAGCATACATCAACCATAAGAAAGGAAGGATCACATGAGCAAGTATGTAGAGATCGGCTATCCCATTTATGACGGCATGGGCGTCTACCCCGGCCTGCCCATCCCCAAGGTGACCATCCGCGAGGATCTGCTCAAGGGCGACGACTGGAACGGCTCCGTTCTGGAGATCTATCTGCACGCCGGCACCCACTGCGACGCCCCCTGGCACTACATGGGCGGCGACGCCCCCATGATGGACGACATCCAGGCGCTGCCCACCGAGTCCTTCATCTATAAGCACCCCCTGCTGGTGGACTGCCCCTTTGAGGAAAAGAACGGCGAGATTGACCTGGAGCAGCTGAAGGCCTGCGGCGATGAGCTGTACGAGGCGGACCTGCTGATCTTCAACACCCACAGCTGGCCCAAGAGAAGCGTGGACTTCGCGGATTACGGCACAGACTTTGCGGCTGTCGGCCCCGAGGCGGCGGAGTTTATCCGCATGGAGCTGCCCAAGGTCAAGGCCGTAGCCATCGACACGCTGAGCATCGAGAACATCGCCAACGGCCGCGCCAACGGCTTCCGCACCCACAAGGCGTTTCTGGACCCCGATCGCAGCGACCACACGGTCCGCATTTTTGAGGACGTGAACCCCGAGCCCATCATCGGCAAAAAGCTCGTCAGCGCCTTTACCTCGCCCCTGCGCATCCATGGCGACGCCTGCATCTGCAACATCGTAGTCGAGATCGAAGACTGAACGGAGGAAAACGCTATGAATATCGCTATTATCGGCGCGGGCGCCATGGGCTGCATCTACGGCATGTATCTGTCCCGCCAGAACCCGGTGCTGCTGATCGACGTGGTGAAGGACCACGTGGACGCCATCAATGAGAAGGGCCTGGAATTTACCCATCTGGACGGCACGACCGAGATCGTAAAGAGGGTGAAGGCCACCATGGACACCGGCAGCTGCTCTCCGGCGGATCTGGTGATCCTGCTGACCAAGGGCTATCAGAGCGCCGAGGCCCTGGAGAAGAACGCCAGCCTCATCGGCCCGGACACCATCGTCTGCTCCCTGCAGAACGGCTACGGCAACGCCGACGACATCGTGAAGTACGTGCCCGAGGCCCAGGTAGTTCTGGGCACCAGCGGCGGCGGCGCTATCGTCGCCGGGCCCGGCAAGATCCTGCACAAGGGCCAGGGTACCACTCAGCTGGGCTGCCTCACCGCCGGCCAGAGCAAGGCCGAGATCGTGGCCAAGGCCATGATCGACTGCGGCGTGCCCGGGGTGGAGCTGGTCCCGGACGTGAAGAAGCTGCTGTGGACCAAGCTCTTCGTCAACATCGGCATCAACCCCATCTGTGCGCTCACCGGCGAGACCAACCAGTCCATCGCCAACAACCCCTTCTCCCACGCCGTCTCCGCCATGCTGGTCAAGGAGGCCGTGGAGGTCGCCAACGCCACCGGCATGGACTTTGAGTATGAGGCCGCGTTCCAGCACGTGATCGACCTGGCCCTGGGCACCGGCGGCAACATCTGCTCCATGCTGGCGGATGTGAGCCACAAGCGCCGCACCGAGGTGGACAGGATCAACGGTGCCGCCGTCTCCGAGGCCGCCAAGGTGGGCATGAAGGCCCCCCTGAACGAGATGATTACCGCGCTGATCCACGCAAAAGAGAAAACCTACTGATATAACCGCCGATACGCCGCCGAAAAAGGCGGCATATCGGCAAAAAGGAGTCTGACTGTATGAACGTTCCCATTCTGAAAACCCTGAGAAAGATCCCCGGCGGCGTCATGATCATTCCCCTGCTGCTGGGTGCCCTGCTCAATTCCGTCTGCCCGCAGGTCCTGGAGATCGGCGGCTTTTCCACCGCCATGTTCAAGACCGGCATCAACGCTTTCGTCGCCCTCTTCTTCGTCTGCTCCGGCTCCCAGATCAAGATTCGGGAGGCCGCTCTGCCCCTGGCAAAGGGCACTGTCCTCCTGATCAGCAAGTTCGTCGTGGGCGCGGCCCTGGGCCTTCTGATCAGCAAGATCTGGGGTATGGCGGGCTTCCTGAGCATCACGCCCCTGGCCGTCGTCTCCGCCGCTACCAATTCCAGCGGCACTCTGTACGTAGCGCTGGCCAACGAGTACGGCGACAACAGCGACGTGGCCGCCATCGGCCCCCTCTGCCTCAACGACTCCCCCTTCCTGACCATGCTCTTCTTCGGCGCGGCGGGCCTGGCGGATATCCCGCTGCTGTCTCTGCTGGCGGCGATCCTGCCCCTGCTCCTGGGCATGCTCATCGGCAACCTGGACCCGGACTTCCGTAAACTCCTGGAGCCTGGCACCGCTATCATCACACCCTTTGTTGCCTTCACGCTGGGCGCCAATCTCCGCCTGCAGGCCATTCTCTCGGCCGGTATCGGCGGCGTGATCCTGGGCCTGATGACGGTCCTCTTCACCGGCCTGGGCGGCTATTACGCCATCGCCATCTGCAACCACGGCAAGCCCAAGGCGGTGGGCGCGGCTATCGGCTCCTGCGCGGGCATCTGCTCCGCCACGCCCATGTATCTGGCCCAGATCGACCCGTCCCTGGCCCCCTATGTGGAGTCCTCTACGGCCAGCTGCACGGCGGCCACCATCATCACCGCCATCCTTTGCCCGGTGCTGGTGGCGTTCCTGTATAAGATCGACCAGAAGAAAGAGGCCAAGCGGCTGGCAAAGAGCTGAGCCGCAGGGAAAAGGAGAACACCATGCCTTTTAAGACTGACATAGAGATCGCCCAGGAAGCGGCCCTGCTCCCTGTCAACGAGATCGCCGCCTCCCTGGGCATCCCGGCCGGGGCGGTGGAGAACTACGGCCGGTACAAGGCCAAGCTGGACATCCACGCCCTGAAGGAGCTGCCCGAGAAGGGCAAGCTCATCCTGGTCACGGCCATCACCCCCACCCCCGCCGGTGAGGGCAAGACCACCACCTCCGTGGGCCTGGCCGACGGCCTGCGGAAGATCGGCAAGAATGCTGTGGTGGCCCTGCGGGAGCCCTCCCTGGGCCCCGTGTTCGGCGTGAAGGGCGGCGCTGCCGGCGGCGGCTACGCCCAGGTAGTGCCCATGGAGGACATCAACCTCCACTTCACCGGCGACTTCCACGCCATAGGGGCAGCCAACAACCTCCTGGCCGCCATGCTGGACAACCACATCCAGCAGGGCAACGCCCTGGGCATCGACCCCAAGCAGATCACCTGGAAGCGGGCCGTGGACATGAACGACCGGCAGCTGCGGCATATCGTGGACGGCCTGGGCGGCCGGATGCAGGGCGTGCCCCGGGAGGACGGCTTTGAGATCACGGTTGCCAGCGAGATCATGGTGGTGCTGTGCCTGGCCTCCGGCCTACAGGACCTGAAGGAGCGCCTGGCCCGCATGATCGTGGCCTACACCTACGACGGGAGACCCGTCACCGCCGCCGGCCTGAAGGCCCAGGGGGCTATGGCGGCGCTGCTGAAGGACGCCATCAAGCCCAACCTGGTCCAGACGCTGGAGCACACCCCCGCCCTCATCCACGGCGGACCTTTCGCCAACATCGCCCACGGCTGCAACTCCGTTACCGCCACCCGGACCGCTCTGAAGCTGGCGGACTACGTGGTCACAGAGGCCGGCTTCGCCGCCGACCTGGGCGCGGAGAAGTTCCTGGACATCAAGTGCCGCATGGCGGGCCTGCGCCCCTCCGCGGTGGTCATCGTCGCCACGGTGCGCGCCCTGAAATACCACGGCGGCGTTCCCAAGGCGGAGCTGAACAACGAGGATCTGGCCGCGCTGGAGCGGGGCCTGCCCAATCTGCTGCAGCACGTGGAGAACGTGAAGAACGTGTACGGCCTGCCCTGCGTCGTCGCGGTCAACGCCTTCCCGACAGATACCGAGGCGGAGCTTGAGCTGGTGGAGGCAAAATGCAGAGAGCTGGGCGTCCGGGTCGCCCTCAGCGAGGTGTGGGCCAAGGGCGGTGAGGGCGGCAAGGCCCTGGCAGAGGAGGTCGTGCGCCTGTGCGGGCAGCCCAACAGCTTCAGCTTCACCTACCCGCTGGACTGCTCCATCGAGGAGAAGCTGGAGGCCATCTGCAGGCGGGTCTACCGGGCCGGCGGCGTGATCCTGACGGACAACGCCAAAAAGCAGGCCAAACAGCTGACCGAGCTGGGCTTTGCCGGCCTGCCCATCTGCATGGCCAAGACCCAGTACAGCTTTTCCGACGACCCGGCCAAGCTGGGCGCGCCCAGGGGCTTCACCGTCACGGTGCGGAACCTGAAGGTCTCCGCCGGAGCGGGCTTCATCGTGGCCCTCACCGGGGACATCATGACCATGCCGGGACTGCCCAAGGTCCCCTCCGCGGAGAAGATCGACGTGGACGAGAACGGGCGCATCACCGGCCTGTTTTGAGGAGAGAACATGGCTGAGATCTTAAAAGGCGCGCCGGTAGCGGCCGCCATTACCGAGGACCTGACCGCCCGGGCGGAGGCCCTGAAGGCCCGGGGCGTGGAGCCGTGCCTGGCCATCCTGCGGGTGGGCGAACGGGCGGACGACCTGGCCTACGAGCGCGGCGCCATGAAGCGCTGCGAGAAGATCGGCATCCGGGTGGAGCAGATCGTGCTGGAGGAGAGCTGCACCCAGGAGGAACTGGAGATCGCCATCCACCGGATCAACGGGGACTGGACCGTCCACGGCTGCCTCATGTTCCGCCCGCTGCCGAAGCATCTGGACGAGCAGGCAGTCAGCGAAACGCTGCTGCCCTGTAAGGACGTGGACAGCATGACCGCCGCGAGCCTGCGGACCGTGTTCGCCGGCCGGGGCGAGGGCTTCGCGCCCTGCACAGCCCAGTCGGTGATTGAGCTGCTGGACTATTACGGCATTGAGCTTGCGGGAAAGCGGGCTGCCGTGATCGGCCGGAGCCTGGTGATCGGCAAGCCCGTGTCCCTGATGCTCCAGACGCGAAACGCGACTGTCTCCATGTGCCACACCAGGACCGTGGACCTGCCGGCGGTCTGCCGCCAGGCGGAGATCCTGGTGGTCGCGGCGGGCCGGGCCGGCGTAGTAGACGGGAGCTTCACGAACCCGGACCAGATCGTCATCGACGTGGGGATCAACGAAGCGCCCGGCGGCGGCATCTGCGGCGACGTGCAGTTTCAGGCGGTGGAGCCCCGCGTGCGCGCCATCACCCCGGTCCCCGGCGGCGTCGGCTCCGTCACCACCGCCGTGCTCTGCAAGCACGTGATCGAGGCCGCGGAAAAGGCCGCCCGGCAGTAAGGAGGCAGGAGCATGGAGACTGGCAAAACAAAACAGCTGGCCCTGGACGCCATGCTGGCGGCCATGTGCGCCGTGCTGGGCTATCTCTCCCTGGACTTCATCAGCCTGAAGATCACCTTTGAGAGTCTGCCGGTGCTGCTGGGCGCGCTGCTGCTGGGCCCGGTCAACGGCTGCGCCATCGGGCTGATCGGGACGCTGGTCTACCAGCTGCTGCGCTATGGGGTCACCCTGACGACGCCGCTGTGGATCCTGCCTTATGCGGTCTGCGGCTTTGCGGTGGGACTCTGCGCCAAACGCAAAGGGTTTGAGCTGAGCCAGGGGCAGATGACGGCTCTCGTCGTTCTCAACGAGCTGCTGATCACCCTGCTGAACACCGGCGTCATGTACATAGACAGCCTTCTCTACCACTACTATTTCCCCGGCTTCATTACGGGTTCCCTGGCGCTCCGGCTGGTGATCTGCATAGGAAAAGCGGTCGCTTTCGCCTTCCTCCTGCCGGTAGTCCTGAAGCCCGCCCGGGCGGCGCTGAGTCAAAACGCCGGCGCAAACAGGAGAGCCGCGGTATGATCCACCCGGCGCGCGCCGGATCTGTCCGTTTGCAAAACGTACCCATAGACGCGTGACTTACAGCGTCCATGGGTACGTTTTTAATGTCTAATTGTTGTTCCCTGCCGTCACCGGGCGCTGGTCAGGAGCTGGTAGAGCCGGGAGAGGTCCGGCTTTTCGAGCACGTAGCCGGCCGGGGGCGGCGCCTCGTCCGGGGAGAGGCCGGAGCGGAGATAGACCGTGGAGAGCCCGGCGGCTTTGGCGGGCAGGCAGTCGCAGGCCCCGTCGTTTCCCACCATCACGGCCCGGGCCGGGTCGATGGCCTGCCCGCGCAGCAGAAATGCAAAGAAAAGGGGGTCCGGCTTTTTGCAGCCCCAGTCGGAGGACAGGTAGATCCCGTCAAAGAGGGGCGTCAGACCCAGACGGTCCAGCTCCGGGGCGGTAAAGAGCCTCTGGGCATTGGACAGGAGCCACACCCGCTGCCCGTTTGCCCGGAGGGCCCTCAGCAGCTCCGCCGCCCCGTCATAGGGCCGGATGTATACCGTGGAGAGTTCCCGGAAGCGCTGCCCGGTGCGGTCGACCGTCTCCGGAGAGGCCTCCACGCCCCGGAGCCGGAAGAGCTCCCGAAAGACCTCCTCGATCTGGATCTCCGGATACGCCGTCCGGGCCCGCAGACCCTCCTCCATCGTCCTGATCGTGCGCCGCCAGAGCCTATGCAGCTCCTCCGGCGCATAGGCCGCGCCCTCCCGGCGGTAGAGCGCCGCCATAGCCTCCCAGAGCTCCGGCGCGCCCTCGTCCGTGCGGATGTCCACCAGGGTGCCGTACAGGTCGAAGATACAGTCTGTCCAGCGCGTCATGGCCGGAGCTCCCGCCGGAGCATGTAGCCCTCATAGGGCCGCAGCCCGTCCCCCGGGGCGCCGCAGTTGGAGATCAGCAGCTCCGCTCCGGCAAAGTCCTCCGGCACTTGCCAGGCAGCATCGGCGGCGCTGAAATTGCAGACGGTCAGCAGCCGCTCCTCCCCGGTCTCCCGGATATAGGCGAACACCTGCTCGTTCTCCGCTTCCAGGAGCGTAAAGGTCCCGTCCCGGAACACCGGGTAACGCTTGCGCAGGGCGATCAGCTTTTGGTAGGTGTAAAAGACGGAGTCCGGATCGGCCAGGGCCGCCTGGGCGTTGATCTCCGGATAGTTGGGGTTCACCGCAAACCAGGGCATGCCGGTGGTAAAGCCGGCGTTTTTCTCCCCGGACCACTGCATGGGCGTGCGGGCGTTGTCCCGGCTGCGGGCATGGACAACGGCCAGGACCTCCTCCGGCCGCTCCCCCGCGGCTACCCGCTCGGCGTACAGGTTCCGGGTCTCGATGTCCTCATAGGCCTCGATGGGCAGGCGGATATTGGTCATGCCCAGCTCCTCGCCCTGGAAAATGTAGGGCGTCCCCTGCAGGCCGTAGAGGGCGATGGCCAGCATCTTGGCGGAGCGCACCCGGTACTCGCCCTCGTCTCCCCAGCGGGAGACGATCCGGGGCAGGTCGTGGTTGTCCCAGAAGAGGCTGTTCCAGCCCTGCCCGTAAAGGCCCGTCTGCCACCGGGCCAGGCAGCTTTTCAGCCTGGGCAGGGACAGCGGGGCCAGGTCCCACTTTCTCCCGCCGGCCGGGCAGTCGGCAAAGTTGTGCTCGAACTGGAACACCATGCTCAGCTCCCGGCCTGAGGGGTCGCTGTACCGTTTGGCCTCCTCCACGTCGGCGCTCCAGGCCTCCCCCACCGTGACCAGGCCCTCTTCTCTGAAAGCCTCCCGGCTGAGCTCCCGGATATACTCGTGCAGCCGGGGCCCCCGGGAGGTGATCATCCGGTCCGGCTCCTTGCCCACCGAGTCGATCACGTCCAGCCTAAAGCCCTCCACGCCCCGGTCCACCCAGAAGCGGATCATGTCGTACAGCTCCCGGCGCAGGCGGGGATTTTCCCAGTTCAGGTCCGGCTGCTGCACGGCGAACTGGTGGAAGTAATACTGCCCCAGCTTCTCCACCCACTCCCAGGCGGAGCCGCCGAAGTTGGCGCGCATCTCATTGGGCGGCGTGCCGGGGACCCCGTCCCGCCAGATATAGTAGTCGTGCCAGGGGTTGTCCCTACTCTTCAGGGCCTCCCGGAACCAGCGGTGCCGGTCGGAAGTGTGGTTCAGCACCAGGTCCATGATGATGGAGATGCCCCGCTTTTTGGCCTCGGCGATCAGCCGGTCCATATCCGCCATGGTGCCGAAGGGCTCCCAGATGGCCCGGTAGTCGGAGATATCGTAGCCGTTGTCGGCCTGGGGAGAGGCATAGACCGGGGACAGCCAGATGCCGTCCACCCCCAGCTTCTCCAGATAGTCCAGCCGGGAGAGGATGCCGGGAAGATCCCCGATCCCGTCCCCGTCGCTGTCCTGAAAGCTCTTGGGATAGATCTGATAGAAGACCGCGGACTGCCACCAGCCGCGTTTTGTTTTGTCAAGCATGGGCTTTTTCCTCCTGTTCCAGCGTCTCATACACCCGCAGCAGCTCCCCCACGCTCCAGGCTTGGGCATAGCAGCCCTTGGAGGGGCCGGGCGCGCCGCCGTCGTAGATCTCCGGCAGCTGGCCCACGCAGCCCTCCCGCAGGATGCCGGCCATGGGCGAGAGCCATTCCCGGACCTGCCGGAGCGCCTCCGGGCTGTACCCCTGGACCTTCAGATAGGCCAGATACCAGGCCCCCAGGGGGAAGGGCCAGACGGTGCCCTGGTGATAGGCCAGGTCCCGCTCCCGCTGGCTCCCGCCGTAGAAGGGCCGGAACTCCGGGTCCTCTGGGGAGAGGGTCCGCAGGCCCTGGGGCGTGTAGAGCTGGCGGTACACCGTCTCCACCACCCGCGCCTCCCGCTCAGGCGGCAGCATGGTAAAGGGCAGGGAGACCGCCCAGATCTGGTTGCAGCGGATCTGGCTGTCGGCCTTGGTCCCTGAGAGCACATCCCACAGGCAGCCCTTCTCCTCCATCCAGAACTTCCCGTTGAAGGCCGCCTTCACCCGCTCCGCCAGCGCCCCGTATTCTCCACCGTCCGCTCCCGCCAGAGGGGCCAGCTCCCGGAGGACGCACAGGGCGTTATACCAGTAGGCGTTGATCTCCACCGGCTTCCCGTGGCGGGGCGTGGGGAGGAAGCCGTCTATGCGCACATCCATCCAGGTGACCTGGTCCAGCCCCTCTCCCGCGTGGAGAAGGCCGTCCGTGTCCATGTAGATGGCGTGGCGGGTGCCCTGCCGGTAGGCACGGACGATGCGCTCCAGCACCGGCCAGGCCTCCCGGACAAAGGCAGTGTCCCCCGTGCGCCGGAAATACAGCCAGACGCAGTTGATGAGCAGGAGCGCCGCGTCCGCCGTGTTGTAAAGAGGCTCTGCCCCGCCCTCGGGAAAGAGGTTCGGCACCAGGCCCTCCCGCTCATAGGCCAGGAAGGTGCGCAGAATGCTTTTTGCCGTGTCAAAGCGGCCCGCTGCCAGCACGCAGCCGGGCAGGGCGATCATGGTGTCCCGCCCCCAGTCGGCAAAGAGGGGGTAACCGGCGACGATGGTCCCCCCGCCGGTGGAGTCCCTGCGGGCCACAAAGGCGTCCGCCGCTGCGACCAGCTGCCTGGCCACCGGGTCAGCCAGTCCGGCCCGGTCCTCCAGGGCCCTCTGCCGCTCCGCCATGGCGGAGAGCAGCACCTCTCCGGAAGCCTGTACCGGCCGGTCGGAAAAGAGCAGTTCAAAGCGCCCTCTCCCCCCGGCAGGGACCCGGAGCTCCGCTGTGCAGCAGCTCCCGGCCCAGCCGGAGGCGGGCCGTCCGTCCCGGGCGTCGTCCGGGTAGGAGAGCCGCTCCCAGGCCGGGGCGGTCTCCCGGAGCAGGGCGTCCGTGCGCAGATACACGGTCTGTCCGTTTGCCCGGATCCTTCCACCCTCCCAGCGGAGAGAGGGCTTTTCCTTTAGGGCCTCGCCCTTGGGCGCGCCCAGGAAGAAGGGCCTCACCCGCAGGACGCAGGGCTCCGCCGTGCCGTTTTCCACTTCGTACAGTACCGCCGCCGTGTTCTCCCCGTGGGCCAGAGCGCAGCGCCGGCGCACCCGGACGCCGCCCTCTTCATACAGCCACTCCGGCCACCGGTCTACAGTGAAGCGGAGCAGCCGGGTAAGCCCGTCCTCCGGCTGCCGTCCGTCCCCGAAGCGCTGGGCGGACAGGTATACAGACCGCTCCCCCACCGTCAGCGTCTCCGACAGGCGGTGGACCAGAGCGAAACGGTGGCCGGGGGCCTCCCGGGCGGCGATGAGCAGCCCCTGGTCGCAGCGGGTGGCGGAGAAGTCCGCCGAGAGGGAGGCATAGCCCCCCAGGCCGTTGGTGAGCAGCCAGTAATGACTCTCCGCCCCGGGCAGGGCGGAGAGCTCTTCTTTTTCAAAATCAAATCTCATAATCCTTACAGCACAGTCCAAAGAAGGCCGCGGAGACAGGCGGGAGGGTGAAGTGCCCCTCCGCCGCTTCCGGGCTTTTCCATTTCCAGCTGGAGGACCCGTCCACCAGAAGCTCCCAGTTTCCCGGCGGCAGGGGGAAGTTTGCCTCCCCGTCTCCGGCGTTGTAGGCCAGGAGCAGCCGCCGCCAGGGGCTGTTGCCTGCGTTGTCCAGCTCCAGCACCGCGCAGCCGTTCGCTGGGACGAGGGCGGGGGAAAACCGCTCCCCCGCCTTTGGGGACTTGTCGCAGAGGCCGGGGAGGCGCTGCCGCAGGGCCAGCAGGCCCCGGTAGTAGTCCGCCAGCTCCTCAAAGCGCCAGGCCCGCTCCCAGTCCAGCCGGTTGAGGGCGAGCGGCGCGTTATAGGTGTTCTGCACCCCCTGTTTGGTGCGGCCGAACTCCTCCCCGGAGAGCAGGAACAGCTGGCCCTGGCAGCTGAAGCAGACTGCCGCTGCAAAGCGGTTGGCCCGCAGCAAGGCCGGTGTGGCCGCGTCGAAGCCGGCGCCCGGGTCCAGGGTCAGCGCCAGCCGGTCCCACAGGGTCCAGTCGTCGTGGGCGGAGAGGTAGCTGACCGTCTGGGAGGGGGCCTTGGCGGGGAAGCCCTCCCCGGCCCAGCCCCGCAGGCAGCAGCGCAGCTGCTCCGCATCCAGCCCTCCGCCGTTTGCCAGGCCCCGGGCGTCGGGGCTGAACAGACTGCCCTTCACCGCGTCCCGGGTGCTGTCGCAAAAGGCGGCGATGCCGCTGTCCAGGCGGGACAGGTTCTCCTTGTCCGCTAAAAGCGTGCCGGGCCGGACGGCGGCCCGGTCCGCCGCCCAGGGCTCCCCCAGCAGCAGCTTCTCCCCCGGCCCGTAGCGCCGGTCCAGGGCCCGGCGGATGGAGTTCATGAGCTCCGTGTCCAATAGGCCCATCAGGTCAAAGCGGAAGCCGTCCATGTGGTACTCCTCCGCCCAATACAGGACCGAGTCCAGGATGTACTGTCCGCACATGCTCCGCTCGGTGGCCAGGTCGCAGCCGCAGCCGGAGCCGTTGGAGGTTTTTCCGTCCGGCCACTGGCGGACATAGTACCAGGGGACCGTCCGCCACAGCCAGGAGTCCAGCCGGTAGGTGTGGTTATACACCACGTCCATGACCACCCGCAGGCCCGCCCGGTGGAGGGCCTGCACGGCCTCCTTCAGCTCCCGGATGCGGACCTCGCCTTTAGCGGGGTCCGTGGAATAGGAGCCCTCCGGGACGTTGTAGTTCACCGGGTCGTAGCCCCAGTTGAACTGCTCCGGGCTGCCGCCCTCGTCCACCGAGCCGTAGTCAAAGACCGGCATCAGCTGGACGTGGGTGATCCCCAGGCCCTTCAGATAGTCCAGGCCTGTGGGGTGGGCCCCGTCGCCGTGGAGGCTGGTCCCCTCCTGGGTGAGGGCCTTGAAGCGGCCCCGCCACTCCGGCTTTACGCCGCAGGCCGGGTCCCAGGAGAAGTCCTTCACATGGACCTCGTAGATCACCGTCTCCGCCTTCCTGGCCGGTGCTCGGTCCGTCTCCCAGCCCTCCGGGTCTGTCCGGCGCAGATCGACGACCATGCTCCGCTCCCCATTCAGGCCGCAGGCCCGGGCGTAGGGGTCGGCCGTCCGGCGGCAGAGCCCCTCCACGGTGACCAGATAGTCATAGTAGACCCCGTGCAGGTCCCCCTCTGCCTCAGCGGACCACAAGCCCCGCTTGCCGGGCTCCAGATCCAGCTCCTCCAGCGGCGCGCCGCCGGTCCCCTCCCGGAAGAGGCGCAGGCGCACCCGCCCCGCCGTGGGGGCCCAGAGGCGAAACTCTGTCCTCTCCGGAGCCCAGAGGGAGCCCAGGGGCAGAGCGCAGTGATAGGCGGCCTCAAACTCCGGCGAGTCGAACCAGGCGGCCTGATCTTCTGTTTTCCGTGTTCTCAGTTTCATAGCATGTTTTATAGCACGTTCCCAAGCGTTTCGCAAGATGAAAAAGGGTCTGTTCCGGAAATCACCGGAACAGACCCGGGGAAACTGGATATTAACCCTTGACCGCGCCGGAAGTCCCGTTGACGTAGAACTTCTGCAGGTTCAAAAACAGGATGGCGATGGGGATGGAGATGAGCACCGCGCCGGCGGCAAAGGAGGTGTACCAGTTGTCGATATACTCCTTCTCCAGCATCCGCCACAGGCCGATGGCCACCGTGTACTGGTCGGCGTTGGCCCGGCAGATGACCTTGGCGAAGATGAAGTCCACCCAGGGCCCGATGAAGGAGGTCAGCACCGTGTAGATGATGATGGGCTTGGACAGGGGCAGGGTGATCTTGGTGAAGATCTGCCACTTGGTACAGCCGTCCAGCGTGGCCGCCTCGTCGATGGCGAAGGGCGTGGTGTCAAAGAAGCCCTTTGCGATCTGGAAACCCAGCGCCGCGCTGCCGGAGTAGCACAGGACCAGGGCAAAGCGGATCAGGTTGCCTTCTGTCAGCCCCACCGCCTTCAGGATGAAGTACACGGCCACCATGGACATGAAGCCGGGGAAGAGGCCCAGGATCATGGCCATGTTCATGAAGGGCTTGCGCATCTTAAAGCGCATCCGGGACAGGCAGAAGGAGGCGGAGAGCTGGAAGAAGGTGGTCATGATGCAGGAGAAGATGGCGATGATCAGAGTGTTCATGAACATCCTGGGGAAGTTGAGGATGGTGGTGTCCGTGAACAGCTTAGTGTAGTTGGCAAGGGTGAAGGCGTGGGGGAAGAAGGTGGAGATATAGGAGCCCTTCTCCGCCCGGAAGCTGGTCATGATGACCCACAGCACGGGGAACACCCAGATGAAGGCCAGGACGGCCAGCAGGATATGGATGAGGATATTGTTGCGGACTCTCGCGGCTTTGGCGCTTTTCAGACGTTCTCCTTTCATGGTTAAAATCCTCCTTCCTCTTTGTAGGACTTACTGTTGCGGTAGGTGAGCAGGGAGCCGGCGGCCAGGATGATAAAGGTCAGAATGCCCACCACGGAGCCGATGTTGTAGTACTGCTTGTCGATGGTCAGCTTGTACAGCCAGGTGACCAGCAGGTCCGTGGAGCCGGCGGTGGAGGCCAGGTTGGTCACCGGGGCGCCGCCGGAGAGCAGGTAGATCACGTTGAAGTTGTTGACGTTGCCGGTGAAGGTGGAGATCAGGTAGGGGGTGGTCACATAGAGCATGTAGGGCAGGGTGATCTTGAAGAACTGCTGGACCTTGTTGGCGCCGTCCAGATCCGCCGCCTCGTAGAGGTCGTTGGGGATGTTCTGCAAAACGCCCGTCAGCTGGAGCAGCGTATAGGGCACACCCACCCAGATATTGATGACGATGACCGTGACCCTTGCCCAGGTGGCGTTGGTGAAGAAGGGCAGGCTGTCCTTGATGAGGCCCAGGTTCCGCAGCAGCACGTTCACCGCGCCCTCGGGCTGGAGCATGGTGCGCATGATGAGCAGGGACACGAACATGGGCACCGCGCAGGAGATGACGAAGCAGAAGCGCCAGAAGCCCTTGGCCTTGGTGTCCTTCCGGTTGATGATGATGGCCAGGATCATGCCGAAGAAATAGTTTGTGAAGGTGGCGAAGAAGGCCCAGATCAGGGTCCAGCCCAGGACGGACCAGAAGGTGCTGCCCAGGACGCTGCCGCTGTCAAAGAGGGTGGCGAAGTTCTTCAGGCCCACCCAGTCGAAGAGCACAAGATGGTCGTCGATCTTGCTGTAGCTGGTGAAGGCCATGCAGATCATAAAGACCAGGGGCAGGATGTTCAGCACGATGATGAAGAACATGGACGGGGTCATGAGGAGCCGGTACAGGTTCTCGTCCAGCAGGGAGGCCAGGTCCTCCCCCAGGGTGGCCACGTGGCGGCCCGCCTTGTCGGTGAGCTCGGCGCTGTAGGCGCTCTTGAGGGTGCCCCGCCAGATCCAGAACATGACGGCGGTCAGGAGGATGGTGGCCACGCCGTACAGCAACAGCAGCACGGACTGGTCGCCCTTGGTGTACAGATAGACCTGCAGCTCCTCGTTCCAGACCTCCTGCTGCTCGATGCTGCCCAGGGAGACCAGCATCGCCAGGTTGTGGAAGCCGTTTGTGATCATGAAAACGATATAGGCGATCTCGGCGGCGAGGAACAGCAGCCCCTTGGGGACCTGCTTATGTACCATGTTGCCAAGACCCATGACCAAAGCGGAAGCTTTGGTCTCCGGCCCGCCGCTGCGGAGGGCCGCCAGGCAGCTCTTGGCCCGGATCATCTCCCGGGTGCCGATGCGCGCCTGTCTCTGTAACTCTTTGGTGGTCGTTGTCATTTCGTCTCTCGCCCCTTTCAGCTGATGCCGTTGCTGTTCATGGCGGCGTTCATGCCCTCCGTCTGCTCCGCGGCGTTGGCGTGGGTCGTGGTGCCGTTGCGGATCGACTCGCCCATGTTCTGCACCGGCGTCCAGCAGTTGCCCATGGCGGATACGGTGGGCTGGAGGATGGAGGTGCGGTCAAAGGTGTCGTTCTGGGCGATGACCACCGGGTCTGCGGTGATATCCTCATGGGTCAGGAGCTCGGTGTTGCTGGGGATGGTGCTGCGCAGCTCATAGTGGAGCTTCTGGGCCTCGGCGGAGCCCAGGTAGATGGCCAGCTCCACCGCCGCCACCATGTGCTCGGAGTGGGCGTTGACGCCGATGGCCTTGGAGCCGGCGTAGGCCATCATCTGCTTTTCCTCCCCGTTGAGGTCAAAGCAGGGAGGCGCCACGGCGCCCATATTATCGCCCAGGATCTCCTTGATGCTGGGCGCGTCCCAGGAGCCGGTGAAGATGGCGTGGATGCTGCCGTCCCGGAGGCCGGCCATGCCGGCGCCGTCGTTGTCGATGACGAAGTTGGGGTTCGCCGCCAGGTCGATCAGGTAATCGGTGACCTCTGCCGCGTTCTCGCCGCCGAAGTCCACGCCCAGCTCCTCCTGGTTGTTGTTGCCGAAGAGGGTGCAGCCGTTGGCCACATAGAAGGCGGGCAGGTACCAGGAGTTGGTGAAGGGGAAAGCCACCCGTCCCTTTGCCAGCATGGCCTCCAGGCTCTTCACGTCCTCCTCGGTGAAGAAGCTCTTGTCATAGTACATGAACCAGGTGTTGGTGGTGTAGGGCACGCCGTAGAGGTAACCGTCCAGGGAGACGGAGTCCACCAGCGCCTGGCTGGTGAAGGACTTGATCTCATCTGCGTATTTGCCGCCGATCTTGGCCAGGGCCTTGGCGTCGGTGAGGACAGTGATGTTGTCGTTGGCGTACATGAAGACGTCGGCGCTGTCCTCCGGGTCATAGGCCACGGTGCTGGCGGAGGTGGCCTCGTCGGCCACGCCGTAGTTGAAGGTGATGTTCCACTCGGGATGCAGGGCCGCGAAGTTGTTGCAGCAGGTCTGGAGCCATTCGCCGCTGGCCTGGGCCTGGTCTTCCGACGGCGCCCACACCAGCAGGCGGATATCCTCCGCGCCGGAGCCGGAGCCGCCGCCGGAGCTGCCGCTGCCGCATCCGGCAAGGCACAGCGCCAGGGCAGAGAGCAGGAGCAGCGCAAGAAGTCGCCTGGGTTTTTGGAGCATAAAAGATCCCCCCGTTGTGATAAAATGTTTCGTGAAGTTTCGCTAATCCGCAGTGTATGCCTATTGCTTCAAAAAGTCAAGATAATATATTCACAAATTTTTAATTTCTACGCTTTGCACACCGTGAATAGTCGATTTTTGTTGAAGTCGCCGGATTTCTCCGCCTCCCAATTTACGAAACTTTCCAAAACACGGGGAAGTTCTATACTTTCCGTTGATTTTCTCCGGATAATGGGCTATAATCAAGATAATCATAAACTTTACTTCTGGGATCGAGGTGTTCACGCATGGCGACGATGGACGATATTGCCCGGCGTCTGGGCGTCTCCAAGGGGACCGTGTCCAAGGCGCTCAGCGGCGCGGCGGACGTGAGCGAAACAATGCGAAAATCCGTGGTGGAGACCGCCGTGGAGATCGGCTATTCCCGCATCGCCCGCGGCGCCTCCGGAAAACGCCTGTGCGTGTTCGTCAACAACATGGCCTATGAAAAGCCGGACGACTTCGGCTGGGATATCATCACGGGCTTTCGCAAGATGGCGGAGCCCACGGACTACCAGGTGGATATCATCCCCTTCAACGAGCAGATGCAGAAGGAGTCCAGGTACGATGAGTTCATGCTCCGCCACAACTATCTGGGGGCGGTGTTTTTGGGCCTGACCCTGCTGGACCCCTGGATGAAGGATTTCCAGAGCTGTACCACCCCCGCCGTGCTGTACGACAACCATGTCCAGTCCAACCCCGCCGTCACCCACCTGGGGATCGACAACGACGAGGGCATGGAGATGGCGGTGGCCCGGCTGGTGGAGCTGGGGCACCGGAAGATCGGCTATCTGAGCAGCGCCCTGGGCTCCTATGTCTATCAGGCCCGGTACGCCTCCTTCTTCCACGCCCTGCGGCAGTTCAAGCTGGACGCCCACCAGTACATGGCGGGCTACGCCTACCGGAGCTCCGACTGTCTGGCCAAGCACCTGCCCCGGCTGCTGGACAAGGGCTGCACGGCGGTGATCTGCAGCCACGATCTGCTGGCCCATACCCTGCTGATCCACTGTGCGGAGCTGGGCCTGCGGGTGCCGGAGGATCTGAGCGTGGTGGGCATCGACGATCTGCCCCTGTGCCGGTACACCTCTCCCCCGCTGACCACCATCCGGCAGGACCGGACCCAGCTGGGCAAGAGCGCGTTCTACGCCCTCTCCAGCCTGATCGAGCACGTGCCCATCAGTACGCTCCTGCTCCACGCGGAGCTGATCGAGCGGGCCTCCACCGGCCCCGCGCCCGTCTGACAGGACCATATCACAGAAGGGGCCCGTAGAAAAACGGCCCAAAGAGCAACACCGAGGACTAACTCCATTAGTCCTCGGTGTTGCTGAGACTGTCAAAAAACTTAAAGCTGCGCAGGAAAGCGAGTGAGCAGCGGGGGAGCGCGAGGGGGCAAGGCCCGCCTCGTGTTTGATCACCGCCAGCAAAACGCCCGAAAATTCGGGCTTTTGCCGAGCTTAGCGAGTTTTTTCAGAAGGGCTTGCCCTTCTGAAAAAAGTGGCGGCTTAGCGTGCAAAAAAGTCCAAAAGGACTTTTTTGACACGCTGAGCAACACCGAGGACTAACTCCATTAGTCCTCGGTGTTGCTTTTTAAGTGGTAAAACTTTGGTGTGAAACACAGTACCGCGTATAGTTTATGGCACACGCAAGCGGAACGCGCAGGAGGAGACCGGCGAGGTTTTCGCGGAAAAGGAGCTGTAGCTCAACTTTCCATTTTGCCATAGCCCCTATACCGAGTTTTAGCTCTGCCGCTCCGGCAGCGTGACCGTAAAGGTAGTGATCCCGCCCTCGCTGCTGACCGACACACGCCCGTTGTGCAGCTCCACCACTTTTTTGACGATGGCAAGGCCGATGCCGTTCCCCTCAGAGGAGTGGGATTCGTCCGCCTGATAGAACTTGTTGAAGACTCTCTCCAGACAGTCCGCCGGGATGTCTTTTCCGTTATTGGAGATGGCGACGCTGGTCTCCCGCTCGCCCTCGGCGATCTCCACCCGGATCCTCCCGCCGGGCTCGGAGAATTTCACGGCGTTGTCCAGCAGATTGAGCCATACCTGCTTCAGCAGTTCCTCATTGGCGTAGATCAGGTGCTCGCCGAAATCGATATCCATCTCCAGCTCCTTCTGGGTCCATTTGTCCTCCAGGACCAGGATCGCGCCCCGGATCTGCTCCGAGAGGTTGAATTTGGAGACATTGGTCAGGATGGTCTGGTTTTCCACCTTGGTCAGGTTCAGCACGTTGATCGCCATGGAGGACAGGCGCAGGGACTCCTCCTCGATCACCGCCAGGTACTCCTGCTCTTCCTCCTCCGTCAGATTGCCGCGGCGCAGGAGCTTGGCAAAGCCGGCGATAGAGACGATGGGGGTCTTGAACTCGTGGGAGAAATTGTTGATGAAATCCGTCCGCAAAACCTCCGTGTGCTCCAGCTCCTCGGCGGCCCGGTTGAAGCTCCTCTCGATCTCCTGAAAGGCCGGCAGCTCCCCGATGGGCCGGCCGAACGCCAGCCGCGCCCGAAAGTCCCCCCTGGACAGCCGGTCGAGCTTGTCGATGACCCGGTTGAAGGGCTTCAGGTAGATCTTGCTGGCGGGCAGCGCCAGCAGGAAGCCGGTCCCCGTGCTGATCAGCAGCAGGAAAAGGAGGATGTCGCTGATCCCGGGCTGCTCCTCAGCGGAGCCGAGCACGCCGAATCTCACCAGGAGATAGAGGATGGCGATAGCCAGCACGATGGCCACGGTGATGATGACAAATACAAAGACCGACAGGAGCAGGGTGAGCGTAAATCGTGGATGTTTGTCTCTTTTCATAGCTTTTTGACCGCCTTATAGCCCAGTCCGCGCACGGACACGATCTCAAACTCATCCCAGCCCTCAAAGCGCCGGCGCAGCCGGCCCACATGGACGGTGACCGTCTCCCAGCCGGTGTCGCTGTCGGCTCCCCAGATCTCGTCCATCAGCTGGATGCGGGTAAAGATCTGGCCGGGGTAGGACAGCAGCTTATACAGGAGCAAAAACTCCTTCTGGGGCAGCTCCTGACTCTCCCCTCTCCGCGTGACGGTATAGGAATTGTAGTCCAGCGTCACGTCTCCGATCACGATCTTCCGCTCGCTGACGATCTGCGCACGGCGGAGCAGGGCTTTGATACGCAGCAGCAGCTTCTCCTCGTCGATGGGCTTGGTGATGTAGTCGTCCGTCCCCACGAGAAAGCCTTTCTTCTCATCGGCCGGCAGGTGCTTGGCGGTCACCATCAGGATGGGCAGAGCCGCGTCGGTCTCCCGGATGCGCTGGGTAAACTCATAGCCGTCCATCTTCGGCATCATCACGTCCAGCACCACCAGGTCGATGTGCTCATGGTCCAGCACCTCCAGCGCCTCTTCCCCGTTGCTGGCGGTGGTCACGGTGTAATTGGCGTTCTCCAAAAGGGCGGTCAGCAGCCGCCGGGTGTTCTTATCGTCGTCCGCCACGAGAATATGAAACATTCCTGCCATCTCCCAATTTCGATTATTAAGATTTGTTTAATTTTTCGTAAAACGAAAAAAGTTTCGTTTCAGTTTAGAAAAGGATGCTACATTTTTAAAAAATTTGAAACAGCAGAGGAGATGTGCCATGGGTTTTCTCAAATGCGCCTGTTATCTGGCCCTGACCGGCGTCCTCGCCTTTCTGGCCGGGCGCATCGTCCCCAAGGGCTGGTTCCATGCGGACCGCTTCCCCTACCGGTGCTTTCCCTTTGAGGACGAGGGCCGGTTCTACAACAAATTTAAGATCCGCGTCTGGCAGAACAAGGTCCCCGACATGAGCAGGATCTTCCCAGGGCTCCTCCCGCCCAAGAGTCTGACGGGAAATTACAGAGAGCGGCTGCCCCGCATGCTCCAGGAGACCTGCGTGGCCGAGCTGACCCACGCCCTGCTGTGTGTGACGGGCCTGTACTGCGTGCGGCTGTGGCCCGGCGCCGGCGGCGCGGTAATTGCCCTGCTGAACGTTTTCCTTAATATGCCTTTCATCTTGATCCAGCGGTACAACCGCCCAAGGCTCGCGAGACTGGCCCAGGGGCTCAGAGAGCCCCGCAACCTTAAACCTATCTTAACATAAACTTCCGAGGCTTTCTATGACTACAAAAAGAACAAAAAGAAAATTTTCCCCGCCGGAGGTGGATTACCGCCGGCTCCGCCTCCGCAACCTGAACAGTGAGGAGTACCGGCACCTGTGGTATCTGCTCTATTGGCCGGTATACGGGCTGCTCTTCCTGTTCGTGGAGCGCTTCTATTCCGTGGGCAGCTACCGTGTGGTCTACTGCCGGGCGGACGACCTGATCCCCTTCTGCGAGCTCTTCGTCATCCCCTATCTGCTCTGGTTCGCCGCCCTGGTGGGGATGCACCTGTACACGCTGCTCTACGACATCCCCAGCTTCAAGCGGATGATGCGCTTTATCATCATCACCTATTCCGTGACCATCCTGGTCTATCTGCTCTGCCCCACCTGCCAGCAGCTCCGCCCCGCCGCCTTTGCAAGGGACAACATTCTGACCCGGTTCATGGCCGCCTTCTATCGGTTTGACACCAACACCAACGTCTGCCCCTCCATCCACGTCATTGGCGCTCTGGCGGTCATGTTTACGGGCCTCCACTGCCGCCGTCTGAGCCGGGGCACGAAGGCGGCCCTCTCGGTCCTGTGCGTTTTGATGTGCCTGTCCACCGTCTTTCTCAAGCAGCACTCCCTGATCGACGTGGCGGCCGCCCTGCCCGTCTGTCTACTGGCCTATGTCCTGTGCTTCCGCACCCCGGAGCGGCACGCGAAGCTCCGGACGGCGAGAGGCGTACAGCGCATTTAAATGAGAGGAGAAGTTTCTATGCGCATCCTGATCCTGAGCTGCAACACCGGCGAGGGGCACAACTCCTGCGCCAGCGCCCTGAAGGAGCTCTTTGACAGCAAGGGGCACTACTGCGTCACGGAGGAGGCCCTCAGCTTCATCTCGCCTGCGGCGGCCAGGCTGATCTCCCGGGGGCACACGCTGATCTACCGGTACTTCCCCGGTCTGTTCCGCTGGGGCTACGGCTTTGCCGAGAGGCACCCGGCGGCCTACCGCAGCGGCTCCGCCCTGAACCGGTTCTTCTGCTCCGGCCGGCAGCGCCTGGCGGAGTATATCGACTCCCGGGACTTTGACGCGGTGATCTGTACCCACACCTTTGCCGGCATCATGCTGACCGGGGCAAAGCAGCTGTGCCGGACGGACTTCACCACCGCCTTTGTGGGGACGGACTACACCTGCAGCCCCACCACGGAGGCCGGAGACTTTGACGTGTACTTTATCCCGGACGACACGCTGGCAAAGGAATACACGGACTACGGGATCCCCGCGTCCAAGCTGGTCCCCAGCGGCATCCCCATCCGGCAGATGTTCTATACGGACATGGAGAAGGCGGCCGCCAAGGCGGC
This sequence comes from uncultured Oscillospiraceae bacterium, assembly GCA_947626785.1. Classification (GTDB taxonomy): domain Bacteria; phylum Bacillota; class Clostridia; order Oscillospirales; family Oscillospiraceae; genus Limivicinus. The sequence continues at coordinate 54,065 of CANQTO010000005.1, forward strand.
GGAGGGCGTGGACAGGGAGCACAAGCATCTGCTTGTCATGGGCGGGAGCATGGGCTGCGGCCGGCTCGACAAGCTGATCTTTCTGCTGGCAAACTCCCTGCGGCCGGACGAGGAGATCACCGTCATCTGCGGGACCAACAAGCGGATGCAGAAAAAACTCAGCCGGCGCTATCGGAGAGCGCCGAATATCCACATCCGGGGCTATGTGTCGGACGTGCCCTGCCTGATGGACAGCGCGGACCTCTACCTGACCAAGCCGGGCGGCATCAGCGTGACGGAGGCCAAGCACAAGCACCTCCCCATGATCTGCCTGAACACCGTCGCCGGCTGCGAGGCATACAACTGCCGCTTCTTCGTGGAAAAGGGCTGCGCGGTCTCGGAGAACAATATCGCCGCTCTGTCCCGGCAGTGCCTCTCTCTCCTGCGGGGAGATGAGGAGCGCATGAAGCTGGAGGCACACTATGCAGCCCTGGCGGACCGGAACTCCGCCCAGATCATCTATGACTATCTGACCAGTAAAGTGTTGTTCGCAAGCTCGTTTTGAGACTTCTTATAAAAACATGAAAACATTTATCCAAGACGGCATCGCTGCCGTGTGCAGTAAGTTTAAGAGACGGTCGGCCGGTTCGGAGAGCGAATACGCCTGCCAGAGGTATTTTGCGGAGGAGCTGGGGCAGTGGTGCGACCGGGTGGACATCGAGGAATTCAAGCTCCATCCAAAGGCTTTTCTGGGCTGGATCCTCCTCTGCGCCTCGTCGGAGCTGCTGGCCGCCGTTCTGCTGTGGGTCGGGGCGGTGTTTGACCGGCGGGGCGCTGTCTGCGCCGCCCTGGTCCTGGCCCTGTTCTCCGTGTGCCTGGCCTGGTTCGAGTTTTTCCGCTACCGGGAATTCATCGACTTTCTGTTTCCCTCGGCCAGCTCCCACAACGTCTTCGCCGTCCGGGAGAGCCTGGAGCCGCCCCGGCGGCGGATCATCTTCGGAGGCCACGCGGACGCGGCCTATGAGTTTACCCTGGTCCGCAAGGCGGACGGGAAGCTCTGCGTCCCGCTGATCGTCCTGTCCGTGGCGGGCGTCGCCCTGACCTTTGCCATGTCGCTCCTGTCGCTGGCGGCCTTCTGGGCAAAGCCGCCCCTCTCCCGGCGGCTCCGGTACGCGGCGGCCGTTGTCGCGACAGTCTTTGCGCCGGTCTTCGTCCTGTTTCTGTTCTTCACCAACTGGAACTGCGTGACCGACGGAGCCAACGACGACCTGTCGGCCTGCTACGCGGCCTTTGCCGTCCTGCGGCACATGGAGGAAAACGGCATCCGCTTTAAAAATACGGAGGTCTGCTGCCTCATCAGCGGCTCCGAGGAGTCCGGCCTGCGGGGCGCGAAGGCCTTTGCCAGGCGGCACCGGCAGGAGCTGACAGAGATCGAGACGGTCTTCATCGCCATGGACACCCTGCGGGAGACGGAGCAGCTACAGGTGTACACCAACGGCATGTTCGGCATGCAGAAGTCCAGCGAGGCCGTGGGCGCTCTGGTGAAGGAGGCGGCCCGGGACTGCGGGGTGAAGCTGCCCTATGCCGCCCCCTATCCCGGGGCGGTGGACTCCGACGCCTTTGCTCAGGAGGGGCTGCTCTCCTGCGGGCTCTGCGGCGTAGACCACGACCCGAAGCCCTACTACCACACCCGGCTGGACACCGCGGACAACATAGACCCCGCCTGCATCGAGCTGTGCGCCCGGATCTGCCTCCGGGCCGCGGAGCTCTACGACCGGCAGGGCCTTGGAAGCATGTAAAACAACCAAAACACAGGGACATCCAAACTAACGGATGTCCCTGTGTTTTTTATTTTGCAAACCTCTCCGCCACCACCGCGATCTGCTCTGCCGTGGGTTCCCAGGAAAAGCGTATCTCCACAAGATAGTCCTCATAGCACAGCAGATACTGATCCAGATATCCCGTGCTCCAATTGAGCCGGTAGGCCTCTTGAGCCCGCCAGGGGGCCGGGTCCCAGGGCTCATAGTGGTCGGCCAGGACCGCCTGTCCGTCCTGCACCTCGTCCTCATGGCTGCCGAGCAGGCTGTCCCGGCAGAAGCCGTAGAGGAGCGGGAGCTTCACCTCCGTGACCGTGAGCTCCAGCTCAGGCCGTTCACCCGCCGCCGCGTCCGGCCGGGGCCGCTGCCGGGTGCTGATCCGCCCCAGCAGCAGGGACTCCTCCCGCTGGACTTCCCGGCGGTAGTCCTCAAAGGAGCCGGGCAGCAGCTCCTCGAGCGCCAGGGGCAGGCTGCCGCTCTCCTCCGCCGTCTCCCGGTCAAAGGACCCGTTCCGAACGGCCCGCAGGATGCCGAAGGTGGCGCCGCCCATCAGGGCGAAGGCCAGCACAAAGCTGGTAAGAACGGTCAGGGTCCGGTTCAGGCCCCGGGGCGCCTTCAGGCGCTTGAGCAGCAGCTTGACGCCGTTGACCAGCAGGATCAGTGCGGCCGTGACCGGCAGCATGATCAGGGCCACGGTCCGCTGTAGGGCGCTGCCCTGGGTCAGCGTGGAGAGCAGCCAATAGACGAAGCCCAGCAGGACCAGGACCAGAGCCCCCTTCTGGACCCGGGAAAAGCTCCGGGTCTCCGGCAGCTCCCCCCGCTCCGCCGCCCGGGCCGCCCTCCGGGACCAGACGAAATATCCGCCCAACTCCAGGGCGCAGAGCAGGAACAGGAGCAGCCAGGTAAAGCCCGTGAACATGTTCAGGGCGCTGGCCAGCAGCCCGATGGGGTCCCCCAGCAGCCGGGAGACGAACAGGCCGCAGTCCAATGCGGCGATCAGCAGCAGAGCGGACCAGACGGGCAGATAGCTTCTTTTAGCCGCGGCCCGGATGGTCTGCACCTCCACGGCCGGGTCCGTCTCCAGAGGGACCGGGTCCTCCCGTTCATTGTAAAAGATCTGCATCTGAGCGGACTGGGCCGCCGGCGCCCAGCCGGTCTGGGCGCAGAACTCGTGGAATTCCCGCTGTTCCCCGGTGGGCTCCGGGTCAAATTCCGAGGCCTTGGGGAAATAGCTGACCCAGAAAGACAGCTTCTTCGGTTCGATCCGCCGGTAGACCCAGCCGAAATTGGTCATGCCCTCGATCAGCCAGCCCTCTTCGGCCATCCTGCTCAGATGCCGGGCGATCCCGGTATAGTCAAAGAAGGAAAAGGCCTCCAGGCGGCGTTTCCTGTCTCTCATTTCGCCTCCCCCTCTCTGAAAACGGCGCGGTAATCCGCCGCCTGGGCGCATATGCGCCGGTACTCCTCCTCCAGCCGCTTCCGGCCCGTCTCCGTGAGGATGTAGCTGCGCCGCCGCCCCTCCACCTTCGTCTCCCGGATCAGCCCCGCCTCCACGAACTGCTCCAGCAGGGTGTAGAGCGTGCCGGAGCCGATGCGGACCCGCCCGCCGGTCATGGCCGGGACCCGGTCCAGGATATCCATCCCGCACAGCTCCCTCTCCAGGCACAGGAGCGTATAGAACATCTGCTCCGTCAGCGTTTGAAATTTCAGCCGCGGCACGGGTGTCCCCTTCTTTCTCGAATATCGAGTTTAACTGTCTTGATTATATTCTCGATATTCGAGATTGTCAAGAGGGCTGTAGAAAACAAAAAAATTTTTTAAAACATGAAACCAACTGCCCCTTTTTGTTGACTAATAGAATGAGAGCTCTCAACACAAGGAGAAACCCCATGGAAGATCAAGCCATCGTCGATCTGTACTGGCAGCGGTCCGACCAAGCCATCGAGGAGACGGACCGGAAGTACGGCCGCTACTGCCACGCTATCGCCTATAAGCTCTGCGCCGACCACCGGGACGCGGAGGAGTGCGTCAACGACACCTGGCTCTGCGCCTGGAACCTGATGCCGGACAAGCGCCCGTCCATTCTGTCCAGCTTTCTGGGCACCATCACCCGGAGCCTCGCCATCAACCGCTATAAGGCAAAGACCCGGAAAAAGCGCGGCGGCGGGGAGACGGCGCTGGCGCTGGAGGAGCTGTCCGAGTGCATCCCCAGCCGGGTGGATGTGGAGCGGAGCTACGAGAGCAAGGAATTTGAGGCCGCCATCGGCCGCTTCGTCAAGGGCCTCTCCGAGACGGAGCAGAAGATCTTCGTCTCCCGCTACTGGTACATGGCCCCGGTGGCGGAGATCGCGGAGCGGATGCACTTCAGCCTGGGCAAGACGAAGAGCATCCTGTTCCGGCTCCGGGGCCGGCTGCGCACGTATTTACAGGAGGAAGGACTATGTTAGACGCCTGGTTTCTCTTAGACGCCATGAACGGCATCGGCCCGGAGGAGGTCCGCGCCGCCGGGAAGTTTTTGCAGCTGGGGATGGGCGTCCGGCTCCCCAGCCGCCGGAGGCTCTGGACCGCCGCCCTGGCGGCGGCGCTCCTGGCCCTGCTGCTCTCCGCCTTTGCCTATGCCCAGGGCTGGTTCGGCCTGAGCGGCTGGGTCACCGCCTCGGAGGACAGCTCCCCCTATGCGCCCCAGGAGGAGAGCGTGGGGACCCGGGGCTATATGGTCAGCAACGGCTACGCGGACTCCCCGGAGAGTCTGGCCGGGGCCGAGTGGAGGCAGTATTATTGGGAACACGCCGATGAGGCCCTGAAGCACGACTCCCCCGACTGGCCGAATGACATGGGCGAATACGCCCAGACCGCCATGATCTACGGGGTCTTTGACCAGGAGATGCTGGACGCCCTGCTCTCCATCCGGGACCGGTACGGCCTGGCCATCCACACGGCCTTTCTCCATCTGGGCTCCGAGAACGCGCACTTTACGGAGGACACCGGCGTGGGGTCCTTCCTGCCCCGGCAGGACCTGGGCGACAGCTGGAGCTGCTTCTACATCTTTGAAGACGGCAGCTTCAAGGGCGAGGGCTCCCTCTATCTGGACGGGAAAGAGTTTGGCTACGCCCTGGAGCGCTATAAAAGCGGCACGGTGGACCCCTACGCCTTCTTCATCCAGGACACGGCAAATTATGAGGAGTGGAAGCTGGAGCTGGACGGCCGTACGCTGTACCTGGCTCTGGAGCCGGACGCCGACTGGCCCAGCGGCTTTATCCTTTTCAACTCCGGGGATATGTATGTCACGATCCGCATCTACTCCGAGGTCCTCAAGGCGGAAGACGGACGCCCGTTGTTCCAGGATCTCAGCCGGGAGACGCTGGAGGCCCTGGCCCCCCGCTTCAACTATGGTGAGCTCACCGGCGAAAGCAACAACAGCAACTAAGAAAACCTCCCCTCGACCGGCAAGGGTCGGGGGGATAACATCAGGAGGCAAGCATGAAACGATTCATTTCTATACTTTTGATCCTCTGCCTGGCTCTGTCCCTGACGGCCTGCGGCAAGGGGAAGGACAGCGGCAAAGAGAAGGACAGCGCCACGGGGCAAGCCAGCGCCAAGACGGAGCAGCCTGACTATACCGGCGGGCAGATCGTGGGCAGCGACCTGACCGGAAAAGGCGGGGCCCGGCTGTTCTGGGCCCAGCCGGTAGAGCTGCCGGACGAAGGCGCCACCGTGCGCAAGGCGGTAAAGGCGGGCAACGAGGTGTTCCTCTACGCCCGGACCGGCGACCCGCTGAACACCCAGGGCGGGGATCCCTGCTTTTACTTTCTCGGCGCCAACGGGACCGTGACAAAAGTGGAGCATATCCAGCCGGGCCAGATCGTCACGATCGGCAGCGGCACGGACGGAAGCGCCTATATTCTGTTTACGGACATCAACGGGAACCCGATGCTGGACCGGCTCCAGGGTGGGGAAGTACAGTCCGTTGCCCCGATGGGCTTTCTGGCGGACCGGCTGGAGGACATCTGGGATCTGACGGTGACGGACGGGGGCTATCTGGCCGAGACTCCCAGCGGTATTCTATGCTACGATCTGGACGGGAATCTGCTCAAGGAGCTGGGAGCCGATAGAGCGTCCTGCCAGCTGACCCAAAACCCCTCTGAGCTGGTGCTGTCCATCGTGAAGGAGGGGAATACGGAGTTTCAGGTGCTGGGGCCGGACTATGAGGCCACCGCCAGCTATGAGGTCCCCATACAGATCTACTACCCGATTTCCGGCAGCCGGGACGGCCACATCTTTTACGAGGACGCAGGCATCGTCTACGATCTGGACTTTACCACCGGGGAGCGGACGGCCTACGCCAACCAGCAGGCCAGCGGCGGAACGGGCGACTTCCTGTATCTGGCGGACGACCTGTACTTTGAGACGGCCGACAAACAGCCGGCCCTGTACACTCTGGCCGGAGAGGAGGCCAAGGAGATCCAGTATCTCAAACTGGCCATCTACGATCCGGAGGAGCTGACAGATTTGTCAGATTATATCCGGCAGTTCAACTCCTTCAGCCGGGAGTACCGGATCGAGGTAGTCAACTACGGCGCGGATGACGAACAGGGCGGCGAGCAGACCGGGCTCCAGCGGCTCACCGCCGATATCCTCTCGGGCAACACCCCGGACATCTACGACCTGTTCAGCATCAACGCCTTTTCCTTTATGGATAAGGGCCTGCTGGAGGACCTGACACCCTGGTTTGAGAGCTCCGAGGCGATCAGTCTGGAGGATCTGACGCCCAGCGTCGTGGACGTGCTGAAATACAAGGGGGCTCTGTACGGCCTGGTCCCCGCCTACCGGGTGGACACCTTATACGGCCCCTCCAATTTGACTGACCCCGGCACCTGGAGCTTCGAGAGCTTTCTGGACCTGGCAAACAACACTACCCAGTCCCTGTTCGGGCCGTGGGTGACCAAGGCGGACTATCTGCGGCTGCTGCTGACGAGGACGGGCGGGGCCTATCTGGACCTGGAAAACGCCCGCTGCAATTTTGTTGACTCCTCCTTCCCCGCCATGCTGGCCCTGGCGGACAAAGTGCCCGCGGAGATGATCGACGGCTGGTGCGACGATTACGGCTGGATCTTCACCGGGCAGCAGCTCTTTCTCCTGAGGGAAGGCGACTTGTACGATCTGGAAATTGCCAAGGCGGTCTACAGCGGGAACATGACCGTGCTGGGTTTCCCCTCTCAGGGGAGCGGCATCGCCCTGGACCCGGAGCTGTACCTGGGCATGTCCTCCTCCAGCGAAAAGAAGGAGGGCGTGTGGAGCTTCTTCGAGTATCTCCTCAGCGACAGCTTCCAGAACGACCCGCCGATAGATTCTCTGCCGGTCAAGGAAGCGGTCCTGGAGGCGAAGCTGGACAAGGCCCTCGCCCGTAATGCGGAGGCGATCCAAACCGGGGAAATGAAGGCCGTGGCGGGCTTTGCGGACGATCATCAGATCTACGAGATCCCCTACCTCCCCGCGGTGCCGGAGGAGAAGGAGGCGGTGCGGGATATGATCGACCGGATGGACTGCATCGATGTCTGTGATGACGCCCTGTACGACCTGGTCCTGCGGGAGGCCACGCCCTTCTTCCAGGGCGGCATCAGCGCCCAGCAGGCGGCAGAGAACATCCAGTCCAAGGTGAGCATCTATCTTGCGGAGCAGTACGGCTGATCTGCGCCGCACAGGTCGAAAAAATACCGGGTGAAGACGCCTTCACCCGGTACTTTTTATTCTGTCAGTTCGCCCCGCAGGTCCCGGCCCATCTGGAATTTGACCTGTTCCTGGTCCAGCCCCTTGCTGAACAGATAGATCAGCTTGGTCAGGGCGGCCTCGGTGGTCATGTCGTGCCCATCCACAGCGCCGATGCGCCGGAGGGCCTGGCTGGTGGCGTAGGTGCCCAGAGAGACCTCCCCCTGGACACACTGGGAGCAGACGGTGATCACCGTGCCGCTGCGGTAGGCCTTGTCGATGATGTGCAGCAGAGAGCTGCGGGCGCTGGGGATATTGCCGCTGCCGAAGGCCTCCAGCACCACGCCCCGGAGCTTCTCCGTCAGGATCGGCTCAAAGATCTCAAACTGGATGCCCGGGAAGATCTTCAGCACCCCCACCGGCTGCTCCTCCAGCTCCTGGAGCCGGAAGGGCCCCTCCGGCTCCGGCGAACCGGGGACCGGGAAAAACCGCATCCGGATGCCCGCCTCCGCCAGGCAGGGGGCGTTGGGGGATTCGAAGGCCGCCAGCTGGTCCGAGGACCGCTTGGTGCTCCGGTTGCCCCGGAGGAGCTTCCCGTCAAAGTACAGCCCCACCTCCCGGACCCGGCCGGAGGCCGCCAGCGCCAGGGCGTTGACGATGTTGCTCCGCCCGTCGCTGCGCAGCTCGCACAGGGGGATCTGGGCCCCGGTAAAGATCACGGGCTTGTCCAAATTCTCCAGCATATAGGACAGGGCCGAGGCGGAGTAGGCCATGGTGTCCGTCCCGTGGAGCACCACAAAGCCGTCATAGGCCGCGTAGTTCTCCGCGATGGCCCGGCCCATCTGGTTCCACTCGTTCACGGCGATATCGCAGGAGTCCAGCAGCGGGGAGAAGCTCAGCAGCTCCCAGTCCGGGCTTTCGGGATAGTGCAGATCCGGGATGGCCTCCAAGGTCTCCCGGAAGGACTGCCCGTCCGGCACATAGCCTTTCTCGCTGCGGACCATGCCGATGGTGCCGCCGGTATAGAGCAGCAGGATCTTTTTCTTTGCCATAGGCCGTTATTTGTCCGGCCGGGCCAGCCGGTAGGCGCAGACGATCATCACCAGGGACATGGAGATAGCCGTACCCACCAGGGCGCCTTCGTAGCGGAAGGGCAGAGAATTTCGCAGCAGGAAGATCGACCCCAGCGCCGCTATATCCACCAATACCCGGCCCAGATTGCCCAGCAGCATAGCGACGGTCGTACCCTTATCCAGGCATTTTTTACTGATAAAGGCGTTGAGCAGCGCGGCGGCCGCTCCCCAGACGATACCCGCCAGGGCGCCCCAAACAAATCCCATCATGTGCTCCTCCTGTAGTTCCATAGAAAGGCGCGGGCGGACGCCCGCGCTTGTAATCAGTTTCTTTTTACGCCGTGGTGTGCTGGTGGTAATAGATGACAAGAGCGGCGACGCAGCCGATAAAGGTGACCAAGCTGAGCTTCTTCATCTATGCTCCCCCTTCCGTTTTTTCTTGTCCTGATTTTACCATAAAAGGCCGCGTTTGCCAATGGGGTTTTCACAAGATTTTTACAGACCGCATTTTTCTTTTTTTGCCTCGGTTAAGACGGACACGTTTGCAGATACTAAACCACGAGGTGATGAAAATGAGTCCCAAAGAGCTGCTCTATATTGAAGATGCGCTCGGCCACACCCAGTTTTTGATGAACCAGTGCCGCAACGCCGCCAACCAGCTGACCGACCCGGTCCTGCGCCAGCAGGCCCAGCAGCTTGTAAACGGCAACCAGAAGCTGTTTACGCAGTTTTATAACCTGGTATAAAGGAGGAGCGACATGAGCGACAAAGAGATTATGGAAGGCATCCTGCTGACCACCAAGGGCGTGTGCGACCTGTATATGCACGGCTCCATCGAGTCCGGCACGCCCCAGGTCCACCAGGCCTTCAATGCGGCCCTGAACGACGCTCTGTGCATGCAGAGCGCCATCTACCAGCAGATGGCCGGCCACGGCTGGTACACCGCGGCCCAGGCCCAGCCCCAGCAGATCCAGCAGGTGAAGCAAAAATTCGCCACCGCCGGATAAAGAGAAACAGCACGTCATCAAAAGGAGCGCCCGCGGGCGCTCCTTTTTGACGGTTCGACTTTGCTCTTATTTATCCGCGAAGTAGTCCTTGGTGATCTTGGCCACCACGCCGGACAGGGCCAGCAGGGCGACCAGGTTGGGGATCGCCATCAGGCCGTTGAGGGTGTCGGAGATGTCCCACATCAGATCGCCGGAGCCGGTGGCGCCCACCACGCACACGCAGATGAAGATCAGCTTGTAGACCAGCTTCACCGTCTTGTTGTCGTGGGTCAGGTAGCCCCAGCAGCGCTCGCCGTAGTAGCTCCAGCTGAGAATGGTGGACAGGGCGAAGAACAGCAGGCTGATCTGGATGATGATGCCGCCCAGGCTGCCGGGCAGGATGGAGTTGAAGGCCGCCACGGCCGCCGCGCCCTTGGAGGCGTAGCTGGCCAAGGCCGCGTCGCCCAGCTCCAGGCCGGAGAGCACCAGGGTCAGGCAGGTGATGGTGCAGATGATGATGGTGTCGATGAAGACCTCAAACACGCCCCAGATGGCCTGCTCCGCCGGCTCCTGGGTGGTGGAGGTGGCGTGGGCGATCGGGGCGGAGCCGAGGCCGGCCTCGTTGGAGAAGACGCCCCGGGCAAAGCCCTGCCGGATGGCCAGCATGATGGCGTAGCCGAAGACGCCGCCGCCCACGGCCTGGAAGCTGAAGGCGCTCTTGAAGATGGTGGCGAAGGCGGCGGGCAGCTGCCCGATGCGCAGCACGATGACCACCAGGCCCGCCAGGATGTAGAACACGGACATGAAGGGCACCAGATAGGAGGTGACCTGGCCAATGCGCTTGACGCCGCCCAGGACCACGATGGCCACTACGATCGCCAGGACGATGCCCGCCACCAGGCTCACGGTGGAGGCGGACTCGGGGCCCGCGCCGCTCAGGTTCACGATAGCGCCGGCGATCTCACTGGACTGGGCGATGTTGCCGATGCCGAAGGAGGCCAGGCCCCCCAGGATGGCAAAGATCACGGCCAGCCATTTCCAGCTCTTGCCCAGGCCGTTCTGGATGTAGTACATAGGGCCGCCCCGGTACACACCGTCGTCGCCCACTTCCCGGTACTTCATAGCCAGGGCGATCTCGGCGTACTTGGTGCACATGCCGAAAAAGGCGGAGACCCACATCCAGAAGGCAGCACCCGGGCCGCCCACGAACAGGGCCCCGGTGACGCCGGCGATGTTGCCGGTGCCCACGGTGCCCGCCAGGGCGGTGGTCACCGCCTGGAAGGGGGTCAGGTTATCGCCGGCGTCCTTCTCCCGCTTTTGGAACAGGGAGCCGATGGTGTTTTTCATGATGTAGCCGAAGCGGCGGACCTGGATGCAGCCGGTGCGGACAGTCAGGTACACGCCGGTGCCCACCAGCAGGGCCAGCATGATGGGGCCCCAGGCGAAGCCGTTTACCGCGTCGTTGACCTTGGTGACGATCTGCAAGAAGTTTTCCATGTTTTTTCCTCCCAAAACGAAAAACTGAGAGCGGCCGTCGTGCCGCTCTCAGAAAAGTCCAGGTCCCGGCAGGGCAGGCGCCCCGCCGCCGTCTCTGTCCTTTTGCCTGAGAGTTTCACACAAACGTGCTTGCACCTTCGGCACCCGCAGCATGTGCGGGCTTCTCCAGAGTGCTGTCCGCCGGCGGTTTTCCGGAGAATCCCGCGGGCATCGGCCAGCCGCTATACAGTTGTTGGGCTTATTATAAAGCAGCGGGCTGTAAAGCGCAAGCCCTTTTTTGCATTTTTTCAAATAGAGACAGAACGCAGGAGAGAATATAGACATTTTTGTAAAAAATGTACAGACATATCGTGAAAACTCACCGGTGATTTACACAAATTTCCAAGCTTTTATGTGTGCAATTATCTGAAATTCCCTAAAGAAATTGACTATTATGGAAAGAAAAGGTAAACTTTTAACAGAGATTCCGCACAAAAACTATGAAATGGGGGTGTGCAGAGCTTTATGAGAGATCTGAAACATCTGCAATACTTCGAGGACCTTTTGCAAGTGGCCAACAATCCGCTCATCGGCCAGGCTCAGGCCGATGGGAAGATCTGTGTGACCTATCCCTGCGAGAATGTGCCGGAGCCCCTGCTGAACCTGCCGGGGGCCTTTTCCGTGCGCCTTTTCGCGCCTAACACCGGCTCTACCGATATCGCGACCTATTACATGACCAACCTCCTCTGCGAGACCAGCCGGGCCCTGCTGGAGCGGGCCATCGAGGGTGGCTTCAACTTTGCCGACTGCGTCATCTCCCCCGACGGCTGCACCATGATGAACCGCTGCGTGGAGAACATGGAGCTTCTCAAGACCATGGGCAAGGACAAGCCGCACTTCTTCTGGCAGTACATGGAGATCCCCCTGAAGGACGACGACAACAACCTGAGCCTCTACAAGCTCCAATGCAAGAACCACATTCTCGACCCGCTGCACGAGGCCTACGGGCTGGATATCTCCGACGCCGCCATCCGGCAGGCCGTGGAGGAGCACAATGAGGTCTGCCGCCTCATCCGGCAGATCGGGGACTTCCGAAAGGGCGAAAAGCCCCGGATCACCGGCTATGAGTTCCACGTGCTGGACCTGGCCACCTACGTCTGCCCCAAGTACCTGATCGTGGACAGGCTGAGGGAGACGCTGGAGGAGCTGAAGACCCGGGAGCCGGACGGCAAGCCCTGGCGGGCCCGGGTGGTCCTGGTGGGCTCCGAGGCGGACGACAGCGGCCTCATCAAGCTCATCGAGGAGGTGGGCGCCTTCGTCTGCGCCGACCGCTTCTGCATGGGTTCTCTTCCCGGCCGGGACCCCATCGAGCTGAACGACAGCGAGGACGCGCTGACCCAGGTCTGCCGGGCCTATATGCACCGCTGCCAGTGCCCGCGGATGATGAACATGGCCAAGGTCTACGGCCGGAAGCAGTACGTGGCCGATATCGCCAAGGAGTACGGGGCCGACGGCGTCATTTACGAGCAAGTGAAGTTCTGCGATCCCTGGGCCTATGAGCGGACCCTGGGCTCTGTCATGCTCCGGGACGACTACGGCTACCCGGTGCTGTCCGTGGACCGGCCCTACAACATCAGCTCCTCCGTGGGCCAGATGCGCACCCGCGTGCAGGCCTTCGTGGAGAGCATCGAGATCAAAAAGCTGCAAAGGGGGCAAAAGGGATGACCATCCATAATGACCGGGCCAGACCCGGCGATCAGAATCTGGGCGTACTGTTCAACGAGGGCAAGGTCCGCCGCCGCCGGGAGTGGCGGGGCGTGAAGGACACTCTGTACGATTACGGCCGCTGGCTGTATATCCTCTCCATCCTGGCCAGGTTCATCGTCAAGCCCCGGAACATCAAGGCCATGTTCCGCTACCGCTGGATGGCAAACTACCTGGCGGTGCCCCACATGGTGGACAAGTTCACCATGGGCCTGCGGGACGAGCCTCTGCGCATCGTCCACACCGCCATGGACTTCGTGGTCTACGACGTGGCCCAGACCATGGAGAACATCTTCCGGGGCGACCGGCGCACCGGCAACGACGAGAAGTTCTCCGCCAAGTGCGTCCTGACTGACGAGAACGCCATGACCGCCTTCATGATGGGCTTCCCCACTCTGAAGGCCATCCTCCGGGAGGTGCCCACCATGTTCGTGGCCAACCTCCTCAACCAGTACTCCACCACCCACTATCTGGACGTGGCCCAGCAGGCGGGCATCCCCGGGGATGTGTGCCCCATGCCCGAGGCGGAGGCCGGCATCTCCATTGAGGACGACTTCGCTGTGCTGGGGGCCTGCGCCGTGCAGGTGAACACCACCTGCGACGGCTCCCTCATGGGCAACGGCATCATCGCCAAGCGCCTGGAGCGGGAGTACGGCATCCCCACCTTCCAGCTGGTGGCCCCCATGCGGCACCGGGAGGCGGACGTGCAGGACTACGCCGCCCAGGATATCAAAAACGCCATCGCCTTTATCGAGGAGCACACCGGCGCGAAATGGGACTGGGACGCCTATTTCGAGTGCGCCAAGCGGGTCAACGACATCACCCGCAACCGCCTGGCCTGGCTGGAGATGAACAGCACCAACTATCCCCAGTTCGTGGGCGCGCCCTTCTCCCTGTATAACGACACCAACTACATGGGCAACTGCGGGCGCTCGCCCAAGTTCCCGCCCATCGACCGGAAGATCATGAAATACGCCCAGCACGGTTACGAGGCCAAGCGGATGATGGCCCCCGAGTACCGGCACCGGGCGATCATCTGGGGCGTGCAGCCTCAGTACGTGATCGACATGCTCAACTGGATGATCCACTGCTGGGGCATCGTGCCGCTGACGGACATGCTCTCCATGGTCAACACCCGGGAGATCGCTGAGGTGGACACGCCGGAGAACCGGGAGCAGGCCTATTACGACATGGCCTGGCTCAACGAGAACATGATCATGCGCAACCGGACCCACGGCGGCTACAAAGTGCTGGTGGACGAGCTGTGGCAGTTCTGCGAGCAGATGAACGCGGACATGGTCATCATGTGGGAGCACATGTCCTGCAAGGCGCTGGACGGCATGCACGGCCAGTTTGAGGAGCAGGCCCGGGAGAAGGGCATCCACCTGGTCTGGGTCTGCCACGACCTGTGCGACCCCCGGGTCTACACCCGTCAGGCCATCCGGGACCAGCTCAACACCTACATGCGCACGGTCATGCGTGAGGAGCCTCTGGATCCGACCATCGAGGTCCTGCCGGACGAGAAAGCGTGGTGACGTCGGAATAAGCTTGCCAAGCCGCCATGACGGACCTGACGCCAGGCGAAAGGCCCGTCATGGCCGGCGGGCAAACTTATTCCTCCTTTCCACATCAAAGCCTTCGGCTTTGATGTGGGGATAGGGACGGGGCCAGATGTGTCTGTTGTCCCTGCGCATGAAAACTGTAAAAAAGGAGAACCGTTATGCCGAAATTCGTTAAGATCCCGCTGCTGGCGATAGCGACGCTGGCCGGGCTGTTTGTGGTGACCTTCACGGTCTACTTTCTGAACCTGGACATGAAGCTCCTGTCCAAGATCGAGCCGTTTTTCCTGAAGCACTACGACAAAATGCCCCGCAAGAATTACGTCTGAGAGGGAAAAAGGAAGCCCCGGATATGTGTCCGGGGTTTTCTCTTGCATTTTTCCGCAAATCGTCCTATAATTTTCGCCGTCCGAGGGGCGGAGCTTCCCTCGGCGGAATTCTGAAAAAACGGGAGCGGAGCGGAATGGCCGCGGAAACAGAAGCTAAAAACAAAGAGATCTTTGAGGAGCTGCCGGTCCCCCGGGCGGTGCGTACCATGGCGATCCCCACCATCATTAGCCAGCTCATCGTGCTGATCTACAACATGGCCGACACCTTCTTTATCGGCCGGACCAACGACCCCTACATGGTGGCCGGCGCTTCCCTGATCCTGCCGCTGTTCAACATCACCCTCTCCCTCTCGAACCTGGCCGGAGTGGGCGGCGGGGCGCTGATCTCCCGTCTGCTGGGGATCAAACAGAGCGAGGAGGCCCGGAAGGTGTACAGCTTCTGCGTCTGGCTGGGGCTGCTGGTCTCCGCTCTGTTCTCTCTGGGGACGCTGCTGTTCATGCGGCCGCTGATGGGCCTGCTGGGCGCGGACGCGGACACCTACGCCTTCGCCAGCGGCTACGCCTTTTTCGTCATCGTCTGCGGCGCCGTCCCCACGGTCCTCTCCACCACCCTCTCCAACCTGATCCGCAGCGTGGGCGAGTCCCGGAAGGCCGGTCTGGGCATCACCATGGGCGGCCTTATCAACATCGCTCTGGACCCGCTGTTCATGTTCGTGCTGCTGCCGGACGGGATGGAGATCCTCGGCGCGGGAGCGGCCACCTGCCTCTCCAACTGCCTGGCCTGCTGCTATTTCGCCGTTGTGCTGTTCGGGATGCGGAAGACTGAGCCGGTCCTCCGGCTGTGCTCTCCCCACAAGCTCCCCAGCCGGCGGAGCATCGCCGGGATCTTCACGGTGGGCGTCCCCTCCGCGGTGGTCACCTTCCTCTTCGACCTGGACTACATCGTCATCGACCGGCTCATGTCCGGCTACAACGGCGTGGCCCTGGCCGCGGTGGGCATCGTTTTGAAGGCGGAGCGGCTGCCGCTGAACGTGGGCATCGGGATCTGCCAGGGCATGGTGCCCATCGTGGCCTACAACTACGCGGCGAAAAATTACCCCCGCATGAACGCCGTAAAGAACTATTCCCTCCGGCTGGGCCTGATCTGCGCCGCCGTCAGCATCACGCTGTACGAGCTGTTCGCCGGGCAGATCATGGGCATTTTCATCAACGACGCCCAGACCGTGAGCCTGGGGACGGGCTTTCTGCGGGCCCGGGTCCTGGCCACGCCCCTGATGTTCCTGAGCTTCTTCCACGTCCACCTGTTCAACGGCTTTGGAGAGGGCGGCCACGCCCTGTTTCTGGGCGTGATGCGCTGGCTGGTGTTCAACATCCCCATGCTCTTTTTGCTCAACGCCCTCTTCGGCATGAACGGCATCGTCTGGTCCCAGGTCACGGCGGACACGCTGACCGTCCTGCTGTCCCTCATCGTCTACCGCCGCTACGCCCGCCTCCACTTTCCACCGGCGGCTGTCCAATAACGAAACCCCCCGGCCCGCGGGCCGGGGGGTTTCGTACTTGTGCGTCAGGTTTGGGGATGGAGTTTTTTCTGGAGCCAATCCTTGCCGTCCACGTAGCGGGAGACGATGTAGCTGACCACGTAGTCTCCGGCGGCGTTGACCATGGTGGCAGGGGGATCTACCAAATCGCCGATGGCCAGGGCGATGGGGAAAGCGACCGCCAGCTGATCCGGGAAGAACAGGGTGCAGAGCACCAGCTCGCCGGTCCCGCCGCCGCCGGGGATGCCGGACATGGCCACCGAGGAGAACACGGCCACGACGATAGCCAGAATGGCCCGGCCGGTGCCGAAGTCCTGGCCGAACATACCGAAGAGGAAGGCAACCTTGATAATGGCGCTCATGGCGCTGCCGTCCATGTGCATGGTAGCGCCCATGGGGAGAACGATGTCGCTGACCTCCTTGGAGATGCCGGTCTCCTCGGCCACCTCCATATTGGTGGGGATGGCGGCCACGGAGGAGCAGGTGCCGAAGGACACCGCCGCGGGCTTGAACAGGTGCCGGAACATGACCTTTGCGCCGCCCTTGCCGCCGCCGAAGCGGGCGTAGATGGGGAAGAAGATAAACATGTAGGCAAAGGCCACCACGTAGTAGGTGATGATCGCCTTGGCGTAGTCGGTGACGAAGTCCTGGCCGTGGACGGCCACCAGGCTTGCGAAGAAGCCGAAGAAGCCGATGGGCGCGTAGTAGGTGATGAGCTTCACGGTCTTCATCAGGCAGTTGGTGATGTCCTCCAGCAGCTGGGCGGTCTTGGTGGCCGGGCCGCCGGACATCTGCACGCCGAAGCCGAAGAGGAGGGCCGCGATGATCAGGGGCAGGATGGCCTTGCGGCTGAGCAGCTCACAGAAGTCAGGCTTGGTGAAGAAGTTCACCAGCAGGTCCGGGACGCCCAGGACCGTGGCCTCGCTGGCCTCATATTCCGGCTCCATGGTGAAGATGGGCAGGAAGCGCACGATGACGTACATGATGACGGCGGCGATGGCGGCCGTCACCAGGAAGGTGACCACCGTGGTGCCCAGGAGCTTACCGGCCCGGCGGGCGTTCTTCATGTTGGCGATGGCGGAGGCGATGGAGCAGAACACCATCGGCACCACCACGCAGAACATCATGTTGATAAAGAGCGTGCCCAGGGGCTCCAGGGCCGTCGCCCCAGGCCACAGGAAGCCGACGACGCAGCCGGCCACGATGCCGATGAGCATGGTGAACAGAAACCAGTAGTTTTTCCAGAACGATGTTTTCAAGGCAAGGACCTCCAAAAAAGATTTTTGCGTTCTGACAGTATTTTATTGCGCACGGCTTGCAAAGTAAACCGAGAATATGCTATAATTTATGCAAAAAATGCTATGCTGAGAGGGCTGCTATGGAAGAGAACTATGAAAAGCGCGGGTATCTGCTGGAGGATTTCCGCCTGTTCCATCTCAAGGACAGCCGCGGGACCAACATCGATTACCACTATCACGAGTTCTACAAGGTGGTCTTTCTGCTCTCCGGCAGCGGGAGCTATGTGGTGGAGGGGCGGCACTACCGGCTCACGCCGGGGGACGTGGTGCTGGTGGGCAGCCGGGTGGTGCACCGGCCCCGCTTTGAGCCGGGCATCTCCTACGAGCGGATCATCCTCTACATCTCCCCGGAGCTGCTCCGCAGCGGCTCCACCCAGGACTACCCCCTGGAGGAGCTGTTCTCCGGCCGCCGGGGGCACGTGCTGCGACCCACAGAGGAGCTCCGCCGGAGGCTGCTGAGCCTCAGCGCCCAGCTGGAGGCGGAGATGTCCGGCCAGGAGCCGGGCCGGGGCATCTTGTCCCGCTGCACCCTGCTGCGGATGCTGGTGGAGATCGGCAACGCCCTGCGCCGGGCGGACGCCCGGCCCGGCGAGCCCCTGGGGCCCCAGGACGGGAAGATTCTGGACATCCTCCGGTATCTGGACGGGCACCTGGAGGAGCAGATCTCCATCGACGAGCTGGCAAGCCGCTTCTTTATCAGCAAATACCATATGATGCGCCGCTTCCGGGAGGAGACCGGCACCTCCATCCACAGCTATCTGTCCGGGAAGCGGCTGCTGCTGGCCCGGGAGCTGATCCAGGCGGGCCGGCCCGCTACCGACGCCTGCTTCAGCTGCGGCTTTCACAGCTACTCGGCCTTTTCCCGGGCCTACGGGAAGCTCTTCGGCGTGACGCCCACCGGGCGCATGGCCATGCTGCCGGTGGCGGACAACGAAGAGGAATAGGAGGGATACTTATGCACTTTACCAAGATGCACGGGGCGGGGAACGATTTTATCCTGCTGGAAGATCTGGACGGCTCCGTCCCGGAGGAGAGCTGGCCGGCGCTGGCTGCCTCTCTCTGCCGGCGGAAGCTGTCTCTGGGGGCGGATGGGCTCATGGTCATCCTCCCGCCCGCCCAGGGCGGGGACTACGCCATGCGCTTTTTCAATTCAGACGGCTCGCCGGGGGAGATGTGCGGCAACGGGGCCCGCTGCGCCGCCCGGTACGGCCACGACCGGGGCCTAGCCGGGGACATCCAGCATATTGAGACCACCGCCGGGCCGGTGGTGGGCGAGCGGGTAGCAGAGGAGCTCTACCGGGTCCGGCTCAACGACCCCACCGTGCTGGAGCCGGATGTGCCCGTCGTCTGGGAGGGCCGGACGCTCCGCTGCGGCTACGCGGAGCTGGGAAAGCCGGGTCTGCCCCACGCGGTGCTGCATCTGCCGGACTGGGACAGCTGGGAGCCGGAAAGGCTCCGGGCCCTGGGGGCCTTTCTGCGGGCCCATCCGGTCTTTCCCAAGGGCGCCAACGTGAGCTTCTGGCGGGAGGCCGGCGAGGGGCGCGTGAAGGCCGTCACTTATGAGCGGGGCGTGGAGGACTTCACCCTGGCCTGCGGCACCGGAGCGGGCAGCATTGCCGCCCTGCTGCGGCTGCGGGGGATCTTCCCGGAGGGGCTGCTCCTGCTCGATTTTCCCGGCGGAACGCTCACCGTGGAGCTGGAGAGCTCCGGCGGGACCATGCGGAACATCCTTCTCACCGGCCCCGCCGTCAAGGTGGCGGAGGGAGAAGTCTGGCTTACACAATAACCGAAACGGAGGGACAAATCATGGAAGAGACAAAGGAAAAGAAGGAGCTGGAGCAGCTGACGGAGCGGGAGCTGCTGGTGGAGATCGCCCGGCAGCAGCGAAAAGACGCCCGCAACAGCCGGATCGCCGCCGTGGCGGCGGTGGTCCTGGCGCTGGTCTTCGCGGCGCTGCTGCTGGTGGCAGCGCCGGTGGTCCGGCAGGCCGGAAGCACCCTGGTGGAGGCGGAGAACGTGATCGTGCAAGCCCAGGAATCTCTGGAGAACGTGGACGAGCTGACGCGGAATCTCAACGGCATGGTCACGGAGAACACGGACGCGGTGAACAAGGCCCTGTCCCAGATCGGGCAGGTGGATATCGAGAGCCTCAACCGGTCCATCCAGGAGCTGTCGGACATTCTGACCCCCCTGGCTCGGCTGTTCAACCGGTAAAATTCACTGTCCAAAAGGGGTGGTCTAAAGGCCACCCCTTTTGGGCAGTGAAGCTTTCTTTTATCCTCCCTCCACCGGGAGCAGCTCCTCCGGCTGGGGCGCTTCTTCCTCCCCTGGCAGGGGCGGGAAGGTGAATTCCGGCAGCTGGAAGGGCGTGGGCTCCGGGGCCGCCTCCGGCGTGGGGACGCTCTCCTCCGGCTCCTGGGGCGCGGGCGTGCTGCTCACCGGGGGCCGCCAGTTGAAATACCAGGCCCCGGCCAGCTCGCCGGTGGCCCGGTAGGCTCCGTTCTCCCGGTACACCAGGTCCAGGTCTCCGGCCTGGATATCCTCGGTGTAGGGGTTGAGCCGCTCGTTGACCATGGCCAGCCACTCCTCCGGCAGCACCACCGTGTAGCTCAGGCCCCGGATGGTGTCGTCCGTGACGGGCATGGTGGCGAAGCGGACGTCCTCCGGCTGGCACAGCAGGGCCTGCCGCAGGAAGAAGGCGAGGTTTGCCCGGCTCAGGTCCGTATCCAGGCCCTCGCTGAGGATATCCACCACCTGGGGCAGCTCGGGGATGTTCCCCAGGCGGATGAACTGCTCCGCGCAGGCCCGGAGAAAGCGCTGCTGCATCTCGATGCGGCCCAGGTCCCCGTTATAGTAGCCGCTGCGGTAGCGGCAGACACCCATGGCCTGCTCCCCGTCCAGGTGCTGCAGGCCCGCGGGGATATGGATGTGCAGGTCCTGGCTGTCGTCGTCGTAATTTAAGTCCATGGGCAGCTCGAAGTCCACGCCCCCCAGGGCGTCCACCACCCGGACGACCACGCCTATGTCCAGCACCGCGTAGCAGTCCGGCTCAAAGCCGGTCAGCTTCGCCACCTGCTCCTTGAGCTGATCGATGCCCGTGTCCCCCTGGAGCCGGTAGCTCCAGTAGACGGCGTTGATCTTTCGGATGCTCCAGTCCCAGTTGATGAGGGTGTCCCGGGGAATATTCACAAGATCCAGGGTGTGCGCCGCCGTATCCATCCGGCCCAAGAGGATGGTGTCCGTGTTGCCGTTGCCGTCGTCGCTGCCCACCAGCAGCAGGGTGTAGACCCCCTCCTTCCGGCCCTCCGGCCAGGGGGAGGCCGTCTCCGCCGGCGCCGCCTCCTCCCGGACCACGGTTCGGGGCGCGGGAGCGGCAGTGGCCGGGGCCGGCGCCGGCGGTTGCTCCCAGGCCCCGTAGGCCCACATGGCCCCGGTCAGCGACAGGACCAGCAGCCCCGCCGCCACCGCCGCCGTATACAGGAACTTTTTCTTCTTGTTCTTCATAGCCTGCGCCTCTCACAGTAAAGTCCCTGTATCTTACCCGTTTGAAGGCAAATTTATCCATGGGCAGCGGAGATTTTTGCCGGAAAACGAAAGCGTTTCCGGCTCTCTCTCAAAAAAGCGAAAAAAAGCGGGAAAAACGCGGAAAAAGCTCTTGACTTTATCACCAAAAAGTGCTAAAGTTTGGCTATCTTCCATCGGAGGCTTTATCATGTCTGCTGTCCGTCTCGGCATATTTAAGCGCTATAGCTTTTTCTTTACGGAGAAAAGGGTATAGAAGTTTGTGCTGCGCAGACAGTTGAGAACCTGAGAACGAGGGCCGCACGGACTTCTGTCCTGCGGCCCTTCCTGTTGAAGGAGCGCAGGGCGGTCCCCGGCGCTGCCCCGGGTCCTCTCCGTTTGGAAAAAATTATGGAGGAAGAAAATGAAAAAACTCATCGCACTCATCTGCGCGCTGACCATGGTGTTGGCGCTGGCCGCCTGCGGCGGGAACGCCGCCCCCGCGGCTACTGAAGCCCCCGCGGCGGAAGAGCCTGCCGCTGAGGCCCCTGCCGAAGAGGCTCCCGCTGAGGAGGCCCCTGCTGAGGCCGTCACCTACAAGGTGGGCATCTCCCAGCTGGTCACCCACGAGGCGCTGGACCTGGCAACTCAGGGCTTTGAGGACGCTCTGAACGAGCTGCTGCCCGGTCAGGTGGAGTTTGATTACCAGAACGCCGCCAACGACCCCGCCACCTGCTCCACCATCGCCACCGCCTTTGTCTCTGACAAAGTGGACTTGATCATGGCCAACGCCACTCCGGCCCTCCAGGCCGCCGCTGCCGCCACGGCCGACATCCCCATCCTGGGCACCTCTGTCACCGAGTACGGCGTGGCTCTGGGCATTGAGAACTTCTCCGGCACCGTGGGCAACAACGTCTCCGGCACCTCTGACCTGGCGCCTCTGGACCAGCAGGCCGCTATGATCAAAGAGTGGTACCCCGACGCCAAGACCGTGGGCCTGCTGTACTGCTCCAACGAGGCCAACAGCCAGTACCAGGTAGACACCGTCCAGGGCTATCTGCAGGACATGGGCTATACCTGCACTCAGTACCCCTTCTCCGACTCCAACGATATCGCCGCTGTCTGCCAGACTGCCGCTGACGCGAGTGACGTACTCTATGTCCCCACGGACAACACCGCCGCCTCCAACACCGGCATCATCGACAACATCTGCCACGGCAAGATCCCCGTCTTTGCCGGTGAAGAGAGCATCTGCAAGGGCTGCGGTGTGGCTACCCTGTCCATCAGCTATTACGATCTGGGCTATGCCACCGGCGAGATGGCCGCCAAGATCCTGACCGGCGAGGCCGACATCAGCACCACTCCCATCGGCTACGCCGCCAACTTTACTCCCAAGTACAATGAGGCCATCTGCGCCGACCTGGGCATCACCCCGCCCGAGGGCTACGAGGCCGTCACCGTCGAGTAAAGTTGTTTCCAGAAAAAACAGCGGGAAAGGTACTTCCCTTTTCCGCTGTTTTTTGGTATAGTATTTGTATCTGCGCGGTTCGCGGTCTGTAGAAGGAGGAGCTTTCGTGAGCGGATTTGTCGGCGCCCTGCCGGGCGCGGTCTCCCAGGGCCTGATCTGGGGCATTATGGCGATCGGGGTGTACATCACCTTTAAGATCCTGGATATCGCCGATCTGACGGTAGACGGGTCCTTCTGCACCGGGGGCGCCACCTTTGTGGTGCTCTTTGGCTCCGGCGTCCCGGTGGGGACGGCGCTGCTGGCCGCCTTTGCCGTGGGCCTTCTGGCCGGGCTGGTGACCGGATTGCTGCACACCTTCTGCGGCATTCCGGCCATTCTGGCCGGTATCCTGACCCAGCTGGGCCTGTGGTCGGTGAACCTGGCCATCATGGGCATGAAGGCAAACGTGGCCATCAACGTCATCGACCAGGCCAACCTGAACAAGCTCTGGGTGTCTCTGCGCTTTGTGCAGGATGTGGCGGCCGGCCGCCGGCCCTTCTTCCGGCACCCCATCGTGATCGTGGGTCTGTTCACTCTGGGCATCATCGCCGTGCTGTACTGGTTCTTCGGCACGGAGCTGGGCTGCTCCGTCCGGGCCACCGGCGCCAACCAGCACATGGCCCGGGCCCAGGGCATCAACACCGACGTGACCAAGGTCCTTGGCCTGATGATCTCCAACGGCCTGGTGGCCCTGTCCGGGGCTCTGCTGAGCCAGTACCAGAGCTTTGCCGACTCCAGCATGGGCAAGGGCGCCATCGTCATCGGCCTGGCGGCCGTCATCATCGGCGAGGCCCTGTTCTCCAAGATCTTCCGGAACTTCGCCCTGTGCCTGCTGGCGGTATCTCTGGGCGCGGTGATCTACTATGTGGTCATCCAGGCGGTGGTCAGCCTGAGCAACATCAACAGCAACTACCTGAAGCTGATCTCCGCCGTCATCGTGGCTGTCTTCCTGTCCGTGCCCTATTGGCGGGAGAAGTACTTCACCAAACACGGGAAGAAGGGGGTAAAGGCCGATGCTTGAGCTGAAAGACGTCCGCAAGACCTTTAACCCCGGCACCGTCAACGAGAAAAAAGCCCTCTGCGGCCTGGACCTGAAGCTGAACGAGGGGGATTTCGTCACCGTTATCGGCTCCAACGGGGCCGGCAAATCCACGGCCCTGAACGCCATCGCCGGCGTCTGGCCCATCGACTCCGGCTCCATCCTCATCGACGGCACGGACGTGACCGGCCTGCCGGAGTATAAGCGGGCCAAATTCCTGGGCAGGGTGTTCCAGGACCCCATGCTGGGCACCGCGCCCACCATGCAGATCCAGGAGAATCTGGCTCTGGCCCTCCGCCGGGGCGAGCGCCGGACCCTGCGCCGGGGCATCACCCGCAAGGAGCAGGAGGAATTTCGGGAGATGCTGAAGGTGCTGGGCCTGGGCCTGGAGGACCGGATGACCGCCAAGGTGGGCCTCCTCTCCGGCGGCCAGCGCCAGGCGCTGACCCTGCTGATGTCCTCCCTGAAAAAGCCCAAGCTCCTGCTGCTGGACGAGCACACCGCGGCTCTAGACCCCAAGACGGCGGAGAAGGTCCTCCAGATCACCGACGATATCATCCGGGAGAACCACCTGACCGCCTTCATGGTGACCCACAACATGAAGGACGCCATCGTCCACGGCAACCGGCTCATCATGATGAACGAGGGCCGCATCATCCTGGACATCCAGGGCGAGGAGAAGCAGCACACCACCCGCCGGGAGCTGCTGGAGAAGTTCGCCGAGCTCTCCGGCTCCGCCATCGAGAGCGACGCCGCCCTGCTGACAAAGTAAAATAAGATCTGCCGCCCCGCAATTTTCTTCGCGGGGCGGCATTTTTTCTTGACATACAGGGAAAATGTGCTATGATAAGAGCAAGTCCCGGGGTGCCGTAAGGCTGAGATCATACCCGCTGTATCTGACCTGAGTAATGTTAGCGCAGAAAGTGACTGAAACCGGAATCCTTCCCCTTTTAGCCAGACGAAGCGATTTTTTCGTTGTGCTCAGACCTCGTGGACCAAAATTTTTGGACCAGGAGGAATTTTTTATGCCCGAAAAACCCTATGTGACCTATGGCCAGTCCTGCGGCTGCGGCAGCGGCTGCGGAACGGGGAGCACCGCCGCCTCCAAGGCCATCACCGGCTGCCGCTTCAGCCTCTCGCCCATGACCGACCGCTTTGTGGATGTGATCCTGGGCGCGGTGGGCAAGGTGGACACCAGCAAGGTCTGGCAGAGCACCGGCAAGCTCTCCACCGTCTACCGGGGCCGGCAGATCCACGTGGAGGACGCGGTGAAGGCCTGCTTCATCTACGCCTGGCAGCCGGACGTGCACATGACTATGGAGGCCACCTATTCCAAGGGCTGCCCCGGGGACACGGACGCGGACTGCTTCATGAGCGAGGACGACATCCCCCTCAACGAGGAGAAGATCAAGGACATCCACTTCCCTGTGGCCTGCAAGATCTCCCTCTACCCCATGGGCGTGCCCAACTATATGGAGTATATCGCCAACATCGTCAATCACGCTATCGATCTGGGCCTCTATGACAGCTCCACCCACTACTGCACCGTCCTCAGCGGCGATGTGCAGGACTTGTTCAACTATTTCCACTGGGTCAACGAGACCTGCGGCCAGGCCCTGAGCCATTACATCTTTGAGGTGACCCTGTCCGTCAACAGCCCCACCGCCGATTAAAACTTTTTTGGGAGAAAGAAAAATGAAACTCAACTGGAAACTGAAAGACATCCTCATGATCGCCGTCTGCGCGGTCCTCTTCGGCTTTGTGTTCCTGGGCGCCACCTACGCCGGCGGCATCCTCTCCGGCGTCCTCACGCCCATGGGCCTGTCCTCTCTGGGCTATGAGCCCTTCTACGGCATCTACTTCATGGCCGGCGCCTTTGGCATCTACGTGATGCGCAAGCCCGGCACGGGCCTGGTGGCCGAGATGCTGGCCGCCATCATCGAGTGCCTGCTGGGCAACTACTTCGGGCCCATCATCATCCTCTCCGGCTTTGTCCAGGGCATGGGCTTCGAGCTGCTCTTCGCCCTGCGGAAGTACCGCCGCTTCGACCTGCCCACCATGCTCATCGCCTCGGTCATCTGCTCGGTGGTGACCCTGGGCTACAACCTGGTCATCAGCGGCTACAGCAGCATCGCCGTGCCCGTGCTGGCCCTGATGCTGGCGGTGCGCCTGGTCAGCGCCATGCTCATCGACGGGTGCCTTGTCAAGTTCCTGGCCGACAAGCTGGCCCAGGCCGGCGTCCTGAAGGGCTACGCCATCAGCGAGGGCCTGTCCCAGGATCTGGAGGACTGAGGCCGTGGAGACGCCCGCCCTGCGCCTGAAGGACCTGTGCTTTCGGTACAGCGAACAGGGCAAACGGAACATTCTCGACCACGTGTCTCTGGACATCCCCGCCGGGAAGATCACCGTGCTCATGGGCAGCGGCGGCTGCGGCAAGAGTACCCTGGCCGCGGTGGCCGCCGGGCTGTACCCGGAAAACGGGGGCTTTCTGGCCTCCGGCTCGGTGGAGCTCTTCGGGCAGGAGCTCTCCGGCCTGTCCATCCCGGAGCGGGCCCGGCTGCTGAGCCTGATGTTTCAAAACCCGGAGCTCCAGTTCTGCATGGACACCCTGCGCAAGGAGCTGCGCTTCTGCCTGGAGAACCTGGACCTGCCCCCGGAGGAGATGGACGGCCGGGCGCTGGCCGCGGCCCGGGCCCTGGGTCTGGAGGAGAAGCTGGACCAGAGCCTCTACTGCCTCTCCGGCGGAGAGAAGCAGCGGGCCATGCTCTGCTGCCTGTATGTGCTGGAGAGCCGCTGCCTGATCCTGGACGAGGCCCTGGCCAATATTGACGGCGCCTCGGCCAGAGAGCTGGTCTCGGAGATGGTCCGGCTCCGGCGGGAGGGTAAGACCGTCATCGCCATCGACCACCGGCTGGACTACTGGCTGGACTGGGCCGATGAGATCGTCGTCCTGGGCCAGGGGGCCAAGGTCCTGGCCCGGGGCATCACCAAGAACAACCTGGCGGATTTTCGGGCGCTCTTCGCCCAGGAGGGCCTGTACTACCCGAAAACGCCCGCCTTCAAGGTCGCCGCCCTGCCCGAGCCGGAGCCGGCGGTGGAGCTGAAGGGCGTCAGCGTGCCCCGGTCGGTGGAAAAGGACCGCTGGGGCCGCAAGACAGTGAAGGGCTGGCTTTTGCGGGAGGCGGACGCCGCCTTCCCCCGGGGCCGCATGACCGCCGTCGTGGGCAAGAGCGGCTCCGGCAAGACCAGCACCTTCCTCTCCGTTTTAAAGCAGCACCCCTATGAGGGGGACATCCTCATTCAGGGCCGCGACCTGCGCAGCATCCGGGAAAAGGAGCTCTTCGGCCTGATCGGTATGGTGTTCCAAAACCCGGGCAACCAGTTCGTCAGCCAGAAGGCGGAGGACGAGCTGCTGCGGAGCCTGCGGATCTGGGAGAAGGGCCTCAGCGAGGAGGCTGCCCGGGAAAAAGCCCTGGCCCTTCTGGACAGCTTCGGTCTGAAGCACTACCACCGCTTCTCCCCCTACATGCTCAGCCAGGGCCAGCAGCGGCGTCTGGCGGTGCTGGCCGTGCTGGCTGGGAAGCAGGAGATCCTGTTTCTGGACGAGCCCACCTACGGCCAGGACCGGCGCTCCACCGACGCCATCATGGAGCGCCTGCGCGTCAAAGTGGAGACGGAGGGCCTCACCGTGGTCTTCATCACCCACGACTGGGAGCTGGCCGCCGCCTGGGCGGACAAGCTCTACCGGCTGGAGGGCCAGAAGCTTCTGGAGACCCGGCCGGAGACCCTATTCGGAGAGGAGGCGGAGCTGTGAAGCTGGAAAAGCTCAATCCCAGCATCAAGGCGTTGACGGTGCTCCTCTGCGCCATCCTGCTGTCCTTTCAGTACCTGGCCGTCCTGAACACGGCGGTGTTTCTCACCTGCCTCCTGCTGCTGATCTTCTGCTCTAAAGCCTCCCTGAAGACCGCCCTGCAGATCCTCATCCCGGCCTTTATCGCCGCCCTGGGCCTCTTCTTCATGGGCCTGTACTACGCCCGGGGCAGCAGCCTGACGGACGCGGAGCTGAGCGGCCTTACTTCCCTGCCCTACGCGGTCCGGGCCGCCATGTCCACCAACCTCAGCGCGGCCCTCCAGCTGGCTACCCGCCTGCTGGCCTTTGCCGGGCTGGGCGTGCTCTTCGCCCTGACCACCGACCGGGAGCTCTTTCTCTACAGCCTGGTGCACCAGTGCCGCCTGCCCGTCGGCTTCGCTTACGGGATCCTGGCAGCGGTCAATCTGATGCCCGGCATGGTCCGGGAATTCAGGACCGTGCGCCTGGCCTTCCGGGTCCGGGGGCTGCGCCCCGGTCCCTTCTCCCTGGGCCCGGTGTTCACCATGCTGGTAAACTCCATCCGCTGGTCCGAGAGCGTGGCGATGGCCATGGAGTCCAAGGGCTTTGCCAGTGACCGGCCCCGGAGCTACTATCTCCGCCCCCGGGTGCGCTGGTACGACTGGCTCTTCTGCCTGCTCTCCGTGGGGGCCATCCTGGCCGGGATGCTCCTGCTGCCCAAATGAGCACTTGAGTCCAAAAGGTCCCCTTTTGTTCAGACTGTAGACAACCCCCATACCGCACATGAGAAGTGAGAGAGCAGCGGGGGTGCGCGAGGGGGCAAGGCCCCATCGCGTTTGGATCGCGCCAGCAAAATGCCCGGCTTGACGGGCTTTTGCCGAGCGTAGCGAGTTTTTTCAGAAGGGCCTACCCTTCTGAAAAAAGTGGCGCAGAAGCTTGTAGACTAAGTCCAAAGGACTTTGTCTACAAGCTGAACAAAAAGGGGCTGTGAAAAAAGTCCCTGAAAAAAAGAAGAGAGTTGCCAAGGAAGACCTTGGTAACTCTCTCCTTTTTT
>CANQTO010000006.1 GCA_947626785.1 uncultured Oscillospiraceae bacterium
TCATAATATAAACCTCCGATATAGTGCTTCTATTATACACCATATCGAAGGTTTACACAAACTTTGGGATGGTCTCTTTCACGATCTCAGACATACCTTCGCGACCCTGGCGCTACAAAACGGCGTAGACGTGAAAACACTCTCCGGTCTCCTCGGACACTACTCGGCAGGCTTCACCCTGGACACCTACGGTCACATCACCAACGCCATGAAGCGCGACGCGGCTAACAAGGTGGGAAGTTTTCTGGCCGGATCAGTATAAACAGCACCTCACCGTTTGCGCCGCAGTAATCAATGAAAAATCTTTGATGAAGGTAAAAGCAGCCCTCCGCAGGAAAAGTCGCGGAGGGCGTTGAGCGGAGAGTTATTCCAATGTCGAAATAACTATGCCGCGCCACACATTTCTTATGTAAAGACTTATTTTAAGAAAGTGCGCAGGATGTTTTTCTATCTTGATCAATTAACAAAAGATTTAAGTTACTGCTTTCTTAGACTTGCCGGAATCTTTTTGATATTCATAATCCAAAATATCATTATCAGGATATAACGCCCTTATATCTTTGTCGTAGGTATTTTTCATGAACTGCTTGAAATCATATTTTTTATCCTGTTCTCTCCTTAAAAGGATAGGAGCCAAAATATAAGCGTTAGCAGGCGTTATTTTTACTTTATCAAAACTTGCCCGCACTTCTTCAGGTAAAGTGACATCTTTCCTGATAAAGCCGGTCAATTCTTCATCCCAAACATCATCATACCAGGGATGGTGGCAGTATTCCTGCCGTCTTTGAATCATATAGTCAAAATGATAATCTTTTCTGGAATCCAGGTACTCTCTTGTCAGTGGGATACTATGTTGCCGAATTTGCTCATAGTGCATTTCTGAAACTTTTTCACGGACTAAATCTCGGGCCTCATATTTATTTAATCCTGTGAAATCCAACGGTTTGCCAAAACAGACATAAACCGTATCGGCATCCATCGTTGTATGGGTAGCAACCGGGACAACTTTTTTCCCAGTCCTTTCCCACAGTTCATATGCGCTATAAAACATCTCCTCTGTGAGTTTGTTTTCAGTATTGTTATATCGGCCCTCAATGTATTCAACCACACTGATTTTACTGTTGAGCAATTTTTCCATTTTACGGACAGAGTCTTTTCTGCTCTCCGAGTCCTGCCGATTAACATACGCTAAACCAGAGAGCCATAAAAAGTTCAATACTGGATTGTGATCAATTTGATCTGTTGAGCCGACTAAATAAAATACTGCTCTGTCAAGACTAATGCTTAAAGAATTGCTTTCTTCGTCAAATAAGTGATTGGGGACGAAAATATACGCGTCATCGTGTAAATGGGTTATTTTCTTAACTTCCACTAAGGTGTCTGTATGCTCGATCTCTTCAGGTGTTTTTCCGTCTAACAACTCAGGATGGTATTCTTCTATTACCGTTTTCCTCCTGGAAGCAGATTTTAAGGCATTTTGCATAACCCCCAGAAATAAACTTCTTAATATCAAACCTTGTCGGGTAACAAAGTTTTCACTGGTTGAATATTTGACTCTTGCCAAATTCTTATTAAAAGGCAGATTTCTTGGATTTTCTTCTAAAGAAACCATTTCTGCCGGAGTTAACACTTTTTTGATTGCTCTGTATGCCACCTGAGTATTATCTTCAGCCTCCTTGACCATATAACTGCCAGCTTCGGCCGAACGAGAGATTTTATCTAAATCATCGAAAGTCTTTGCACAAAGTACCTCGTTATATAATGCTTCGACAGTTTTTGCGTACTCGCAAAAAAACTGCGAGTTGTTTTGCAGAATGCTCTTTGTTAGTTGGTAAGCAGAAGTCTTTTTTACTCTTTTCTTGATTACTCGCTTAGATGATTGGAGTTTTTCGTCTATTTTTTCAATAAAAGCCCGCAATTCTTTATCAATGCGCTTGAATTCTTGTAATTCATTGTCTAATGCCATAATTGAATCAATTACTTCCAATTCCCGCTGCGCATATGCTTCTTCGACCATACGATTATGTTCCTCCCCTTTAGCAAAATCTGAATAGAAATCAAGAAAACGCCCAAAAGCTTTCTTATATTTCAATAAGCTTATCACAGACTTGAATGAAAATCAAGTAACTGCGCCTATAATCTTATTGAAAGGAAAGTTGCTTATGGAAGAACCGTTCGATTTTGGCGCTGTCTTGAGAAACTTACGCAAACAGAGGGGATATACACAAAAGCGACTCGCTGAAGTATTGAACCTGTCGGAAACGACTATCAGCAAATATGAGAGCAATACGGCGGTCCCGCCTTTTGAGACCGTTCGCACGATAGCGGCTTGGTTTAATGTACCAATGGATATGCTGGCTGGTAATGAACCTCCGCAAGTTATTTCTCTTCAAGGCCTGACAAAGAGGCAAACCGCAATAGTGGAAGAATTAGTGAAAAGCTATTGTGAGAAAAACAATTCTACGGGAAATAAGCTTTCTGGTCAGAGGTATGAGCTGATAGGGAAAATAGTTGAGAGCCTTGTGTAATCAAATGCGCACCGTTTGCGGCGCAGTAACCAAAGAATAAGCCGATAACGCAAACCATGGAGGCCGCGGACGATCCTTCGTTCGTCCGCGGCCTCCATGGTTTGGTCGAAGTGGGTCATCTTATTTTGTACTTGACTTGGGGGGTTCTTTGAAAACCCGGATCAAATGATATGTCGCGATCGGAGGCCAATATTCTTTTTAGCGGCAGATTTTTGCTTTTGAATACAGCAAAGGATCTGGCAACAGGCTCCGTCCCTGTTCTGAAACAAATACAAAATTTTTCCCGTTTGGGTCAGGTTTGGGTCAACGGCGGTTTCGCAAAAATAAATTGCCTCAAAAAGTACAAAAAATCACCGGTTTTCTCTGATAAACCGGTGATTTTTTGGCACGCCGTAAGGGATTCGAACCCCTGACCTTCTGGTCCGTAGCCAGACGCTCTATCCAGCTGAGCTAACGGCGCATTTGGAAGCTTTAGTATAGTAGCACAGCTTGGGCCAAAATGCAAGGGGTTTTCGGAATTTTTCTCGCCCAGCAGGCAAAAAACAGCCAGAGCGGCCCGCGATCCGGGCCGCTCTGGCTGTCGCTGCCCTGCTCACCAGCCCATGGTGTCGCAGACGGAGTCGGCCATCTCGCCCATGGTGTGCAGGGCCTTGCCCACCGCGCTCTTCATACAGCGCTTTTTCCGGGGCCGCATCACCATAGCGGCGGCGCTGACGGCCATGATCCCCATTCCCATGCCTACGTAAAAGTTCTTCTTGTTCATAAATCTGCCTCCTTTGCTGTTCTGTGGATATTATGTCCAGAAAACACGTTGCTACTTACAGGCAAATTGTGGTACAATAGAGCAGAACCACTTTTTCGGCTTTTTTCACAGGGGGAGGCGGCGGTATGAGCGTGAAGATCCTGGCCGTGGGGGATATCTGCGGCGAACCGGGGCTGGACTTTCTGTCCAAGCGCCTGCGGGATTACCGGACGGAGCAGGGCATCGACTTTGTGGTGGTCAACGGGGAGAACGCCAACGTGGTGGGCGTGACGCCCCGGCAGGCGGACGCCATCTTCAAGGCGGGCGCGGACGTGATCACCCTGGGCAACCATACCTGGACCCGCACGGAGCTGCGCCCCTATCTGGAGGAGCGGCGGAAGATCCTCCGGCCGGCCAACTTCGGCCCCCAGTGCCCCGGCCGGGGCATCGCGGCCTACCACACGCCCTTCGGCGACGTGTGTGTGCTGAATCTGCTGGGCCGCTTTACCCTGGACAACAACACGGACAATCCCTTTGTCATCGCCGACGGCTATATGGCGGAGATCCGTGAGAAGATCATCCTGGTGGACTTCCACGCGGAGGGCACCAGCGAAAAGCGGGCCATGGGCTTCATGCTGGACGGGAAGGCCAGCGCCGTCTGGGGCACCCACACCCACGTGCAGACCTCGGACGCCTGCGTGCTGCCCAAGGGCACCGGCTACATCACGGACCTGGGCATGACCGGGGCCGTGCAGTCCGTCCTGGGCATCGACCCGGAGCAGAGCATCGGCAAGTTCATGGGCGACCCGCCCCGGCGTTACGAGGCCGCTAAGGGCCCGGTGAAGCTGGAGGGCTGCCTGTTTGAGATAGACCCGGAGACCGGGCGCTGCCTGAACGCGGAGGCCGTCCGGCTGTTGTGAGGTTATTTAAAATATAGAGGAATGGGACAGATATGAGAAAAATACGCATCCTTCACGCGGCGGACCTGCACCTGGACTCCCCCTTCGAGGGGCTCTCGGCAGGCAAGGCCGCGGTGCGCCGCTCGGAGCAGCGGGAGCTGCTGGGCAGGCTCTCCGCTCTGGCCCGCACGGAGCAGGCGGACCTGGTGCTTTTGAGCGGCGACCTGCTGGACAGCGGCCGGCCCTATTTTGAGACCGGGGAGGAGCTGATCCGGGCCCTGGGCTGGATCGGCGCGCCGGTGTTCATCGCCCCGGGGAACCACGACTTCTACAGCCCCCAATCCCCCTACGCCCGGCTGAAGCTGCCGGAGAACGTACACGTGTTCAAAAGCGGCCGGATCGAGGCGCTGGAGCTGCCGGAGCTGGGCGTGCGCGTCTACGGCGCGGCCTTCACGGAAAACCGCAGCGGCCCCCTGCTGGAGGGCTTCCGGGCGGAGCGGACGGAGGGCGTGTACAACCTCCTGTGCCTCCACGGCGAGGTGGGCGTGCGGGAGTCGGTCTACAACCCGGTGACTGAGGCGGAACTGGCCCAGAGCGGGCTGGATTACGCCGCTTTCGGCCACATTCACAAGGCCAGCGGCTTGAAAAAGGCTGGGAACACCTGGTACGCCTGGCCCGGCTGCCCGGAGGGGCGCGGTTTTGACGAGACCGGGGAAAAAACCGTCTATCTGGTGGATCTAGAGGGAGAGGCCTGCACCCTGCGCCCGGTATCGATCGCTGCCCGGCGTTACGAGCTTCTGAACGTGGACGTGACGGGGACCGATCCCCTTCTGGCCATCCACACCCGGCTGCCGGACGACACCGTGCGGGACGTGTACCGGATCGTCCTCACCGGCGAGGCAGAGACAGCGCCGGACCTGAACCGGCTCTACGCCTCCCTTTCGGAGCTGTTCTTCGAGCTCCAGCTCCGGGACGAGACCCGCCTGCGGCGGGACGTCTGGGACGGGGCCGGCGAGGACACCCTGCGGGGCCTGTTCCTGGCCAAGCTCCGGGCTCGATACGACAAGGCGACCGACGAGGCCCAGCGGCTGCGCATCGAGCAGGCGGCCCGTTGGGGCCTGGCCGCGTTGGACAACACGGAGGAGGTGGCCCGGCATGAAGATCAATAAGCTGACGGCCTCCTTCGGCCGCCTGGAGAACGAGACCCTCAGCTTTCACGAGGGGCTGAACATCATCAGCGCCCCCAACGAGAGCGGCAAGTCCACCTGGTGCGCCTTTATCAAGGCCATGCTCTACGGGGTGGACAGCTCTGAGCGGGCCAAGACCGGCTATCTGCCGGACAAGACCCGCTACGCCCCCTGGTCCGGCGCGCCCATGGCCGGCACCATGGAGCTGACCGCTGACCGCTGCGACATCACCCTCACCCGCTCCACCAAGGCCAAGAGCGGCCCCATGCGGGAGTTCAGCGCCACCTACACCGGCAGCAACGTGCCCGTGGAGGGCATGACCGGCAGCAACGCCGGAGAGCTGCTGACCGGGGTGAGCAAGGACGTGTTCACCCGCAGCGCCTTTGTGGCCCAGGGGGCCGCGGCGGTCAGCGGCAGCCCGGAGCTGGAGCGGCGCATCGGGACCATCGTCTCCACCGGCGAGGAGCTGAGCTCTTACAGCGAGGCGGACGAGCGGCTGCGGCTGTGGATGCGCAAGCGGCGCTACAACCGCCGGGGCATGCTGCCGGAGCTGGAGGCCAAAATGGACGAGACGGAGCGCACGCTTGACAGCATGGGCGGCTCCATGCGGGAGCTGGAGCTGCTGGAGGAGCAGCTGGAGAAGGCCCGGAGGGACTGCGTCTCTCTGGAGGCCGCCGTCACCGAGAGCCGAAAAAAACAGCGCCGGGAGGCGCTGGACCGGCTGAACCAGAGCCGGGCGGAGCTGAAAGCCAGCAGCGAGGAGCACGACGCCTCCCTGGCGGCGCTGGCCGCCCGCCGGGAGGAACTGCGGGACAGCCCCTTCGGCGGCCAACAGCGGCAGGAGCTGGAGGAGCAGATCCACGGGGATCTGGAGACTCTGGAGCAGCTGAAGGAGCCCCGGACGGAGCGCCATCCCCTGCTGCCGGCGGTGCTCTGCTTCCTGCTGGCTATAATCTGCGCGGCGGTCTATACGGCGGTGGACAACATCGTTGTCATCATCGGCGCGGCCGTCTTCTGCGCGGCGGCGGTGTTTCTCCTGCTGCGCTACACCAAGCACAAGCAGGCCGCCCAGAACGCGGCGGCGGAACGCAGGCGCATCCTGCGCAAATACCGGGCCTCCGGTCCGGAGGACTTAACGGCCATTTTGACGGACTTCCGGGCTCTGGAGGAGAAGGTCGCCCAGGCCGAGCAGGCCGAGCGGGACTGCCGGGAGCGCTACGAGCAGGCCCGGGAGCGGCAGATCCGCCTGGAGGAGGAGGCGCTGAAGGAGCTGGACTTCTCCGGAGGCAGCTCCGAGGCGGCCAAGCTCAGCCGGGAGCTGTCGGCGGCCCGGGCGGGCGCCGAGCGCATTTCCGGCCAGATCGCCCAGCTCAACGGCCGGCTCTCCGCTACCGGCGACCCGCTGGTGCTCTCCAGCAGCCTGAGCGCTATGCGGGAGGAGTATGAGCTCATCGAGGCGGAGTTCGAGGCCCTGACGCTGGCCAAAGACGTGCTCCGGGAGGCGGACGAGGAGATCCAGAGCCGCTTTTCGCCGGAGCTGGGGCGGCTGGCCGCCCGGTATATGGCCTCCGTCACCGGCGGGCGCTACGAGGACGTGCTCATCAACCGGGACTTCTCCGCCCGCACCCGCACCAAGGACGATACGGTGCCCAGGGCAGCGGAATATCTCAGCGCGGGGACGCTGGATCTGATGTATCTGGCGGTGCGGCTGGCCGTCTGCGAGCTGGCCATGCCGGAGGGAGAGCCCTGCCCGCTGATCATCGACGACGCGCTGGTCAATCTGGACGGGGAGCGCTACGGCCAGGCCATCGAGCTGCTCAAGCAGATCGCCCGGGACCGGCAGGTCATTCTCTTCACCTGCCGCCCGGCCTGAGACGAGGTTCATCTATCGCCTGTTTAGATTCAGCAACCAAGGATCATATAGAAATCAAAAAAGGGCCTTGCGGCCCTTTTTTTGATAGGTCTATTCTTCCTCATAGTAGTCTTCTAAATCTTTTCGGCGGATGCGGACGCTGAGATAGACGAACCAGACCATCAGGCTCATCAGGAGCACGAAGCCGGTCATGGCCCCGTAGCACTTCAGATACCAGTCCCCGTGCCGCTGGACCAGGTACTCCATGTAGCCCACGCCCCCGGCGGAGCCCAGGAAGAAGATCCAGCACAGCCAGTGGTAAAAGCGCAGGGAGTTGACCCGGATGGAGCGGACGCTGTAGACCACCATCACGCCCAGCATGCACAGGGCGCTGATGATCTGCACCAGGCTCACAAAGCCGTTGGAGCGGAGGAAGCTGGAGTCGTAACGGGTGCTGTCCAGGACGATCTCCATGGCGCTGTAGAGCAGCAGGAACAGCAGCGCCGTGTGCCCCTCCCGGGAGCCGGTCTTCATGGGCCGGCGGCCGCCTTTGTAAAAGAAGCCCAGCAGAATGGCCGTCAGCAGCAGCAGGAGCAGGAACTGGACAAAGAAGGTGGCGAAACGGTAGTCCGCCGTGCCAGAGCTGGAGGTATAGGCCGCCGCGATGGGCAAGCGCTGGAGGGCGGGGGTGGTGACCACGATCTTGCCCCGGCAGGAGTTGTTGAACAGGGCGCTGAGCCGGATGAGGGCAAAGCCCAGGGCCGCCCCGGGGGCCAGCGCGTCAAACATGGCGGCGGCGCTGTCGGAAAAGCGCAGCAGCCGCACCAGCAGCACCGCCAGGGACACCCCCAGCAGCACGCCGGGCAGGCAGTAGCTGCCCAAGGAGAAATTGGTGAAGGCGGCCGACAGGGGCCCGTAGATCTCCGTGTGGCAGTACCAGTGGATGAAGCGGGAGAAGACCAGGGACAGCGCGCAGGCGATGGGCAGCAGCACCCACATAGCCGAGCGCCGCCCTCCGGCGGAGACATACAGCGCCATGCTCAGGCAGAACCAGGAGGCCACCGCCAGACAGATGACGATGGAGCTCCAGTAGATGACCAGCCCGCCGGCGGATATGGCGATAGCTTCTGTCATGAGGCGGCCTCCTCTTCCGGCAGGGCGGAGGCGAAGTAGATGATGTCGCTGACCACCCGTTCGCTCTGCCCGTTGATGTTGTCGATATGGTTGATGGCCTCCCCCTGGAAGGCGATAACGGAGGTCTGCCCACCGTCCAGGTTGTAGGCCTGGACGCAGCCCTTGTCATACATGAACTGGGCCAGCTCCGGGAGGGTGGCGGCCACGGTGTAATTGTCGTCGTAGTTGATCGTCATGCAGAAGTAGTGCAGCTTGCCCAGGGTCCCCAGGCCGGTGCGGGAATAGGTCCGGTTGATCTCGCCGATGGGGTAGCTGGTCAGGCTCGCCACATCCCGCAGCTCTCCGTTGTCGATCAGGATGGGGCCGAAGGCCACGGCGAAGAGCACGTCGTTTTCGTCCACGAAGGCCTGAGCGGTCTCCTTCTCCATCAGATCTCCCGCGTAGGAGAAGATCAGGTCGCCGGAGGCGGTGACAAAGCAGGAGTCCACCTGGGCCGGGTTGCAGCGGTAGACCTGCCGCTGGTAGACCGTGATGCCCAGGTCCCGGAAGGCGTAGAAGTCCCCGCTGAGGGTGACTACGGAGTTTGCCTCCTTGGACATGGCCGTAGCGTAGAGCTGGATGCTGGAGCCGTAGCTGTCGTCGGCCAGCTTCCGGCGGATCTGGGAGCCGTCGGCCACCTTCACCTCCGCGCAGGTGCAGCACTTGCCGTTGATGATCTCCTTCCAGACGACGGCCAGGATGGTCTCGTCGTAGTAGTACCGGATGGGCCGGTCGGCCTGGAAATCCGCGTTGGGGTCGAAGCTCATGGTCTGCCCCTCCAGCAGGGCGGAGGCGGAGGCGATCACGTCCATGACCTCCTGGGGGTCATAGGTGATGTGGAAGCCCTCCGGATTTGGGACCGGGGCCACGGTGGCGTTTTCCGGGATGGTGTAGATCTTGCGTATGTAGGTCAGGCCGTTCAGCGCGTCGCTGGCGGCGTTGTTGGCGTAGGCGTCCAGCTCTGCCGCGAAGTTCAGCTTGGTAGAGGCGGCGGGAGAGGAGGCGGCGGCCGCGCCCAGATCCGGGTGCACGTGCAGCAGCATCCAGGCCAGCACCACAAGGCCCAGCGCCGCGAAGATCAGCCCGCAGACGCTGCGCCCCAGACCGATCAGAAAAGTCTCGAAGCGGGAGCGCGCCGGGCGCTCCTCTTCTTCCTCCTCGTCCTCCTCTACCGGCGGAGCCGGGCGGCGGGCCGGGGGCGGCGTCCGCCGCTCCGGCCGCGGGGAGGCGGCCTCCTGCCGGGGCTGAACAGCCGGACGGGATTCCGGCTGGGGCTCCGGCTGGGGCTGAGGCTCTTGCCGGAACTCAGGCTGAGGCTGAGGAGCGGGGCGGACAGCCGCGGCGGGTTTCCGCGTCAGCTCGTCGGGCACTTTCCCCGGCTCCGGCGCGTAGATCATGGTGGGGCGCAGAGGCTGGGCCGGGGGCGGGCTCTCCGGCTGGGCCGGGGACTCAACGCCCTTGGAGGAAAATTCCGCCAGGATATCCTCTAAGTCAAATTCAAAATCCTTATCGCTCATGCTTGTTCTCCGCTTTTACGGGCCGGGCCGTCACGCGGCGCCGCCGTTGATGGCATTGAGCAGACTGCGGTCAGGGATCAGCAGCCAGCTCCCGTCCACATATTGCAGCTCCAGCTGGAAGCCGGTGGTGGTATAGTAGGCCTCCGGCTTTTCCAGGACCGCCGTCACGGCGCCGGAATAGGCCTCCTGAGCCACCTGGGGCAGATAGTGGTTCTCGCTGTCATAGAGCTCCGCCCGGGGCTTTTCCTGGACGTAGCCCTCTAAGATCTCCATGGTCTTGGCCTCCACGTCCGGGGCCAGGGAGGGCAGATCCAGATAGGTGAAGAGCACCTCCTGCCGGGCGGTGAGCTTGTCCACGCTGCTCTCGCCGTACAGCTCATAGGAATAGCTCCCACGCAGGGCCTTGTTCATCAGCTGCGCCACCGGGCCGGCAGGCTCTCCGGCCAGACCCAGGTCGGAATAGCCGCTGAGATAGGGGTAGGCGGCCTCATAGTCCCCGGCGCAGAGGGCGTCAAAGAAGCCGGTGACCGCCTCCTGGGGGTCGCCCACCGGGTCGGAAACCAGGGTGCCCACGGAGGTGCCCAGCAGGCAGAAGACCAGTGCGCCGCCGGAAAACAGCGCGGCCAGCAGGCCCCAGAACATATTGAAGCGGTACCTCTTCCACAGGGAAACGGCGATCACCAGGGCGGCCAGGATAAAGACCAGGATGCCGATCCCGGCCAGAAAGACGCCCAGGCCCCCGTCCCCGCGCTTCTCCACCGCCGCCGCGGCGGCCAGCAGCGGCGGCAGGGCGGTATCCAAGTTGGCAAACAGCTTTTCCATACCGGTCTCCCGTTCAAGATAATGACTTTTCTATTTTACCATGCTGAATCGCTTTTTCAAGTGCTTTGCGCAGAAAAAGGAGATTTTTAAGAAAATGGTTCCACCAGCTCCCGGCCAGCTTCTGGAGGAGGCCCGGCGCCTGGGCGCGGCGTTGACAAGGGTCCGGGTAAATGCTATACTGTTCACGAACAGGGAAGGCGCGGGCGGCGGCCGGCGCGGAAAGGAACGTTATGCACGAATTAGGGATCGTCAACTATGTGGTCAAGCAGGTCCAGCAGGTGGCCGAGGAGAATCAGCTGACCAAGGTCAACTCCGTGACCCTGGAATTCGGCGAGGTGTCCGGCATCGTGCCGGAGTATCTGGTGGACTACTGGGACTGGTACACGAAGAAGACCCCGCTGATCGAGGGGGCCAAGCTTTTGTATGAGACGATCCCCGCCGTCACCTGGTGCAACGCCTGCAAACAGACCTACCCCACCTTGAAATACGGCAAGACCTGTCCCTACTGCGGCAGCGGGGAGACCTGGCTGCAGCAGGGCAACGAAATGAATATCAAAGAGATCGAGGCGTGTTGAACATGGAACCATTCAAAGTTTACGAGATCAAGCAGAGCGTGTTTGCCAACAACGACCGGGAGGCCGATAAGGTCCGGGAGGAGCTGAAGGAGCGGAAGACCTTTCTGCTCAATCTGATGTCCTCCCCCGGCTCCGGCAAGACCAGCACCCTCAAGCGCACCATCGCCGCGCTGAAGGATGAGATGAGCATCGGCATCATGGAGGCGGATATCGACTCGGACGTGGACGCGGAGACCATCTCCAAGACCGGCGTGAAGGTCATCCAGCTGCACACCGGCGGCATGTGCCACCTGGACGCGGACATGACCCGCCAGGGCCTGAACGAGTTGGGCACCGAGGGGCTGGACCTGGTGGTGCTGGAGAACGTGGGCAACCTGGTCTGCCCGGCGGAGTTCGACACCGGCGCTGTCAAAAACGCCATGATCCTCTCCGTCCCCGAGGGGCACGACAAGCCTTTGAAGTACCCACTGATCTTCCAGGTCTGCGACGCGCTGATCATCAACAAGATCGACGTGCTGCCCTACTTTGACTTTGACCTGGAGAAGGTAGTGGAGTACGCCCATATGCGCAACCCCAAGCTGAAGATCTTCCCCATCTCCGCCAAGACCGGCGAGGGCGTGGACGCCTGGTGCGACTGGCTCCGGGAGCAGGTCAGGGACTGGAACGGCAAGTAAAAAGTAAACAGGATAGTACGCAGCGCCCCCGGCATTTTGCCGGGGGCGTTCAGCTTATCGAATATTACTTGTCGAATATCGGCTTAAAAAGGCTCCGCTTTTTTAAGCCAGGCCCTCCGCGCGGAGGCGGTCCATCAGCCGGACCATCAGACCGGCGCGGCCGAAGGGGGTCATGAGGTAATAGCCGTCGATATAGGGGTCCATGGCCTTAGCCGCCGCGGCGGAGACCTCCAGGGCCAGCTCCTCGCCCCGCTCCTTGTCTGCCCCCTCGTACAGGGCGATGACCCGGGGGTCTACGGAGATGCCGGGGATGTTCTGGTCCATGAACAGCCCGTTGCGCTGGCTGACCACGGGGATGATGCCCCCGGCCAGACGGCCCTTCAGCTCCCGGCGGGCCAGCTTCAGATTCTCCAGGGCCTGTTCCGTCAGCACCGGCTGGGTAAAGAAGCCCTGGGCCCCGGCGGCCTCCTTGGTCTTGGCCCGGGCCAGCTCCAGGTCGAAGTTGCGCACGTTCAGATTCAGCGCGCCGTAGATGTGGAAGGGTTCCGGCAGCCGCTCCCGGCCGAACCGCTCGGCAAAGGCGATAAAGCCCACGGAGTTGAAGTTGTACACGCCCTTCACCGCCTGGCGCTCCTCCTTGGGCACCGGGTCCCCCATCACCAGCATCAGGTTCCGGATGCCCTCCGCGTACAGGCCCAGAAACAGGGCCTGGCTGGCGTTCCGGTTCCGGTCCCGGCAGGTCATGTGGGGCATGGCGTCCATGCCCAGCTCCCGCCTGATCTTGCAGGCGGCCAGACTGGAGTCCATCCGGGGCCGGGCCACCGGGCAGTCCGCCACGGTGATCAGGTCCGCGCCCCCGTCCCGGAGGGCGGCGGCCCCGGCCATGAATTTTTCCGTATCGGGCCCCTCGGGGGAGTCCAGCTCCACGGCGATGGGCTTGCGGCCCCCGTCGCAAAAGGCCTCGTAAAACCTGTTTTCTCCGCTCATTGCTCTTCCCTCTCCTTCAGCCCAGCACCTGCCGGGCGATGTCCGCGCTCTGCTTGGCGTCCTTGGAATAGTAGTCCGCGCCGATCTGCCGGGCGTAGTCCGGCGTCAGCACCGCGCCGCCCACCATGATCTTGCAGGTATGTCCGCTGGCGCGGAGGGCCTGGATCGTCTCCGCCATGCTGGGGACCGTGGTGGTCATCAGGGCCGACAGGCCCACCAGCCGGATATCCTCCCGGACCGCCGCCCGGACGATCTCCTCCGGGGGCACGTCCCGCCCCAGGTCCAGCACCGTATAGCCGTAATTCTCCAGCACCACCCGGACGATGTTCTTGCCGATATCGTGGATGTCCCCCCGGACGGTGGCCAGGAGGATCTTGCCCTTGGAAACGCTTCCCTCGCCCTTTTGGGCCAGCCGGGCACGCACCGCCTCGAAGCCCTCGCAGGCGGCGTTGGCGGCGTTGATGAGCTGGGGCAGGAAGATCTCCTGCCGCTCGTAGCGGGTCCCCACCAGGTCCAGAGCCGGGATCAGCAGTTTATTGACCACTTCCAACTCCTCCATGGTCTCCAGGGCCCGCTCGGTCAGGGCCCGGGTCTCAGCCCGCAGGCCCTTGCCGACAGCCTCCTCCAGGCTCAGCCGGTTGGAGGGGGCGGCGGGAGTTGGCGCTGCCGGGGCCGCGGCAAAGCGCTCGATATAGGCGGCGCTGTCCCGGTCCTGGCCGGAGAGCACCCGGAACGCGGCCACCGCGTCCATGACGGCGGCCTGGTTGGGGTTGAGGATGGGTAGGTCCAGCCCGGCCTGGAGGGCCTGGGTCAGAAAGCTGACGGTGATGTGCTCCCGGGCCGGCAGGCCGTAGGAGATGTTGCTGACGCCCAGCACCGTGTGCAGGCCCAGCTCCCGGGACACCGCCCCCAGGGCCTTCAGCGTCTCGGCGGCCTGCTCCTGCTGGGCGGAGACGGTGAGGGTCAGGCAGTCGATGAAAACGTCCTGCCGGGGAATGCCGAATTCCTCCGCCGCGGCCAGGATGCGCCGGGCAATGACCAGGCGCTCCTCCGCCGTCTGGGGCACGCCGCTGTGGTCCAGGCACAGGCCCACCACCGCCGCGCCGTACTTTTTACACAGGGGCAGCACGGCCTCCAGGACCTCCCGGTCCCCGTTGACGGAGTTGACCACGGCCCGGCCGTTGACGGCCCGGAGCCCGGCCTCGATGGCGGCGGGGTCGGAGGAGTCGATCTGCAAAGGCAGGTCGGACACGGACTGGACGGCCTGCACCGCCTTTCGCATCATGTCCGGCTCGTCGATGCCGGGCAGACCCACGTTGATGTCCAGAAGAGCCGCGCCGGAGTCCTGCTGCGCCACGGCCATCTGCATGATATAGTCCAGGTCCCCCTCCCGGAGGGCCTGCTGAAAGCGCTTTTTGCCGGTGGGGTTGATCCGCTCGCCCACCACCAGCACACCCTTGCCCGGCTCTGCCGTCCGGGAGGCGGAGCAGAGGCCCCGCCGGCCGGGGGCGGGCCGCTGGGCGGGGACCTTCCCGGCCAGGGCCCGGTCCAGGGCCCGGATATAGTCCGGGGTGGTGCCGCAGCAGCCGCCC
The DNA here is from genome assembly GCA_947626785.1 of uncultured Oscillospiraceae bacterium. Lineage (GTDB taxonomy): Bacteria > Bacillota > Clostridia > Oscillospirales > Oscillospiraceae > Limivicinus. Next base: position 14,549 of record CANQTO010000006.1, read on the forward strand.
AGGATGGCGGCGCCCAGTTCGGCCGCCCGGCTCAGGCAGCGGGCAAAGTCCTCCGGCCCCAGGGCATAGGCCCCTGCGGCCGGGTCCGGCAGACCGGCGTTGGGCTTGAGGATCAAGGGCCGGTCCGTCCAGTGCCGGAGCTCCTCCACCAGAGGCAGCAGCTCCTCCGGCCCCAGGCTGCAATTGAAGCCCAGGGCGTCCACCCCCAGCCCCGTCAGGGTCAGGGCCATGGCGGAGACGGTGGTCCCCAGGAAGGTCCGCCCGCTCTGCTCAAAGGTCATGGTGGCCCAGACGGGCAGGCGGCTGTGCTCCTTGGCGGCCAGCACGGCGGCCTTGGCCTCGTGCAGATCGCTCATGGTCTCGATGACGATCAGATCGGCCCCGGCGGCCTCGCCGGCGGTGACGATCTCACAGAAAATATCATAGGCCTCCTCAAAGCGCAGCGAGCCCAGCGGCTCCAGCAGCTGGCCCAGAGGCCCGATGTCCAGCGCCACCCGGACGCCCTCGCCCTCGTCGGCGGCACGGGCGGCCCGGATGCCGGCGGTGACCAGCTCCGCCACGGAGTAGCCGCAGCCGGCGGTCTTCAGGCGGTTGGCGCCGAAGGTGTTGGCGTAGATCACCCGGCTGCCCGCCTGGACATAGCGCCGGTGGATGGCGGTGACCGCCGCCGGGTTTTCGATGTTCCAGCTCTCCGGCAGGGCCCCCGCGGGCAGGCCGGCAGCCTGGAGCATGGTGCCCATGGCCCCGTCCAGCAGGATAAATTCAGCCTTTTCCACAGCGTAGTCCTTCCTTTCGCAGTTGGCAGTCTTCAAACCGGGCGCAGACGGCGCAGCCCCCGTCCCGCTTCGGCTGGGGCCGGGGGGCCAGGCCCACCAGGGCCGTGACCGTCTTCTGGGGGATCATCAGCCCGCTGGGGGACAGGCTCACGCCGATCCGCCGGGGAATATCCAGCAGGCGGAAGAAATCCGCCTGGCAGCTCAGGGGCAGATCCCCGTAGCCGGGGCTGAAGCGGTCGGTGAGGTACAGGGGCGCTGCCTCCCGGGCCAGATCGTCGCAGAGATTCTCGCACACGTTCTCGATGGCGGCGCTGGCGCAGGCGTCCAGCAGCATGGCCCGGCCCATGTCCAGCACCTGGGTCCGGCGGACCAGGGCCTCGATCTCCGCCCCCAGGGTGGCGGCCAGGAGCACCACCTCCCGGCAGTCCGCCAGCAGGGTCTTCACATCCTCCCCCGGCGGGCAAAAGTCCGCCCCGGCCAGGGAGCCGTCTGGCAGCAGGGCGAAGCGCCGCCAGACCGCCCGGGGCCGGACGGTCTCCAGCACCTGCTTTTCGCACTGCTCCAGTTCCGCCTCCAGAGGCGCGGCGGGGCCGGCGCTTCTGTATCCCAGATATCGCAGCGCCTCGTCCCGGTCGATCCCCGTCAGCCTCGGTCCCATCTCCGCCCTCCGTTTTGCTCAATTAATTGAGTATTATAGTATAGAAGATCCATTTTGTAAATTCCAAAAATGAAAAAAGAGCGGCAAATTCCGCTCTTTTTTCCACTCAGCTGCTTCTTTAGTCATCTGGTCTGGAGTGGATGACCTTCCCCATATTCCAGATGTGCGCGGCCTGGCGGGCCGCCTCGGCGCGCTCGGCCTCGCTGTGGAAGGCAAACTCCGCCGTGTGGCTGCAACAGTCCAGGCACTGGACGTACAGGCACCAGCCGCCCTCCTCTTCCAGGCAGCCTGTGCCGCCGCAGTAGGGGCAGTCCTGCAATTCGATATCTTCAAAATACACCGACATGTTCAGTCCTCCTGACAACACCTTGAAGTGGGAGCCATTATATCACGCTTTTGCGAAAAGCACAACGGCCGAAAACGGATATTCCCCAAAATCAGTACTCGTAGATCCCGCCGCCGATGAACTCCCGGATCAGGGCGTCGTCGGCCACGTACTTCTCCTCGATGTCCCCGAAGAGCTGGAGGGCGGGCAGCACGGCCCGGAGCTCGTCAAAGCGCTCGATGCCCTCCGGCACGGCCCGGAACAGAGCCGTGGCCGTGTGGTTAAAGACCGCGGGCTCATAGGCCAGGGAGGTGTCCAGCTGGAGGTCCGCCTTGTCCTTATAGGGGGAGATGTACAGCTTTTCCCCCCGGCGGACGTTGGCCCACATGGCCATGGTCTCCGCCGGGTCGGAGCCCCGGAACAGATAGTCCCGCACCGTGCGCCGCACCAGGCGGAACCAGGTGCGCTTGAAGACTATTTTGCCCTCGAACTCCACGTCGCTGCGGGCGGAGATATAGAGCTTGAAGGCCTCCGGGTGCCGGCCGGCGATCTGGTCGTTCAGGGCGTGGATGCCCTCGAAGATGACCACCTCGTCGCTGCCAGGCTTGATGGATTTGGAGGGCTCCTGGATGCGCATTTTCCGGGAGAACTCGTACTTGGGCACGAAGATCCGCTCCCCCCGGGCCAGCTGCTCAAAGTGCCGGTTCAGCAGCTCCATGTCCAGGCACAGAGGGGACTCCAGGTCCATCTCTCCCTCCGGCGTGCGGGGCACGGTCTCCGGGTCGATGGTCTTGAAATAGTCGTCCATGGCCACGTAATGGGTGCCCACGCCCCGGCGCTTCAGCTCCTCCGCGATCTTCATGGAGGTGGTGGTCTTGCCGGAGCCGGAGGGCCCGGACAGCAGGACGATGGGGCTGGCCTTCCGGTTGGCCAGGATCATCTCGGCGGCCTTACGCACCTTGGCCTGGTACTTCTCGTCCTCCTCCCGGACAAAGCCCTGGGGATCGGACACGGTCTTGAAATTGATCTCTTTCAGCTGATATGCCACAATGCTGCCTCCTTTTACCGGCTCTGTCCGCAAAACCGGGAGATCTCCTCTTTCCCGGCGCAGACCCGGTCGATATTCTGGATATACTCCAGGGGATATTTGGGGGCCGTCAGGCGGATATTCCGGCCGCCGGCGGGCCCGATGAGCTTGGTGGAGCCCCCGGCCCCCATGGCCAGGATGCTGCACAGCTCCTCCATCATGCAGATGTTGTACAGGTTGGAAGACCCGGGCCGGGTCCAGCCCACGTTCTCAAAGCCGCCGGACATGAACTTCTGCCGGTAGAGGTAGTAGGGCCCGTAGCCCGCGGCGCGGAGCCGCTCCTCTGCCAGAGAGAGCATCCGGGCCACCTCCTCCCCCGAGGGCAGGCGGGAGCCCTCCAGAGCGATGCGGGAGCCCCGCTTGACGGACAGGGTGTGGACGGTGATATTCTCCGGCGCCAGGGCCAGCACCTGCTTCAGGGTGTCCGCGAAGCCCTCCGGGCTGTCCTCCGGCAGGCCGGCGATCAGGTCCATGTTCACGGCAAAGCCCCCGCAGGCGCGGACCTTCTCCAGCGCCGTCAGGATATCCGCCGCCGTGTGCCGCCGGCCGATGGCCTCCAGCACCGCGTCCGACATGGTCTGGGGGTTGACGCTGATCCGATCCACTCCGTGCCGACGCAGGGCAGCCAGCTTGGCCTCCGTGATGGTGTCGGGCCGGCCGGCCTCCACGGTGTACTCCCGCAGGGCCGACAGGTCGAACTGGTCCTCCAGCAGGCCGCAGAGCCGGTCCAGCTGCTCTGCCGACAGGGTCGTTGGCGTGCCGCCGCCCATGTACAGGGCTACAATGCGCAGCCCCTGCCGCCGGACCTGCTCGGCCACGGCCCGGAGCTCCTTCTCCAGAGCCTCCAGGAAGGGCGGGATGAGTGCCATGCTTTTCTCCACCGACTGGCTGACGAAGCTGCAATAGGCGCAGCGGGTGGGGCAGAAGGGGATGCCCACATACAGGCACACGTCCTGCTTCTCCAGGCTGTCCATGGCCTTCAGGGTCTCCCGGCCGGTGTCCAGGCACAGCCGGGCCCGCTCCGGGCTCACGTCGTACTCCTCGGAAAAGCGCCGGGCGGCCTCCACCCCGCTCAGGCCCGAGAGCAGCAGGGGCGTCATCAGCTTGCCGGGCCGGACGCCGGTCAGAGCCCCCCAGGGGGGCCGGGGGCGCCCGGCGGCCAGGGCCGCCCGGTACACCGCGTTCTTGATGAGCCGCTGGCAGCGGCTGTCCTCCTCCAGAGAGCCGGGCCGGAGGGCGGGGGCCTCATCCTCCCCACAGAAGCTCTTCCCGTCCAGCACCAGCTTGCAGCGGGCCCGGAGCGTCTCCCCCTTCTCCAGAGCGATCTCCATCCGCTCCCCCTCCGGCGCGCCCTCCGGGTACTCCGGCCGCTCGGCCGGGAACAGGGTCAGCAGGATCTGCTCCGCGGCATATTTATAGTCGTGTCCGATCAGATATAGTCTCAAGGCCGCATCCTTTCTAACGATTGAAACCGGGCAAAACCGGGTAAACTCTTCTTAGATAGTCATTATATCAAAAGAAAAGAAAGAACACAACGCGCTTATAGAGTAATGTAAAATTTTATTCGTTATATTTCAAAAAATCGGTGGATAATTTTTTACAAATACTGTAATATGTATATACAACCAAAAAAAGGGGTGTCCTCTTATGTTCAACGTAGGAGACAAGATCGTTTACGGCGAAAACGGCGTATGTACGGTTGAGAGGATAGAGCCCCTGGACATGGCAGGCGCTGTGAAGGGAAAACTTTATTACCGGCTTTCCCCGCTGATCGGAAGCAGCACCTTCTTTGTGCCGGTGGACTCCGGCGCCTTCATGCGCCCGGTTATCAGCCGGGACGAGGCGGAAGCCCTGATCGATTCCATTCCGGAGATCGAGCCCGCCATCTGCACTGACAGCCGCTTCAATCATGTGGACGCGTACTACCGGGATCTGTTCAAGCAGCACACCAACGAGACGCTGGTCTCCATCGTCAAGGGCCTGCGTCACCGCCTGGCCGGCAAGAAAACCAAGAGCAGCCGGGCGGAGGCCACCATGCGCCGGGCCAAGGACATTCTCAACAGCGAGTTGTCCGTGGCGCTGGAGCTGGAGGTGGACGAGGTGGAGGACTACATCCTCAGCCGCCTGAGCGGAGGTTGAACCCGGACCTACGCGAGTAAAAAACCGTTCCGAATTTTTTCGGAACGGTTTTTTCCATGTCAATAGAAGTCCTCGCCCAGCTCGATCTCGCCGTTCTCCTTTTCAAATTGCTTCACATATTCCTGGGCGAGATAGACCAATTGATTGCTCAATGACCGCTTGTTCTGCTTGGCAACATAGGTGATCTTATATAAAAGCTCTGGCTCAAACCGAACGGCAGTCTGGATCTTTCGCGTCGCCATACCAACACCTCACTAACAAAGTGATAACATTATACATGCAAGTCCCTTGATTTAATACAAACAACCTGATAATATGTTGCGTGCAACCTGCATATATGTTGTTATTATATCGTTTATGTTATGGAGGTATTTTTATGTTGGTGCGGGATGACTGCGTGTTTTTGGGGCCCAATCTGCGCCGTCTGCGGCGGGAGAAGGGCCTGAGCCGGGCAAGGCTGGCGAAAAAGATGGGGATCAGCTGGGGCCAGCTCTTTCTCCTGGAGCGGGGGCGCATTTCGGAGCGGATGAGCGTGGAGGCGCTCCTGCTGGCCGGCCGGGCCCTGGATACCCCGCCCGTTCGATTCTTCGAGGCGGGCGGTAAATAGGCGCCGGCGTCCGCCCCCGCAGAAGATTTCTTAATTCCTCCGTAAGAATCGTAAGATGTGTTGAAATCGCGGGGAAATGTGCTATAATATAACATTATGAAAAACTGCAAAAAGAAAAGAGGTACTTTTTTCCATGGCAAAGAAACAGTTCAAGGCCGAGTCCAAGAGGCTCCTTGACCTGATGATCAACTCCATTTACACCAACAAGGAGATCTTCCTGCGGGAGATCATCTCCAACGCCTCCGACGCCATCGACAAGCTCTGCTACCTGTCTTTGACCGACGATCAGGTGGGTCTGAGCCGGGAGGATTTCCGGATCGACATCCTGCTGAACAAGGACGAGCGGACCATCACCGTCCGCGATAACGGCATCGGCATGAGCGCCGCCGAGGCGGAGGCCAACCTGGGCGTCATCGCCAAGAGCGGCTCCTACGCCTTTAAGGGCGAGATGGAGGAGGACAAGGCCGAGGACCTGTCCATCATCGGCCAGTTCGGCGTGGGCTTCTACTCCGCCTTCATGGTCTCCGACGAGGTGACCGTGCTCAGCCGCAAGTACGGCGAGAGCGAGGGCGTCAAGTGGCAGAGCCGGGGCGCCGACGGCTACACGGTCAGCCCCTGCGAGAAGGAGAGCGTGGGCACCGACGTGATCATGCACCTGAAGGAGGACACGGAGGACGAGATCTACGGCTCCTACCTGGAGGTGTGGAAGATCAAGGCCCTGGTGAAGAAGTACTCCGACTATGTGCGCTGGCCCATCAAGATGGACATCCAGCACCAGGAGCGCTTCGAGACCGGCGAGACCGACGACGAGGGCAATCCCAAGTACGACTATAGGATGGTCACCGAGAACGAGACCGTCAACAGCATGGTGCCCATCTGGCAGCGCAGCAAGAGCGAGGTCACCGACGACGACTGCATCGCCTTTTATAAGGAAAAGAACCGGGACCGGAAGGACCCCTGCGCCCTGGTGCGCATCAACGCGGAGGGCGCCGTGTCCTACAAGGCGCTGCTCTTTGTCCCCGGCGAGGAGAATGAAAACGCCTTTTCCGGCGACAATAAGGGGGGGATCACCCTCTACTCCAACGGCGTCATGATCATGGAGAAGTGCGACAAGCTGGTCCACGACTACTTTGAGTTCGTCAAGGGCGTGGTGGACTCCCCGGACCTGTCCCTGAACATCTCCCGGGAGCTGCTGCAGCACGACCGGCAGCTGCGCATCATCGGCCAGAACCTGGAAAAGCGTATCAAGGGCGAGCTGGAAAAGCTCATGCGGGACGACCGGCCCAAGTACGAGGAGTTCTTCCGCAACTTCGGCGTCCACATCAAGGCCGGCGTCTGCGACGAGTACGGCCGCTATAAGGACTTTCTGCGGGACCTGCTGCTGTTCTACAGCTCCGAGGACAAGCAGGTGAGCCTGAAGGAATATGTGGAGAACATGCCCGAGAGCCAGAAGGCCATCTACTACGCCAGCGCCGACACCGTGCGGCACGCCTACAGCCTGCCCCAGTGCGAGAACGTGCGCAGCCGGGGCTATGAGCTGCTGTATCTGACCAATCCTCTGGACCAGATGGTGCTGGAGTGCCTGCGGGAGCAGGACGGCAAGAGCTTCGTCAACGTGATCACCGACGATCTGGGCTTCGAGACCGACGAGGAGAAGAAGGCCGCCGAGGAGCGGGACGTGGAGAACAAGGAGCTGCTGGACTTCGTGAAGGAGAGCCTGGGCGAGGGCATCGTGAAGGCCAAGCTCTCCGGCAACCTGGCCTCCCAGCCCTGCGGCCTGAGCACCGAGGGCGGCATCACCCTGGAGATGGAGCGCTACTTCCGGCACGGCCCCAGCGAGGAGATGCGCAAGATCAAGGCCAACCGGGTACTGGAGATCAATCCGGAGCACCGGGCCTTCCAGGTTTTGAAGGAGGCCTTTGAGACGGATAAAGAGAGAGCCGGCAAGCTGTGCAAGGTGCTGCTGACCCTGGCCGAGCTGATGGCCGGGGTGGATGTGGAAGACCCGGCGGAGTTCAGCCTGCTGGTGGGGGAGCTGTTCTGACCCCCAAAACGCCGCCGGAGAAAAACAGGAGGGATAAGGAAATATGAGAGAGCGTCTGGGAATATATATCCATATCCCCTTCTGCGCCAGCAAGTGCGGCTACTGCGATTTCTATTCGCTCTCCGGCTGCGACCATATGATGCCCGATTACCAGGAGGCGTTGCTGGCCCACCTGGAGGAGTCGGCCCCCGCCATCCGCAACTATGAGGTGGACAGCATCTACTTCGGCGGCGGCACCCCCAGCTTCTACGGGGCCGACAAGATCGTGGAGATCCTGGACGCGCTGAAGCTCAACGGCAACGTGCGGCTGGATTCGGAGGTGACCGTGGAGGCCAACCCCGACAGCATCAGCGCCGCGGCTCTGAAGCTGCTGCGCCAGGAGGGGGTCAACCGCCTGTCTCTGGGGGTCCAGTCCGCGGACAACGACCTGTTGAAGCTCATCGGCCGCCGGCACAATTTCCAGCAGGCCCAGCGGGCCGTGGCGGAGGCCCGGAAGGCGGGCTTTGAGAACATCAACCTAGACCTGATCTACGGCCTGCCCAGCCAGACCAAGGCGGACTGGGCCACGACTTTAGCCAAGGTGGTGGAGCTGCACCCGGAGCACATCTCCTGCTACGGGCTGAAGCTGGAGCCGGGCACCCCCATGTACCAGGAGTACAAGGGCTCGGCCATCCTGCCGGACGACGACGAGCAGGCGGATATGTACTCCTACGCCGCCGAGATGCTGGAGCGCTACGGCTATAAGCACTATGAGGTCTCCAACTTCTGCGCCCCCGGCTTCGAGTCCCGGCACAACCTGAAATACTGGGATCTGGACGACTATATGGGCTTCGGCCCCGGCGCCCACTCCTGCGTGGGCAATCTGCGCTACAGCTTCGTGAAGGACCTGAAGCGCTACGTCACCGGCGTGAACCGGAAGGTCAGCATCGTCGACGAATATGAGCAGGTGGACACCCTGGAGCGGGCCGTGGAGTACATAATGCTGGGCATGCGTACCTCCTGCGGCATCTCCGAGCAGGACTACCGGGTCCGCTGTCAGAGCGACTGGCGGCCCATTCTCCGGGTGCTGAAGGCCTTTGCCGAGAAGGGCTGGGTCCAGCAGACGGAGGACCGCTGGCATTTCACCGTGCCGGGCTTTCTGATCTCCAACACCCTCATCGGCATCCTGCTGGAGGCCCAGGCCGGCAGCAGGCTGGAAGGGATCCCCTGGCTGGGAGAGGCCTATGAGGCCGAGGCGAAGATCGAACTGCCCAAGGGCGAGACGGAGCTCTTCCAGGAGCTGTATGAACAAAAGGTCAATGAGGATAGAGAGCATGAAGAACAGTAAAAGCGCCAACAGCGGTTCCGGCGCGGAGAATACCCGGCGCCGCGGCAGCCACGCCGCCGCTCCCGCGAAGCCGGCCAGGGAGAAGCCCCCCAAGGCGGAAAAGGCCCCCAAGCCGGACAAAGCGGAGCGGGAGGCCAACAAGGCCGCCAAGGCCCAGGAGAAGGCCGCCAAGAGAGAGGAGAAGGCCCTGAAGGCCGCCGAGGCGAAAGAGGCCAGGAAAAAGAGCGCCCGAAAGCTGGCCATCGTCTTTTCGGTCCTGCTGGCGGTCCTGATCCTGCTCTCCGCCGGCGTGGCTTCCGCCGGCTACCGGATCACCAACAGCCCCACGAACCTGCCGAACGTCTATATCGGAGGCATCTCTGTGGGGAACATGACGCTGGAGGAGACCCGGGCCGCTCTGGAGGCCGCGGGCTGGGAGAACAACGCGGCCGTGGCCCTGCGGGCAACGCTGCCCGCGAACACCTCCTTTAAGGTGGACGCCCGGGACGCAGGCGCCGTCTTCACCCTGGAGGAGGCCGCGGTGGCGGCCTACCGCTACGGCCACGACGGCAGCTGGCTGTCCAATCTGGCGGTATATCTGAAGAATTTGATCGGCTCCGTGGACGTGAACGAGGACGGCCTGAATCTGGATCAGGCCTATATCCGCCGGCGGGCCGAGAGCGGCATCGAGAAATTCAAGCTCAACACCGCCGCCGGGGACGCGCCCTATACGGTGGACCAGGAGACGGAGGAGCTGCGCATGGTCAAGGGCGCCGGTCAGATGGAGATCGACCTGGACGCCCTGTGCTCCCAGATCTCGGCGGCGCTGATCAACGGCAGCCGGGAGCTGGTTTATGACCACATCGACAACACCCTGGCCATGCCGGACTTTGAGGCCATCCACACCGAGCTGGGCCGGGAGCCCCAGGACGCTCATTTCGCCGAGGGCGGCTTTGACGTGGTGGACGAGGTCATCGGCTGCAAGTTCAGCGTGGAGGAGGCCCAGAGCCTCTGGCAGGCGGCCCAGCCGGGGGAGGAGATCGCCGTCCCCCTGGATATCACCTACCCGGAGGTCACCGGCGCGGATCTGCGCGGGATGCTCTACCGGGATCTGCTGGGCAGCCAGACCACCTATTTCGGCGGCAGCACCCAGGAGCGGATCGGCAACATCGCCCTAGCCTGCTCCCGGTTCGACGGCATGATCCTCATGCCCGGGGAGGTCTTCTCCTATAACGACGTGGTGGGCCAGCGTACCGAGGAGGCCGGCTTCAAGCCTGCCGACGCCTATTCCAACGGCGAGGTGGTGCAGGAGATCGGCGGCGGCATCTGCCAGGTGTCCTCCACCCTGTACTGCGCCTCCGTGTACGCCCAGCTGGAGACGGTGGAGCGTACCAACCACTATTTCAAGGTGTCCTATCTGGGCTACGGCATGGACGCCACCGTCAGCTGGGGCGGCCCGGAGTTCAAATTCCGCAACAGCCGGGATTACCCGGTGAAGCTGGTGGCCATCTGCGACCAGGGGGAGGGAGCCCTGACCATAGAGATCTGGGGCACCGATGTGGACGGCAGCTATGTGGAGATGGCACATGACACCTATGGGCTCTTTGACGAGGTGTATACGAATGTGGGTATCGGCTATGCCATCCAGAACTATATACTCCGCTATGACAAGGACGGCAACCTGATCGAGACGATCAAGGGACCTTACGATATCTATCATTTCCACGATTATGACATCAACTGGCCTGATGAACCGGCGGACGCGCCGGAGGATGAATACGCCAGTCCGCCGGCTTCCGACCCTGCGCCCGCGCCGGAGCCCGACCCTGCTCCGGCTCCCGACCCTGCGCCCGCGCCGGAGCCGGAGCCGGAGCCCGATCCCTACGCGTGACCATTACAATTTGTTGAGCATACAGGAGAGAAGAGAACATGGAAAAAGAGCGCTTTTACATCACCACCCCCATCTATTACCCCTCGGACAAGCTGCACATCGGGCACACCTACTGTACCGTAGCCACCGACACCATCGCCCGCTATAAGCGGCTGTGCGGCTACGACGTGATGTTCCTCACCGGCACCGACGAGCACGGCCAGAAGATCGAGGAGAAGGCGAAGGAGGCCGGCGTCACCCCCAAGGAGTATGTGGACCGGATCGTCACCGGCAAGGGCGGTGTCCTGGACCTGTGGAAGCTGATGAACATCTCCAACGACCGCTTCATCCGCACCACCGACGACTACCATGTGGAGGGCATCCAGCGGGTCTTCCGGAAGATGTACGAGAAGGGGGACATCTACAAGGGCGCCTACAAGGGCAAGTACTGCACCCCCTGCGAGAGCTTTTGGACCGAGAGCCAGCTGGTGGACGGCAAGTGCCCCGACTGCGGCCGGGAGGTCCACGACGCGGAGGAGGAGGCCTACTTCTTCCGCCTGTCCAAGTACGCCAAGCCCGTGCAGGAGCTGCTGGAGAGCGGCACCTTCCTGGAGCCCGCCAGCCGGGTCAACGAGATGATCAACAACTTCATCAAGCCCGGCCTGGAGGACCTGTGCGTCTCCCGCACCAGCTTCAGCTGGGGCATCCCGGTGGACTTTGACCCGGGCCACGTGGTCTATGTCTGGGTGGACGCCCTGTTCAACTACGCCACCGCCCTTGGCTTCATGAACGACCGCTACGACGATTACGACAAGTACTGGCCGGTGGCCCACCACATCGTGGGCAAGGAGATCGTCCGCTTCCACTCCATCATCTGGCCCGCTATGCTCATGAGCATGGGTATGCCCCTGCCCCGGAAGGTCTACGGCCACGGCTGGCTCATCATCGACGGGGGCAAGATGTCCAAGTCCAAGGGCAACGTGGTGGACCCCTATGTGCTGGCGGAGAAGTTCGGCGTGGACGCCCTGCGCTTCTTCCTGCTGCGCACCTTCCCCTTCGGCACCGACGGCAACTTCTCCAACGAGCTGCTGATCAGCACCATCAACACGGACCTGGCCAACGACCTGGGCAACCTGGTCTCCCGCACCACCGCCATGGTGGAGAAGTACTTCGGCGGCAGGCTGAGCCCCGAGCGGGAGAGCAGCCCGGCGGACGAGGAGCTGGTGAATCTGATCCGGGACACCAAGGCCCGCTACGCCAAACAGATGGACGCCTTCCAGCTCCATCTGGCCCTGGAGGAGGTCTTCAAGCTCATCCAGCGGGCCAACAAGTATATCGACGAGAACGCCCCCTGGGTGCTGGCCAAGGACGAGAGCAAGAAGGCCCGGCTGGCAACCGTGATGTACAACCTGCTGGAGGCCCTGCGGGTCAGTCTCGTCATGCTCAGCCCCTTCATGCCCGACAGCTGCGCCAAGGCCTTCGCCCAGATCGGCGCGGAGGGCGAGAGCGTGTCCTGGGACAAGGCCGGGGAGTACGGCGTGCTGCCGGCGGAGGTCAGCGTCCACAAGGGCGAGACCCTCTTCCCCCGGATCGACATGGCCAAGATGCTCGCCGAGCTGGAGAGCCAGAGCGCCAAGAAGGAGCCGGAGGCCCCCGCCTACAAGCCCGTCCTGCCCGAGGTGAGCATCGACGAGTTTGCCAAGTGCGACATGCGCGTCTGCAAGATCCTCTCCTGTGAGGCGGTGCCCAAGTCCGATAAGCTCCTGAAGTTCGTCCTGGACGACGGCAGCGGCAAGCCCCGGCAGATCCTCTCCGGCATCCACCATTTCTATGAGCCGGAGCAGCTGGTGGGCAAGACGGTGGTGGCCATCCTGAACCTGCCCACCCGGAAGATGATGGGCCAGCCCTCCGAGGGCATGCTCATCTCCGCCGCGCGGGAGACCCCGGAGGGAGAGGAAGTGCATCTGCTGATGCTGGACGACTCGGTGCCCGCCGGCGCCCAGCTCTGCTGAGGATGTCCTGAAAAAGATGAATTTAATATAGATTTAACAATTTCTGCATAACTTCCGAAACAAATACCCTCTATTATAGAAACTGCAAGCGATAAGTTTTTTCATCTTTTTCATTTTGTCCTCCATAACATAAGAAAACGGAGCAGCCGGGCTGCTCCGTTTTCTTACGTCCGGTCTTATGAGACTGTCAAAAAACTTAAAATAGCGCAGGAAAGTGAGAGAGCAGCGGGGGTGCGCGAGGGGGCAAGACCCCATCGCGTTTGGATCGCGCCAGCAAAATGCCCGGCTTGCCGGGCTTTTGCCGAGCGTAGCGAGTTTTTTTAGAAGAGCTTTGCTCTTCTAAAAAAGTGGCGCTGAAGCTTGTAGACAAAGTCCGCAGGACTTTGTCTACAAGCTTCAAAAAAAGTCCTTTGCGACTTTATTGATAAGCTTCTTGCGGAAAGCGGACGAATGTGGTATGATGACTGCGTATCATAAGAAACAGCCGCGGAGATCCGGCTATTTTGCCGCCGCGGGCAGGAGGGTCTGCCTCAGATGTCCGACTATCGCAATTCAAAGATCACCACGATCCTGAAAATTCTGAATATCGCCCTCATGACGCTGCCCTTTGCCTGCTGCTGGCTCTACTACTACACGGGCCGCATGGCGGTGGTCTACTATTTCAAGGGCAACAGCCTGATCATCCTGACCTCCGCGCTGCTGTACACCTTTTTCTGCCAGCTGTACGAGGGCTTCTCGGCCTATCTTCTGCGGAAGGGGGAGCTGGTCTACAGCCAGAGCCTGTCCGCGCTGATGAGCAATTTCCTGATGTATTTCATCTGCTTTCTGCTCACCAAGCGCTTCCCCTCCGTCTGGCCCCTGCTGCTGGTCTTTCTGGCGCAGATCCTGCTGTCCTTCCTCTGGGTCTGCGTGGCCCAGGCCATCTATCGCGTCTGCTTCTCCCCGCTGGCTACCGTGCTGATCCACAGCGGGCACAGCGACCCGGACAAGCTCCGCCGCCGCTATCAGCTGGACAAGACCTTTCTCATCAGCGACACTCTGGATATACGGGACTGTCTGCGCAACGGCTTCGCCCCGCTGGAGGGGATGCAGGCCGTGCTGGTCTGCGGGCTGTACGGCCGGGAGCGGGACGAGCTCTTTGAATACTGCCTGCTGCACCGGCTGACGGTGTATCTGCTGCCCGGCATCGGGGATATCATGATCAAGAGCGCGGGCACCGCCCACCTGGCCCACACCCAGCTGCTGCGGCTGGAGGGCGCCGGCCCCTCCCCCGAGTATCTGACGCTGAAGCGGGGCTTTGACGTGGCGGCCTCTCTGTTGGCTCTGCTGCTGCTCTCCCCCATCCTGCTCTTCACCGCCCTGGCCATCAAGCTCTATGACGGCGGCCCCGTGCTGTACAAGCAGAGCCGTCTGACCAAGGACGGCCGGGTCTTCTCCATTCTGAAATTCCGCAGCATGCGGGTGGACGCGGAGAAGGACGGCGTGGCCCGCCTCTCCACCGGCAGGAACGATGCGCGCATCACCCCGGTGGGCCGCTTCATCCGCAGCACCCGGATCGACGAGCTGCCCCAGCTGCTGAACATCCTCAAGGGCGACATGTCCATCGTGGGCCCCCGGCCGGAGCGGCCGGAGATCGCCGCCAGGTACGAGAAAAATCTGCCGGAGTTTTCCCTGCGCCTGCTGGTCAAGGCCGGGCTCACCGGCTATGCCCAGGTCTATGGCCAGTACAACAGCTCCCCCTTTGAAAAGCTCCAGATGGACCTGATGTATATCGCCAACGCCGGCATCGTGGAGGATCTGCGGATCATGATGGCCACTGTGAAGATCCTCTTCATGGCCGAGAGCACCGAGGGCGTCCAGGCCGGGCAGGAGACCGCCCAGGACGATCTGGGCCTGTCCTTCTCCGGGCATCATGCGGAAACGGTCGAGAAAGAAAAAGAGACCGCCGGCGCGGCGCGCTGAGGGGCCGCAGAAGCGCATAAACCCCCAGGCAGGGCAAATGGAAGTCCCGCCTGGGGGTTTCTCTATCCTTCTGCACTTTCCTCATACAGCTCCGGGTGTTCGCTGCGGCAGAAGTATGTAAAGCCCAGGAGCTTGTCCGCGAAGGTGGCTACCACCTCTTTTTTCCGTTCCCCGGTCTGGTAGACCACCGTGGGATCCAGCATCCGCCGGCCGCTGAGCAGCTCCAGCGCCGCTTGAGCGCAGGCCTCCGACGGGGCGGGGCCCTCATAGCTCCCTCCGGCCAGGGCCGCGCAGTCCCGGCCCAGCTGGAGGAGAACTCCCTCCAGAGTGTCCGGAAACTCCGGGGAGTCCACCCGGTTGAGCAGCACCTCCCCCGCGCAGAGCCGGAACTCGTCGCTGAGCTGGGGCGCTCCCGCCCGCAGGCTGATGGACCGGGCCAGCAGATACAGCTCGTCGAAGGAGACCGCCTCCCCTTCCGCGCCCTCCTCCGCCAGGAAGGCCCGCTGTTCCTCCTCCAATGCCCGGCCGGCCTCCACATCTCCGGCCGCGGCGGCCCGGACCATCAGAGCCGGATAGTCCGGCGGGGGCGGCTCCTCGCCGAAAGCGCAGGTCGACAGGATCAGCGCCACAGCGGCGGAAAGCAGCAGACTCAGGACCTTTTTCACGGTCTCACCCCCTTTGACCCCAGTATAAACGCCTTAGGCCGAGAAATTTGTCGCTTTCCGGGGGGAAATGAGCAGAAATAATTATTTTCCGTTTTGTTTCCGGCTGTCAAAGGGAGTTCACGCACAAACGCAGTTGCATTTTGTTTTTTCCTGATATATACTTGAACCGCGTTTTAAACGCTTAAAAATTTCGAATTTATTGTTTGGATGGTTAAGGTATGGCCTACAGGCAGAGAGAGCATCTGGAATACCCGGAGCTCACCATGTATCAGATGGTGAAGCGCATGGCGGAGCAGTACCCCAAGGAGCCTGCTTACGAATTCTACGATCACAAGACCAGCTACGGGACGTTTTTGAAGAAGATCCAGCGGGCGGCCCGGGCCTTCGTGGCCCTGGGCATCGGCCGGGGCGACGTGGTGACGGTGTGCATGCCCAACACCCCCCAGGCGCTGGACTGCTTCTACGCCATCAACTGCGTGGGGGCCACCGCCAACATGGTCCATCCCCAGTCCGCCCAGAGCGAGATCAGCTTTTACCTGAACCTCTCCAAGAGCAAGGTCATCCTGACGGTGGACATGTTCTGTGAGAAGGTGGAGGCCGCCCTGGCGGACGTGGACCACCCGGTGACGATCCTGGTGACCCGGATCCAGGAGGAGCTCAACCCCCTTCTGGCCGCGGCGTACACCCTGAAGGCCGGCAAGAGCTATCTGAAATTTCCCAACAGCGATCACGCGCTGCTCTGGAAGAGCTTCCTGAAAATGGGCGACAAGGGGGACATCCGGCTGCCGGAGCCCAGCTTCGATGCCAAGCGCACGGCGGTCATCCTCTACAGCGGCGGTACCAGCGGCACGCCCAAGGGCATCTGCCTGAGCGATCTGAACTTCAACGCCCTGGCCATGCAGGCCCGGGAGGCCATCGGCGTCCGCCTGGGCGTGGGGCTCAGTATGCTCAGCTGCATGCCCTGCTTCCACGGCTTCGGCCTGGGCATCAATCTGCACGCGGTGCTGGTCTACGGCGGCCGCTGCATCCTGATGCCCAACTTCAACGGCAAGAGCTACGCCCACATGCTGGCCAAGAAAAAGCCCAATTTCATCGCCGGCGTGCCTACGATCTTTGAGGCCCTGCTGCATATCCCGGAGCTGGAGAAGGTGGATCTGAGCTTCCTCCACGGCGTGTTCTGCGGGGGCGACTCCCTGTCCGTGGAGCTGAAGAAGAAGGTGGACGCCTTTTTGAAGGAGCATGGGGCCGGCATCCAGATCCGGGAGGGCTACGGGCTCACCGAGTGCGTCACCGCCAGCTGCCTGACCCCCCGGGACGACTACCGGGAGCACAGCATCGGCCTGCCCTTCCCGGACACGAAATACTGCATCGTCCACCCGGGCACCGACGAGGAGCTGCCCCGGGGCGAGACCGGCGAGATCATCCTCACCGGGCCCACCGTCATGCTGGGCTATCTGGCCGACCCCAAGGAGACGGCGGACGCCCTCCGCGTCCTGCACGACGGGCGCACCTGGCTCTATACCGGTGACCTGGGGAAGATGGACGAGGACGGCTATGTGTACTACAGCCGCCGCATCAAGCGCCTCATCATCACCAACGGCTACAACGTCTACCCCGGCCAGGTGGAAAACGCCATCGACGCCCACCCGGACGTGTCCTACAGCTGCGTGATCGGCGTGAAGGACCCCCGGCGGATGCAGCGGGTGAAGGCCTACATCGTGCTGCGGGACGGCGTTTTGCCGGACGAGGACTGCAAAAAGCGTATCATGGCCCATCTGGAGCAGCATGTGGCCAAATACGCTCTGCCCAAAGAGATCGAATTTCGAAAAGAGCTGCCCAAGACCCTGGTGGGCAAGGTGGCCTACCGGCTGCTGGAGGAAGAGGCTGACCGGGAAGCCGAACAAGACGCATAAGGAGAGTACCATGGGAGAAAAGAGAGAAAAACACTGGGGCGACCGCTGGGACGGCCGCTGGGTCAAGGATGTGCCGGGCCTGCAGGCGATCATGCCCCACCTGATGCCCTACCGGACCGAAGGCGAGGTCTATCTGCACGACGAGATCGACGCCACCGAGCTTTTGAAGTTCATCGAGAAGAAGAACGAGCAGCTGGACTATAAGATGACGCTGTTTCACTGCGCCATCACGGGCCTTGCCCGCATGGTCCGGGAGCGGCCAAAAATGAACCGCTTCATCCAGGGCCGCCGGACCTATGAGCGCTACGACGTGAGTCTGAGCTTTGTGTGCAAGCGCCGCTTTGCCGACAACGCGGAGGAGGCGCTGATGGTGCTGGTGGCCAAGGACACGGACACCGTCAACGAGATCAGCCGCAGGATCGTGGGCGACGTGAAGGAGACCCGCAAGAGCGAGCACGCCACCGGCGGGGCGGACGCCATGCTGGACAACTTCGCCAAGCTCCCCCGGCCCCTGCTGATGCTGGCGATCCGGGTCATCCGCTGGCTGGACTTCTGGGGCATCAACCCCAAGTTCCTCACCGACGGGGACCCCAATTTCACCACCATTCTGGTCAGCAACTTAGGCAGCATCAAGTGCCCCGCCGTGTACCACCACCTGAACAACTACGGCACCAACAGCATCATGGTGACCATCGGCGCGCTGCACAAGGCGGAGGTCCTCATGCCCGACGGGCACAGGGAGGTCCGGGACATGGTGGACATCGGCGCCACCCTGGACGAGCGTATCGCCGACGGCTTCTATTTCGCCCGGAGCCTGAAGCTGATCAAATACATCTTCGCCCATCCGGAGCTTCTGGAAAAGCCCCTGGGCGAGCCCAGCGGCTTTGACTACACTTAATGTAAAGACGCAAAAAACATCCCGAGCTTTCCGGCTCGGGATGTTTTTTGCTTTATGCGGATGATCAGATCTTCATGCAGACGTCCCAGGCACGCCAGATGACGGTGCGCAGGTTGCCGATGGCCACACAGTCGCCCACGCGGTGGACATGAGCGCCCTTCTCGCCCACGGGGGCGGGCACGAAGCCCACACCGTTGACGATGCTGTCGCACTCCACCTTGAAGGGCTTGGCGTCGTTCTTGCCCTTGACCATGACATAGCCGTCGCCGATCTCGGTGATGGTGGAGTTCAGGTAGGTGGGCACCTGCTTGTACTCCAGCATGTCACGCAGGAAGGAGGTGTTGGCCAGGCAGGTGGCCTGGGCCGCGATCAGGTCGGGGGCGTACTCCACGATGATGGGGTGACGGCCCTGGAGGATCATCTCATAGGCCGCCTCGCAGGAGGACTGGCCGCCGCCGAAGAACAGCACCTTGTCGCCGGGGTCCTTCTTGTCCACCAGCAGGTCGGTGAAGCTCATGCACTTGCCGAAGTTGGGCATGGGCATGGTCCGGGGCACGGAGCCGGTGGCGACGATGATCTCGTCATAGCCCCGGAGGGTGCCCAGGTCGGTGATCTCGCTGTTGAAGCGGATGTCGATGCCCTGCTTGGCGATCTCCCGCTTGTACCACGCGATCAGATCCCGGTCGTTCTCCTTGAAGCTCATGGCGGAGGCGGTGACGAACAGGCCGCCCACGTCGCCGGTCTTCTCAAACACGGTGGGATGGTGCCCCCGCTGCTTGAGGACCAGGGCGCACTCCAGGCCGCCGATGCCGGCGCCGATGATGGCCACCTTCTTGGGCTTCTTGGTGGGGACGATCTTGTACCGGTTGTGCTGCATGGTGGTGGGGTTCAGAGCGCAGCGGGCCAGGTGCAGGGAGTCGTCCAGGTTCTGCAGGTTGGGCGTGCCCTTGTACTTGGAGAAGTTGAAGCAGCCGTTGTGGCAGCCGATGCAGGGCTTGATGTCCTCCACCCGGCCCTCCAGGATCTTGTTGACCCACTCCGGGTCCACCAGGTTCTGGCGGGCGAAGGCCACGGCGTCCAGACGGCCGGCGGCGATCTCCTCGGCGGCCTTGACCGGGTCCATACGGCCGGCGCAGACCACGGGGGCGGTGGTGAACTGCTTGATGTGCTCCACATACTCCAGGTTGCAGTTGTCGGGCATGTACTGAGGCGGATGGGCCCAGTACCAGGCGTCATAGGTGCCGTTGTCGCAGTTGAACATGTCGTAGCCGGCGTCGGTCAGGTACTTGATGGCCCGCTCGGACTCCGCCATGTCGCGGCCGAACTCCTCGAACTCCTCGCCGGGAACGGCGCCCTTTCCCCAGCCCTTGGTCTTGGAGACGACGGAGTAACGCAGGGAGACGGGGAAGTCGGCCCCGGCCTGCTTCTTGATCTCCTGGACGATCTCCACGGGGAAGCGGTAGCGGTTCTCGAAGGAGCCGCCGTACTGGTCGGTACGGTAGTTCATGTTGGCGATGGTGAACTGGTCCAGCAGATAGCCCTCGTGCACCGCGTGGATCTCCACGCCGTCCACACCGGCCTCCCGGAGCTTCTTGGCGGTCTTGCCGAAGGCTTCCACCATCTCGTGGATCTCGTCCACGGTCATGGGGCGGGACGTGACGTCCTCAGACCAGCGGTTGGGAGTGGCGGAGGCGGAGGCGCAGCTGTACTGCACGTCCACGATGGGGCTGGCCAGCTTGTTCAGGGTGTCGTTCTTGGCCAGGACGGTCATCCAGTTGTTGATGGCCATGGAGCGGCCGAAGCCGGCGGCCAGCTGGATAAAGAGCTTGGCTCCGGTCTTGTGGAACTCCTCCATATAGGGTTTGAGTTCCTTGAACATCCGGTCGTTCTGCCAGAGCCACTTGCGGCCGGGGATACCCAGGGTATCGCGGACGCACTGCATGCCGGGGAGGACCAGGCCCACGTTGTTCTGGGCCCGGTTCAACAGGTGATAGGCCGCCTCTTTATCGAAGTGGTTGGGCTCCAGCCATCCGAACAGAGAGGTGCCGCCCATGGAACACTGGACAATGCGGTTTTTGATCTCCACATTGCCTACCTTCCAGGGGGTAAACAAAGCGCTGTACTTCTCGTCCATGTGTTTTTCCTTTCTTCTTTTTTTGGTCTATCGCGGCGGCCGGTACCGGCCGCAAACGGACTACAGACTTCCATTCCTTATTTTAACACAAGACTGTCCCCTCTGGCAACATACAATCTAATCCGGATTGTAACACTTTTTTCCATCCGGGCTGGGTTTTTTCGGTGGGACTCCGTCATTAGACTTGCATTTTTCTGAGGATCTCTTTTCTCAGCCGGTCGATGATCCGCTTCTCCAGGCGGCTGATGTAGCTCTGGGAGATGCCCATGGCGTCGGCCACCTCCTTCTGGGTATACTCCCGGGGGCAGCTCAGGCCAAAGCGCATGAGGATGATGCTCTGCTCCCGCTCCGGCAGCAGGCCGATGGCCTCCATGAGCATCTGCTTCTCCGCGTCGTCCTCTAAGGGGCGGCAGACCTCGTCCTCGTCGGTGCCCAGGATGTCCGAGAGCAGCAGCTCGTTGCCGTCCCAGTCCGTGTTCAGCGGCTCGTCGAAGCTGACCTCCGTCCGCTGGGAGCTGATCTTGCGCAGGTGCATGAGGATCTCGTTCTCGATGCAGCGGGAGGCGTAGGTGGCAAGCTTGATGTTCTTGCCGGAGTTGAAGGTGTTGACCGCCTTGATCAGGCCGATGGTGCCGATGGAGATCAGGTCCTCGATGTTGACGCTGGTGTTTTCAAAGCGCTTGGAGATGTAGACCACCAGGCGCAGATTGTGCTCGATGAGCAGGCGGCGGGCGGCCTCGTCCCCGGTCTCCAGGGCGGCCAGGGCCTCCTCCTCCGCCTCCCGGCTCAGGGGCGGCGGGAGGGTGTCGCTGCCGCCGATGTAGAAGACGGTGGGGGGCCTGATGCCCAGGATGTCAAGGATGTGCTTGCGCAGGAAAAAGATCTGGGGTTTGCAGAGCATGAGTTGCCTCCTTAAATGATAGCGTCAAAATCATCCCCGGCCGCGTCGGGGCTGACGGCGATGAGCCGCTCCCGGTCCGGCTCCCCGTCCACGGTCAGGCTCTCGGGCCGGAAGGCGGGCAGCAGGCCGGAGGCGCCCACGGCGCTGTAGGGCACCAGGCGCAGCCGGCCCTTCAGCTCCGGGACGCGCTGGGCCAGCTCCAGCAGCTCCACGGCCCCGGCGGAGAAGAGTCCCGTGTTCTCCCGGAAGAGAGGCCGCAGGGCCTGGGGGCAGGCCAGCATCACCGGCGCGCCGGTGGCCGGGTCGGAGAGGGAGTTGCCGGTGTCCACCAGGGCCATGAACTCCGCCGTCCGGCCCAGAAGCTCCGCCCGCACGGGCACCCGCTTTTTCTCCGCCGGCTTCAGCCGGCAGCGGAGAAGCAGGCTCCCGGCAGCGTAGCACAGGGCGAAGGCCAGCGCTAGGGTCTTCATATCCAGCACCGCGGACCCCATGGGGGTCCCGGCGGCCAGGGACAGGGCCCAGAGGGCCCCGCCGAAGGCGGCGGAGACGGCAAAGAAGGCCGCCGTGCAGCGCAGAGGGTGGGTCTCGGCTCCGTAGGCAATAAAGCCCATCAGCAGCCCCGCGGCCAGCTTTCCCCAGGGCGAGGCCAGCGGGCCCAGGCCCGGCAGAAAGACCGCCCCGGCGTAGGCCGCTCCCAGTAGGGCCGCGAAGAAATAACGCCGTCGCCGCAGCCGCAGCCCGCACAGCCGCCCCGCGGCCAGGCAGAGCAGATAGTCCGTCAGCAGGCTGAGAAAAAAGAGCTCGTCTATGTAGAGAACTTCCATGGACCTATTCTACCGTAAAGGGTCCCGCAGTTTTTGTCATTTGGGAATTGTCAAAAACAAGAGGCTGTGGTAAAATCAATTGGAAACTGTGCTTGAGAGGAAAACATCGTATGTGGTTTTGGTTCGCCGTCATCGCCCTGCTGTGCTGGAGCGGCTCGGATCTGTTCTCGAAAATCGGCTGTCAGGACAGCGAGGACAAGTATTCCCACCTGAAGATGGTCACCGCCGTTGGCCTGGTGATGGGCCTGCACGCGGCCTATGAGATCTTTATCGGCGGGGTGGAGATCACCGGCGGCATCCTGCTGACCTATCTGCCGGTCTCCATGCTGTACATCCTGTCCATGGCCATGGGCTATCTGGGCCTGCGGTATATCGAGCTGTCCATCTCCTCCCCCATCTGCAACAGCTCCGGCGCCCTGGTGGCAGTGCTGACCTTTGCCACCGTTGGGATCAGCGAGGACCTGCCCCCGCTGGCCCTGGCGGCGGTGGCCCTGGTCTGCCTGGGCGTGATCGCCCTGGGCATCACCGAGTCCACCGAGGATGAGGAACTCCGCCGGGCCCGGCAGGACGCCTCCAACCACCACTACGCCAAGAGCTGGATCGCCATCACCATCCCCATCATCTACTGCCTGCTGGACGCCCTGGGCACCTTTGCCGACAGCCGGGTGCTGGAGCTGATCGACGAGGACTCGGCCAATGTGGCCTATGAGCTGACCTTCCTGCTGGTGGGCCTGGCCTGCGCCGTCTACGTGCTGGGGATCAAAAAGCAGAAGCTCGTCGCCCGGCAGGAGGCGCCCAAGTACACCGGCGCCGTGTTCGAGACCATCGGCCAGTTCTTCTACATCTACGCTTTGGCTGACACGGAGCACGTGGCCTTCGCGGCCCCCATCATCTCCTCTTACTGCGTGGCCTCCGTAGTCTGGGGCCGCATCTTCCTGAAGGAAAAGCTCTCCGTCAAGCACTATCTGTCCATCCTGTTGGTCATAATAGGTATCGTGATTTTAGGAATTTTAGATATTTAAGGAGAAAAGCACATGGAGCCTGTCTATAAGCGCGTTCTCATCAAGATCAGCGGCGAGGCCCTGTCCGGCGGCAAGGGCACGGGCTTTGACTTCGACTTTGTCTCCCGGGTCTGCGCGGAGCTGAAGGCCCGGGCGGACGAGGGGGTGCAGATCGGCCTCGTCATTGGCGGCGGCAACTTCTGGCGGGGCGTCAAGGACGGCGCCGGCAAGGTGGAGCGGGTCAGCGCCGACCGGATGGGCATGCTGGCCACGGCTATGAACTGCCTGGCGGTGGCGGACGTGCTGCGCAAGCAGGGCGCCGATGCCCGGATCATGACCGCCGTGGACATCCAGGGCGTGGGCGAGCGCTTCGACCGGGATAAGAGCCTGGAGTACCTGGCCCGGGGCAGCGTGGTGCTCTTCGCCTGCGGCACCGGCTCCCCCTTCTTCTCCACCGACACCGCCGCGGTGCTGCGGGCAGCGGAGATCGGGGCGGACGCCATTTTGCTTGCCAAGAACATCGACGGGGTCTACAGCGACGACCCCCGGAAAAACCCCGCCGCCGTCAAATATGACCGCATCTCCTACGCCGAGGTCCTGGCCCAGAAGCTGGCCGTCATGGACAGCACCGCCACCAGCCTGGCCATGGACAACGATATCCCCGTGGAGGTCTTCGCCCTGGCCCAGCCGGAGAACATCGGCCGGGTCCTGCACGGGGAAAAGATCGGCACGACCGTCAGTTAAGTCATTTTTGCATAAAATACAGGAACAAAAGGAGGAATACCCATGTCCGAATACAAGGAATTCGAGAGCAAGATGAAAAAGACCTGCGAGGCCCTGACCGCCCAGCTGGCTACCATCCGCGCCGGCCGGGCCAACGCCTCTGTCCTGGACCAGATCCAGGTGGACTACTACGGCTCCCCCACGCCCATCCAGCAGCTGGCCTCCATCGCCACCCCTGACCCCCGCTCCCTGACCATCCAGCCCTGGGACGGCTCCGTCCTGAGGGGCATCGAGAAGGCCATCCTGGCCTCCGACCTGGGCATCAACCCCCAGAACGACGGGCGCATGATCCGCCTGGTCTTCCCCCCGCTGACCGAGGAGCGCCGCAAGGAGCTGGCCAAGCAGACCCGGAAGTACGGCGAGGAGAGCAAGGTGGCCATCCGGAACATCCGCCGGGACGCCATCGACAAGTTCAAGAAGCAGCAGAAGAGCTCCGACATCACCGAGGACGACTACAAGATCGCCGAGAAGGATATCCAGAAGCTCACCGACGACTACATCAAGGAGATCGACAAGATCACCGAGAGAAAAGAAAAAGAACTGACCGAGATCTGAATGGACGTTTTAAAGAACAAGATCGCCGCGGCGGGGGAGCGGGAGACATCCGGCCTCCCCCGCCATATTGCCATCATCCTGGACGGCAACGGCCGCTGGGCCAAGCGCCGGGGCCTGCCCCGGACGGCGGGCCACGCGGCGGGCTCGGAGAACTTCCGCCGCATCGCCACCTACTGCAAAAACATCGGTGTGGAATACCTGACGGTCTACGCCTTCTCAACGGAGAACTGGAAGCGGCCCCCCGAGGAGGTCAAAACCATCATGAAGCTCCTGGACCGGTACCTCCACGAGGCCATCGACACCATGGAGCGGGACAAGATCCGCATGAAGGTCTTTGGCGACGTGGAGGGCCTGTCCCCGGAGCTCCAGGCCCTGGTGGCCAGGACCAACGAGATCTCCCAGCGCTACGAGGGCTTCCAGGCCAATATCTGCCTCAACTACGGCGGGCGGGACGAGATCGTCCGGGCCGCCCGGCGCTACGCCGCCGACCTGGCGGCGGGCAGGGCCGGAGAGCTGACAGAGGAGAGCTTCGGAGAGTACCTGTACTCGGCGGGCATCCCGGACCCGGACCTGCTGATCCGCCCCGGCGGGGAGCAGCGGATCTCCAACTTCCTGCTCTGGCAGTGCGCCTACGCGGAGTTCTATTTTACCGATACGCTCTGGCCGGACTTCGGCCCCAAGGAGCTGGATAAGGCCATCGCGGCCTACCGGAAGCGGGACCGGCGCTACGGCGGAGTGAAAGATCCCTGAGCGAAACACGAAAGAGGAAAAGAGCATGGTAAGATCCATTTCTGTCCTGGGCTGCACCGGCTCCATCGGCCGGCAGACCCTGCACGCGGCGGAGCATCTGGGCGTGAAGGTGGCCGCTCTGACAGCCAACCGGCAGATCGACCTGCTGGAGGAGCAGACGAGAAAATTCCGGCCCTCCTTTGTGGCCGTCTACGACGAGGAGGCCGCCAAGGCCTTTCGGACCGCCGTGGCGGACCTGCCCGTCCGGGTGGGCTTCGGCATGGAGGGCCTGCTGGAGGCGGCAGCCCTGCCCGAGGCCGGCTGCGTGGTCACCGCCGTGTCCGGCTCGGTGGGGCTCAAGCCCACCATGGCCGCTATCGACGAGAAAAAGCGCATTGCCCTGGCCAACAAGGAGACCCTGGTCTGCGCCGGGGAGCTGGTCATGAAACGGGCGGCTGAAAAGGGCGCGGAGATCGTCCCGGTGGACTCGGAGCACTCGGCCATCTTCCAGTGCCTGATGGGCCGGCAGTCCGGAGAGCTGAGGAAGATCCTGCTCACCGGCTCCGGCGGCCCCTTCCGGGGCAAAAAGCGGGCCGAGCTGGAGAATGTGACCCCCCAGCAGGCGGTGCACCACCCCAACTGGAGCATGGGGGCCAAGATCAGCGTGGACAGCTCCACGCTGATGAACAAGGGCCTGGAGTTCATCGAGGCCATGCACCTGTTCGCCGTGAAGCCGGAGCAGATCCAAGTGGTGATCCACCCCCAGAGCGTCATACACTCTATGGTGGAGCTTGTGGACGGGACGGTCATCGCCCAGCTGGGCGTGCCGGATATGGGCCTGCCCATCCAGCTGGCCCTGAGCTACCCGGAGCGCAAGCCCTCCCCCTTCCAGACCCTGGACTTCCGGACCCTGGGCTCTCTGAGCTTTGAGGAGCCGGACCTGGAGAACTTCCCCTGCCTGGCCCTGGCTATGGACTGCGCCCGGCAGGGCGGCACGGCGGCCTGCGTCATGAGCGCCGCCAACGAGGAGGCGGTGCACCTCTTCCTCAAGGGCCGCCTGGGCTATAACCGGATCTACGACCTGGCCGCCGGAGCCGTGGAGGCCCTGGGCGGGCTGCCGGGGGGGAGCCTGGAGGCCATTTTGGAGGCGGACCGGGCCGCCCGGGACTATGTAAAAGCAAAAACTGATCCAGCTGGAGGCTGATCCATGACCATCTTATACGTACTTCTCGCCATTCTCCTCTTCGGCGTGCTCATCGCCATCCATGAGCTGGGCCACTTCGCGGCCGCCAAGGCCTGCGGGGTGAAGGTGGAGGAGTTTGCCATCGGCATGGGGCCGGTGCTGTGGAAAAAGCAGGGGGGCGAGACCCAGTACTCCCTGCGCCTGGTCCCCATCGGCGGCTTCTGCGCCATGGCCGGAGAGGATGAGCAGTCCGCCGACCCCCGGGCCTTCACCAATCAGGCCCCCTGGAAGCGGGCCGTCATCCTGGCCGCCGGGGCCTTCATGAACTTTGTGCTGGGCCTGGTGATCATCCTGCTGCTCTACGCCGGAGCGGACGCCTTCCGGGCCCCGGTGCTCCAGGACTTCATGGAGGGCTGCCCCTACGAGTCCGAGGAGGGGCTGCACCAGGGCGACCTGTTTTACAGCATCGACGGCCGCCGGGTCTACCTCCAGTACAACGTGGCCGACCTGCTGGCCCGGGGGGATGGGAGCTACGACCTGGTGCTCATCCGGGACGGGAAAAAAGTGCGGCTGGACGACTTTGAGATGGTCCCTCTGGAGTACGAGGGCCAGAGCGGCAAGATGTACGGCTTCTACTTCGGCTATGAGGAGGCCACTTTAGGCACCACCCTGCGCTACACCTGGAACACCGCCATGGAGTTTAGCCGCATGGTCTGGATGGGCTTGGAGCAGCTTGTCAGCGGCCAGGTGGGAATGCAGGACCTGTCCGGCCCGGTGGGCATCGTGGACCTGATGGCCGAGACCGGGGAGCAGGCGGAGAGCACCGGCGACGCCCTGTACAGCATCTTCTATCTGGGGGCCTTTATCGCCGTGAACTTGGCGATCATGAACCTGCTGCCCATTCCGGCTCTGGACGGCGGGCGGATCTTCCTGCTGCTGGTGACCTGGCTCATCGAGGCGGCCACCCACAAAAAGCTGGACCCCAAGTACGAGGGCTATATCCACGGCGCGGGCATGGTGCTGCTGCTGGGGCTCATGGCCTTCGTCATGTTCAACGATATCATCAAGGTGATCACAGGATGACAAAGAGAGAAAATACCAGGCCCGTCACCGTTGGCGGGCTGCGGCTGGGCGGCGGCGCCGGCGTCTCCGTCCAGTCCATGTGCAATACCAAGACCTGGGACGTGGAGGCCACGGTGGGGCAGATCAAGGCCCTGCGGGCCGCCGGCTGCGACATCGTGCGCCTGGCGATCCCGGACTTGGCCTCGGCCCAGGCCGTCTCCGCCATCAAGGAGCGGGTGGACGTGCCCCTGGTGGCGGACATCCACTTTGACTATAAACTGGCCCTGGAGTGCGCCGCCCGGGGGATCGACAAGATCCGCATCAACCCCGGCAACATCGGCGGCGAGGACCGGGTGGAGGCCGTGGCAAAGGCCTGCCGGGAGCGGCGCATCCCCATCCGCATCGGCGTCAACGCCGGGAGTCTGGAGAAGCGGCTCCTGGAGAAGTACGGCCACCCCTGCCCGGAGGCCATGGTGGAGAGCGCCAAAGGCCACGCGGCCCTGCTGGAGAAGTTCGGCTTTGAGGACATCTGCCTGTCCATGAAGGCCTCCTCCGTGCCCCTGACCATCGCGGCCTACCGGCTGGCGGCGGAGACCTTCCCCTACCCCCTGCACCTGGGCGTCACGGAGACGGGCACCGAGTGGTTCGGCACCATCCAGTCCGCCGTGGGCATCGGCACCCTTCTGAGCGAGGGCATCGGGGACACCATCCGGGTCTCCCTGACGGCGGATCCGGTGAAGGAGGTCACGGCGGGCATCGCCATCTTAAAGGCGGCGGGCCTGCGCCCCGGCGGGGTGCGCTTCGTGTCCTGCCCCACCTGCGGCCGGACGGAGATCGATCTCATCGGCCTGGCAAACCAGGTGGAGAGCCGGGTGAAGAATATAGACCGGGACATCACCGTGGCGGTGATGGGCTGCGCGGTCAACGGCCCCGGGGAGGCCCGGGAGGCCGACTACGGCGTGGCCGGCGGCAAGGGCAAGGGCCTGCTGTTCAAGAAGGGCCAGGTGCTGGGCGCCGTGCCCTATGAGCGGCTGTGCGACGCGCTGCTGGAGCTGATAGAGAAGGACGAGGGCAAATGAGCCATACCCCATTTTTGACTATATTCCCCGGCTGCGAGGACCAGGCGGGCTTTGCCGGGGGGCTGGAGAAGGCCTACGTGACGGCGGTGGAGATCGAGCAGGCGGAGCGGAGCATGTCCGTCAGCGCCTGGTTCCCCGCCATGCCCTCCCTGACGGAGATCGCCGCCCTCAGCGAGCGGCTGAAGACGGACTACGGCCTGACCGGCGTGGGCCTCATCCCGGACTACCCCAAGCCCAAGCTGGCCACCAGCCCCGCCGCCCCCGCGGCCAAGGCCGGGAAGAAGCCGGCGGCCCCCAACGGGCAGGTGCTCTTCGGCCGGGCCATCAAGCAGCGGCCCGTGCCCATGAGCGGCCTGAGCCTGGAGTCGGGCAAGGTGACCGTGGAGGGGGACGTGGTGGCCGTCACCAGCCGCACGCTCCAGAAGCGGGGCGCGGCGGTGCTCTGCTTCGATCTGACCGACCGGACCAACTCCGTCCGGGTCACCCGCTTCCTCCGCTCGGACGACGACAAGTCCGTCATCAACAAGATCAGCGTGGGCGACCATGTGGCCGTCCAGGGCGAGATCATCTACAGCAAATATGACGACGACATGGTCCTGGACCCCCGGAACATCGTCAAGGGCAAGCGCTTCATCCGGCCGGACAACGCCCCGGAGAAGCGGGTGGAGCTGCACCTGCACACCCGCTTTTCCGCCCTGGACGCCCTCACCGACCCGACCGAGGCGGTGAAGCGGGCCGCCTACTGGGGCATGCCCGCCATCGCCGTCACGGACCACGGAGTGGCCCAGGCTTTCCCGGACATGTGGAAGGCCGGGAAGAAGCATGGGGTCAAGATCATCTACGGCCTGGAGTGCTATTTTAAAAACGATATGGACGGCAACAGCGCCGTCATTGGCAAGAGCAAGCTGCCTCTGGACACGGAGTTCGTGGCCTTCGACATCGAGACCACCGGCCTCAACGCCAGCATGGACCGCATGACGGAGATCGGCGCGGTGATCTTCTCCGGCGGGGAGATCCGGCAGACTTTCAACACCTTTGTGGACCCGAAGCGGCACATCCCGCCGGATATCACCCAGCTGACCGGCATCCGAGACAGCGACGTTGCCGGCGCCCCCGACGAGAAGGAGGCACTGCGCCTGTTCATGGACTTTGCCGGGGACCGGCCCCTCATCGCCCACAACGCCCACTTCGACGTGGGCTTCATGACCGCCGCCGCCAACCGGCAGGGGCTGAAATTTGCCCCGGTGTTTCTGGACAGCCTGGCCCTGTCCCAGGCCCTGCTGCCGGAGCTGAAGCGCTTTAAGCTGGACATCGTCTCCAACCACCTGAACCTGCCCGCCTTCAACCACCACCGGGCCTCGGACGACGCGCTGGTGGTGGCCCGGATCATGGACAAGTTCCTGCCCATGCTCCAGCGCCAGGGGGCAAAAACCGTGGACGACATCGAGACGGTGTACCACTCCATCCGCCGCACCGACCTGGGCAAGACCAACCACATGGTGCTGCTGGTGAAGAACCGGAAGGGCCTGAAGAATCTCTACGAGATGATCTCCCAGTCCTACCTGAAATACTTCTACCGGACCCCCATCGTGCCTAAGAGCCTGCTGGTGCAGCACCGGGAGGGCATCCTGGTGGGCTCCGCCTGCGGCATGGGCGAGCTGTACGGGGCCGTTATGAAGGGGGCCGACGACAAGGCCCTGAAGAAGATCGCCTCCTTCTACGACTATCTGGAGATCCAGCCCATCTGCAACAATGGCTTTCTGGTAGAAAACGGCACCGTCAAGGACGTGACCGTCCTCCAGGACTACAACCGGACCATCCTGCGCATCGGCAAGGAGCTGGGCAAGCCCGTGGTGGCGGCCAGCGACGTGCATTTTCTGGACCCGGAGGACGAGCAGTACCGGAAGATCCTCAACGCCTCCCGGAAGTTCTCCGACGCGGACCGGGACTGCCCCATCTATTTTCGCAACACGGAGGAGATGCTGGCAGAATTCGCCTACCTGGGGGAGGAGACCGCCAAGGAGGTGGTCATCACCAACACCCGGGCCATCGCCGACCAGATCGAAGAGATCGAGCTGCTGCCCAAGGAGCTCTTCCCGCCCAAGATCGAGAACTCCGCCCAGGAGCTCAAGCAGCTGGTCTACGACAAGATGCACCGGATCTACGGGGACCAACCCCCGGAGATCGTCCAGAGCCGGGTGGACGTGGAGCTGGACACCATCCTCAGCCACAACTACGACGTCATTTACATGAGCGCCCAGAAGCTGGTGCAGAACTCCCTGGAGAACGGCTACCTGGTGGGCAGCCGGGGCAGCGTGGGCTCCTCTCTGGTGGCCTATATGGCGGGCATCACCGAGGTCAACTCCCTGCCGCCCCACTACGTCTGTCCCAAATGCCGGCACTCGGAGTTCGTCACCGACGGCAGCTACGGCTGCGGGGCGGACATGCCGGAGAAAAACTGCCCGGACTGCGGCACGCCCATGGACCGGGACGGCTTCGACATCCCCTTCGAGACCTTCCTGGGCTTCCCCGGCAACGCCAAGACCCCGGATATCGACCTGAACTTCTCCGGCGAGTACCAGGCCAAGGCCCACAAATACACCGAGACCCTCTTCGGCTCGGACCACGTGTTCCGGGCCGGGACCATCGGCACCCTGGCGGAGAAGACCGCCTACGGCTATGTGAAGAAGTACCTGGAGGAGCGGGGCATCAAGGCCACCAAGGCCGAGGAGAACCGCCTGGCCCTGGGCCTGGTGGGCATCAAGCGCACCACCGGCCAGCACCCGGGCGGCCTGGTGGTCATCCCCCAGGACATGGACGTGACGGACTTCTGCCCCGTCCAGCACCCGGCGGACGACCCGGACAGCGACATCATCACCACCCATTTTGAGTACCACTGCATGGAGGACAACCTCCTGAAGCTGGACGAGCTGGGCCACGATGACCCCACCATGATCCGCATGCTGGAGGACATGACCGGGGAGGACGCCAGGTCCATCTCCCTGTCCGACCCGGAGACCATGCGCATCTTCACCACCCCCGCCGCCCTGGGCCTGCCGGAGGACGACCCCATCATCGGCAAGACCGGCACCATCGGCGTGCCCGAGTTCGGCACGGGCTTCACCCGGCAGATGCTGGTGGACACCCAGCCCAGGCAGTTCGACACCCTGGTCCGGCTCTCCGGCTTCTCCCACGGCACCGACGTGTGGGCCGGGAACATCCACGACCTGATCGTAAACGGCATCGCCACGGTCAACGAGACGGTGGGCTGCCGGGACGATATCATGCTCTATCTGATCTCCAAGGGCATGGAGCCCTCCCTGGCCTTCAAGACCATGGAGGCCGTGCGCAAGGGCAAGGTGAAAAAGAGCGGGGAGTTTCCCGGGGACGCGGAGGCCCAGATGCGCTCTCTGGGCGTGCCGGACTGGTACATAGAGTCCTGCCGGAAGATCGCCTATCTGTTTCCCAAGGCCCACGCGGTGGCCTACGTGATGATGGCCTTCCGCATCGCCTGGTTCAAGGTCCACCGGCCCCTGGCCTTCTACAGCGCCTACTTCTACCGGCGCAGCCAGAAGGGCGGCTTCGACGCGGCCATGATGACCGGCGGCGCCGAGTCCGTCCGCCGGAAGATCCACGAGCTGGAGCGGAAGACGGACAAGACCGCCAACGAGGAGGATCTGTTGGTGAGCCTGGAGGCGGTGTACGAGTTCAACATGCGGGGCTTTGAGTTCGCGCCCATGGACCTGTACGAGTCGGACGTGACCAAGTTCAAGATCGTCGGGGACCGGCAGCTGAGGCCCCCCTTCGTGTCCGTCTCCGGCCTGGGCGAGGCCGCCGCGCTGGATCTGGACCGGGCGCGGAGCTCCGGGCAGAAGTTCGTCTCTATAGAGGAGCTGGGTCTGGCCTGCCCCAAGGTCAGCCAGGCCAATCTGGACCAGCTCCGGGCCCTGGGGGCCCTGGGCGACCTGCCCGAGACCAGCCAGATCAATCTCTTCGATCTGTAACTCTGCCTATAAAAAACGCTCCCCCTGCGTAAGGCGGCGCTCTGCCGTCTTGCGCAGGGGGAGCATTTTCGTTTTTCGATTTAAACGCCGAACAGCCGGCGGCCGTTTTCCAGCGCGGCGGCGGCCAGCGCCTCCGGGCTCAGGCCCTTGATCTGGGCCACCTTCTCCGCGATATAGGACAGGTTCCCCGAGTCGTTCCGCTTGCCCCGCAGGGGCACGGGGCTCAGATAGGGGCTGTCCGTCTCCAGCAGGATCCGCTCCAGCGGGCACAGGGCCAGCACCTCCGGGGCCCGGCGGGCGTTTTTATAGGTGACGGGCCCGTCAAAGCCCAGATACCAGCCCCGCTTCAACAGCTCCTCGGCCATCTCCGGGCTGCCGGAAAAGCAGTGGAACACGCCCCGCAGCTCCGGGTAGTCCCGGACGGTGTCCAGGCAGTCCCCGTGGGCCTCCCGGTCGTGGACGATAATGGGTTTGCCCAGCTCCAGCGCAAGCTCGATCTGCCGCCGGAACAGGGCCTTCTGCTCCTCTTTATGGGCGGCGTCCCAGTAGTAGTCCAGGCCGATCTCGCCGATGGCCACGCATTTCGGGTGGGCGGCCAGGTCCCGCAGCTCCGTCAGGCTCTCCGGGGCACAGGAGCTCAGCTCCTCCGGGTGGATGCCCACCGCGGCGTAGACAAAGGGGAAGCGCTCCGCAAGGGCCAGAGCGGCCCGGCTGCTGGCCAGGTCGCAGCCCGGGTCCAGCAGCAGCTCCAGGCCCGCCTCCCGGTGCAGGCGCTCTAAGAGCGCCTCCCGGTCCGCGTCAAAGGCCCGGTCGTCATAGTGGGCATGGGTGTCAAAGTACATGGCGGGCCTCAGAATTTCTCGTCAAACTTGTAGGAGATATCCTCCTCCAGGCTGAACTTCTCCTCCCGGCCCGTCAGCAGCCGGGCCAGGGCGGGCAGGTGCTTGAAGATCATCAGGCAGCCCGACAGGATGCACAGCAGCATAGCCGTCCGGTCGTCCACCACCAGGGCGGAGGCGGCGATCAGGGCCAGGGCCCCGGCCAGGGAGCCTGCGGACACGGTCTTGGTAAACCAGGCGGTGGCTCCGGCCACCACGGCCACGGCGATCCCCAGGGAAGTATTCACGCACAGAGCGCCCAGGACCAGCGGGGCCAAGCCGTGGCCCCCCTTAAAGCCGTAGAACACCGGGTACAGGGCGCCCAGCAGCAGGCAGAAGCCGGCAAAGGCCCGGCCCGCCAGGGCGTGGTCCTTGATGCCCAGCAGCCAGCCGCCGATCAGCAGGGGCAGCAGGTCCTTCACCAGCTCCACCAGGCCCAGCTCGATAAAGCCCCGGAGCCCGTAGAGCCGGCGGAAGTTGGAAAACCAGACGTTGCCCCGGCCCAGGCGCAGCAGGCTCCGGCGGAAGACGAAGTTGGAGGCGATCACCACCGAGCGCAGGCTGCCCGCCAGGTAGGCCAGAAAGGCTGTGATCAGCAGCAGGATCCAATAGGCGGTCATTCCTTATCTCCCTTCTGCCGGATGACGATGCGCACCGGCGTCCCCTCCAGGCCGAACACTGCCCGGATCTGGTTCTCTATATAGCGCTGGTAGGAAAAGTGGAACAGCTCTCTGGAGTTGCAGAAGATGACGAAACAGGGCGGCTTGACCCCGGTCTGGGTCATGTAGTAGATCTTCAGCCGGCGGCCCTTGTCCGTAGGGGGCTGCACCCGGGCCTGGGCGTCAGCCAGGACGCTGTTGAGCATGCCGGTGCTGATGCGCATGCTGCTCTGGTCGTTGACGAAGTTGATGAGCTCAAAGATCCGGTCCGTGCGCTGGCCGGTCAGGGCGGAGATGAAGAGGATGGGGGCATAGCTCATGAAGCTCAGGTCCCGCATGATCTCCTTGCGCATCTTTTCCATGGTCCCGGTCTCTTTCTCTACCAGGTCCCATTTGTTCACCACGATGATGCTGGCCTTCCCCGCCTCGTGGGCCAGGCCCGCGATCTTGGTGTCCTGTTCGGTGACCCCGTCCCGTCCGTCGATGAGGATCAGGCACACATCGGCCCGCTCGATGGCCATCTGGGCCCGCAGGACGGAGAATTTTTCCACCCGCTCGTCTACCCGGGACTTGCGCCGGATACCGGCGGTGTCGATGAGCAGATAGCGGCCGTGCTCGTTTTCATAGAGGCTGTCTACCGCGTCCCGGGTGGTGCCCGCCACGTCGCTGACGATGACCCGCTTCTCGCCTAAGATGCGGTTGATGAGAGAGGACTTGCCCACGTTGGGCTTGCCGATGACGGCCACCTTGATCCGGTCGTCCTCCTCTTCCTTCTCCCCCTCCGGGGGGAAATACTCGAAGCAGGCGTCCAGCATGTCCCCGGTGCCGTGGCCGTGGATGGCGGAGACCGGGATGGGGTCCCCCAGGCCCAGGGAATAGAACTCATAGACGGCCGGGTCCACCGCGCCGGTGGAGTCGGCCTTGTTCACCGCCAGCACTACGGGCTTTTTGGAGCGCAGCAGCATGTTGGCCACGTCCTTGTCCGCCGCGGTGACGCCGGTGCGGATATCCGTCACCAGGACGATCACCGTGGCGGCCCCGATGGCGATCTGGGCCTGCTCCCGCATGAAGGTCAGGATCTCGCTGTCGGTCCGGGGTTCGATGCCCCCGGTGTCCACCATATCAAATTTTCTCCCCCGCCACTCGCACTCGGCGTAGAGCCGGTCCCGGGTGACGCCGGGGGTGTCCTCCACGATGGACAGGCGCTTGCCCGCCAGGCGGTTGAAGAGCATAGATTTGCCCACGTTGGGCCTGCCTACAATGGCTATAAGAGGTCTTGCCATGGAATTGTCCTCACTGTTTATTGGTTGTACGGATAGTATTCCTCGCCGCTGTCCTCCCGGACCGGGGCCGGCAGCGAAGGGATCTGGCCGCAGATGGCGTCAAAGAGGGCGAAGCCGTCCGACTCCAGGGGGATCACCGGCAGGCCCAGGGCGGCGGAGGCCTCCTCCAGCTTCACGTCGTCCAGGAAATCCTGCTCCTGACGGCGGAGCATGTTCCAGGAGATGAACAGCCGCTCCCCCAGCTCCTTTCCCTGGAGCTGGGCGATCAGGTCCCCGCCGGTGACCAGGCCGGCCACGGTGATGCTCCGGCCGAAGAAGTCGTTCTCGATGGGCCAGACCCGGCCCCGGAGCTCCGGGTACCGCTCCCTCGCCATGTCCAGGAGCCTTTGGAAGAAGGGGGCGGCGGCGGTGCCGGTGGCGATGGAGAAGGGGACGCCGTCCGGCTCCCCGCCCAGCTTCAGGGCGGAGCGAAACTCCGTCTCTAAAAGGCGCAGCATCCCCACGCCGTTTTCCAGCTGCACGTAGTCCTCGTAAAACTCGTCCGGGGGTAGGGGCCGGCCGGCGGTCAGATACAGCTCGTCCCCGCAGAAGAAGATCCGGCTGCCCAGGCGGGCCCGGCACTCGTCCCCGAAGGCGGTCACCTGGTCGATGGTCTCCGCCGCGTGGGTGGGGGTGAAGGGCCTCAGCTCTGTCAGCCCCTCCCGAAAGCGGGTCAGGCCCACCGGGACCACCGACACGCTCCGCACCGCCGGGTACAGGGCGGCCAGGTCCTCCATGCTCCGCCGGAGCGCCGCGCCGTCGTTATAGCCGGGGCAGCAGACGATCTGGCAGTTCATGGTGATGCCCGCCTCCGCCAGGCGCTTCATGACGGCCAGGCCCTCCCCGGCCCGGGGGTTGCGGAGCATCTTCACCCGCAGCTCCGGGTCGGTGGCGTGGACCGAGACGTTCACCGGGCTGATGTGCAGGGCGATGATCCGGTCGATCTCCCGGGGGGAGAGGTTGGTGAGGGTGATATAGTTGCCCAGCAGGAAGCTGAGCCGGGCGTCGTCGTCTTTAAAATATAAGGTAGGGCGCAGGCCCTTGGGCAGCTGGTCGATAAAGCAGAAGACGCAGCGGTTGGCGCAGGCGCGGGGGGCGTCCATCAGATAGCTCTCAAAGTCCAGGCCCAGGTCCCCGCCCTCGGCCTTGCGCACATGGACGGTGATTTCCTCCCCGCCGGGACGGCGCAGGCAGACCTCCAGCCGGGGGTCATAGGCGTAGAACTTATAGTCCAGCACATCCTGCACCGGATGGCCGTTGATGGAGACCAGCCGGTCCCCCACATGGGCCCTGTGCCGCAGGGGGCTGTCCCGGTCGATGGACTTGATGATGTTCCGTTCTCTCATATGTCTTCCGCCAACTCGCTCCGTTTGTTCAGTCAAAGCAAAAGGAGGAAAGGCTTCCCTCTCCTCCTTGAGCTTTTTTACTTGCTCTCCTCCACGTTGATGACCACGCGGCCATTGTACTGCCCGCAGGCCTTGCAGGCGCGATGGGGCATGCAGAAGGCTCCGCAGTTGGGGCACGCTACGATGTTGGGAGCGGTGAGCTTCCAGTGGGAAGAACGCCTCATGTCACGTCTCTGCCGTGAAACCTTTCCTTTTGGGACTGCCATATTGACACCTCCTGATACAAGCTGTTCTGAGCAGCTTTAATTTGATTTATCCAAAAGCTGCTCAAGCACAGCAAATCTTGGATCGACTTTTTTCCCGCAGCCGCAGGGGCCCAGGTTGAGATTCTTTCCGCAGCGGTCGCAGAGGCCTTTGCAGTCCTCCCGGCAGAGGAACTTGGTCTCCATGTCCAGGATGAAGCAGGTGGAGAGGACCTCGTCCAGATCGATCCCGTCCCCGTCCAAGACAAAGAGTTCCGGGTCCCCTTCCGGGTCCTCCTCGGCCAGCACCACGCTGACCTGGGTGGTCTTCCGGCTCTCAAAGTCCGCTCCGCAGCGGTCGCAGATGCAGGTCATCTCCGCCGTGACGGTCCCCTCCAAACGGAGGATGCCCGCCTCGTTGACCACCCGGCCCGACGCCTGGGGCTTCGCCCGATAGCTTCTCACCGAGGGAAAGTCCAGCCGCTCCGTCTCCAGCTCGCATTGGAAGGGGACGGACGCGCCGGGTATCTCAATGATCTCTCGCAGGTCCAGCCGCATAACAAGCACCTCGCCGGTGGGGAAAATCTCCGCAGTCGCGCTTAAATATTATAGTTGAACTGTCAAGGCTTGTCAACAGTTATTTTCTATTGTATAATCCGAATCAGAGAAACTTTTTCCGGTTCTTCCGGTTTTGGGGGCCTGACCCATGAGAGAACTGCGCATCAACGGAAACGACGCGGGCCAGAGGCTGGACCGCTTTGTGGGCAAAGCGGTGCCGCTGCTGCCCGAGTCGCTGCTGCAAAAATACATCCGCCTCAAGCGCATCAAGCTCAACGGCAAGGGGGCCAAGCGGGACAGCCGCCTGGCCGCCGGGGACACGGTGCAGCTGTACATCAACGACGAGTTTTTTGAAAAGCCCCGGGAGGAGAACGCCTGGCTGAAGGTGGGCACTCCCCGGCTGCGCATCGTCTATGAGGATGAGAACCTGCTGCTGGCGGACAAGGAGCCCGGCGTTCTGTGTCACAGCGCCGGGGCCTGGGAATATAATACCCTGATCGCCCATATCCAGGCCTACATGGCCCGCTCCGGCCAGTGGCAGCCCCGGGACGAGGCCTCCTTCGCCCCGGCCCTGTGCAACCGGATCGACCGGAACACCGGCGGCATCGTCATCGCCGCCAAGAACGCCCCCGCCCTCCGGGTGCTCAACGACAAGATCCGGGACCGGGAGATCGAGAAGTTCTACCTCTGCGCCGTCCGGGGCCGGCCCTCCCCCGCCGCCGGCCGGCTGGAGAACTTCCTGTTCAAGGACGCGGCCACCAACCAGGTCTATGTGAAGAAAAAGCCGGAGCCGGGGGCCAAAAGCGCCGTCACCGAGTACCGGACCCTCTGCTCCAAGGGGGAGCTGACCCTGCTGGAGTGCCGCCTGCTCACCGGCCGCACCCACCAGATCCGGGTGCAGATGGCCCACGCGGGCTGGCCCCTGCTGGGGGACGGGAAATACGGCAGCGAGCGCTTCAACCGGGACTTCGGGGAGAAGCGCCAGGCGCTCTACTCCTATAAGCTCCGCTTCGACTTTCCCACCGACGCCGGGCCCCTGAACTATCTGCGGGGCCGGGAGTTCAGGGTGGAGAAGGTGGATTTCGCCGAAAAGTATTTCGGACTGGAAACTTTGGACTTCTAAGTTATGCTCAACTTTCTCATCAAAAAATTCATCCCCCGCCAGACGGAGGTCCGGGACAGCGCCGTCCGCCGGGCCTACGGCGTCCTCTGCGGGGCCTACGGCATCTTTCTCAACCTGCTGCTCTTCGCCGGCAAGTACGCCGCCGGGCTCCTCTCCGGCTCCGTGGCCGTCACGGTGGACGCCTTCAACAACCTGTCCGACGCCGCCTCCTCCGTCATCACTCTGCTGGGCTTTACGCTGGCCGGGAAGAAGCCCGACCCGGGCCATCCCTACGGCCACGGGCGGCTGGAGTACCTGGCGGGGCTGGGCCTTTCGGTGCTCATCATCGTCATGGGCGTGGAGCTGGGCCGGGGCTCTATCGGCAAGATCCTGCGGCCCCAGCCCCTGAGCGTGGGCTGGCTGCCCGCCGCCATTCTGGCGGCCTCTATCGCCGTCAAGCTCTACATGGCTAGCTACAACCGGCGCATCGGCCGGACGCTGGGCTCGGCCGCCATCGCCGCCGCCGGGGCGGACTCCCTGTCCGACGCGGTGTCCACCGCGGTGGTGCTCTGCTCCATGGGCGTTTTCCGCCTCTTCGGTTTGAATATCGACGGCTGGGCGGGCCTGGCCGTGGCCTGCTTCATCGTCTACACCGGCGTCACCGCCGCCCGGGACACCCTGTCCCCCCTGCTGGGCCAGGCCCCGGATCCGGAGCTGGTCCAGGGCATCGAGGACACGGTGCGCTCCCATCCGGAGGTGCTGGGCATCCACGACCTGCTGGTCCACGACTACGGGCCCGGCCGGCGGATGGTCTCCCTTCACGCGGAGGTGGACGGCCGGGGCGAGCTCTTCGCCCTGCACGACGCCATCGACAGCGCCGAGACGGAGATCCAGGAGCGCTTCGGCTGCTCCGCCACCATCCACATGGACCCCATCCTGCCCGACGGGGAGACGGCCCAGAGGCGGCTGGAGACGGAGGAGCTGCTCCGGCAGACGGGCTGCACCGGGCTGCACGATTTCCGCCTGGTCCCCGGCCCCACCCACAGCAAGCTGATCTTTGACGCGTCCTTCCCCGCCGCCGACCCCCGGTCCGACCGGGAGCTGGCCGCCCTCATCCGGCAGACGGTCTCAGAAGCCTGGCCGGACTGCGGCGCGGTGGTGCGGATCGACCGGGACTATACTACTTAGGAGGTTCTCTATGCTCTCTGTCAACGACCTGTCCATGCAGTTCGGGCCCTCGGTGCTCTTCTCCCATGTGGACCTGCAATTTACCCCGGGCAACTGCTACGGCATCATCGGCGCCAACGGCGCCGGAAAATCCACCTTCCTCAAGATCCTCTCCGGGGAGCTGGAACCCACGTCCGGCAGCGTGGTGCTGGACCCCAAGAAGCGCATGTCCGTTTTAAAGCAGGACCAGAGCCTCTACGACGGCTACAGCCTCTTGGACACCGTTATCATGGGCAACCAGCGGCTCTACGACTGCGGCAAGGAGAAGGACGCCATCTATGAAAAGCCCGATTTCAGCGACGAGGACGGCATCCGGGCCGCGGAGCTGGAGGAGGAATTTGCCGAGCTGGGGGGCTGGGAGGCCGAGAGCGACGCGGGGCGTCTCCTCCAGGGCCTGGGGGTAGACGTGTCCCTGCACGAGAGCCTCATGTCGGAGATCGACCCGCGGCTCAAGGTGAAGGTGCTGCTGGCCCAGGCCCTCTTCGGCCGGCCGGACGTGATCCTGCTGGACGAGCCCACCAACAACCTGGACCTGGCCAGCGTGGTCTGGCTGGAGGACTTTCTGATGGACTGTGAGGGCACGGTCCTGGTGGTCAGCCACGACCGGTACTTCCTCAACAACGTCTGCACCCACATCGTGGACATCGACTACGGCAAGATCAAGATATACCTGGGCAACTACGATTTCTGGTACGAGTCCAGCCAGCTGATGCAGCGGCTCATCAAGGATCAGAACAAGCGGGCCGAGCAGAAGATCCAGGAGCTGCAGACCTTCATCGCCCGCTTCTCGGCCAACCGCTCCAAGTCCCGCCAGGCCACCTCCCGGAGAAAGCTGCTGGAGAAGATCACCGTGGAGGAGCTGCCCGCCTCCGGCCGCCGCTACCCCTGGGTGGGCTTCAAGGCCGGCCGGGAGCCGGGCAAGGACCGGCTCTTCGTGACCGAGGTCAGCAAGAGCGTGGACGGGGTGAAGCTGCTCAACAAGGTCAGCTTCATCGTGGGCAAGGAGGACAAGATCGCCCTGGTGGGCAAAAACGAGCTGGCCGTCACCATGCTCTACAAGATCCTCATGGGCGAGGAGGAGCCGGACAGCGGCAGCGTCAAGTGGGGCGCCTCCATCCAGCCGGCCTACTTCCCCAAGGACCACAACGCCTATTTCGAGGGGGACATGGACCTGATCGACTGGATGCGGCAGTTCTCCCAGGACAAGCGGGAGAGCTATCTGCGCACCTTCCTGGGCCGGATGCTCTTCTCCGGGGACGACGTGTACAAGAGCGTCCGGGTCCTCTCCGGCGGGGAGAAGGTCCGCTGTATGCTCAGCAAAATGATGCTCTCCGGGGCAAACTTCCTGCTCTTTGACCAGCCGGCCAATCACCTGGATCTGGAGAGCATCGCCGCGCTCAATAACGGCATGGAGGCTTTTAAGTACAACATCCTCTTCTCCTGCCACGACCATCAGCTGACCCAGACGGTGGCCAACCGGATCATCGAGATCACCGAGGACGGGATCATCGACCGGCGATGCAGCTTTGACGAGTACATGCACCTGGTCCAGAACGCGGATTAAAGGCTTTACAAGCTCGCTCAAAGGGGGTATACTTCAAATCACAAAAGCATTTGGAGGGATCTCTATGAGCAAACGCGCCGCCGAGCTCTGGCGCTTTGTCAAATTCGCCTTCTTCTCCGCCAGCGCGGCCCTGGTGGAGATGGGGAGCTTCACGCTCTTCAATGAGCTGACCGGCTGGAGCTACTGGCCCTGCTATCTGCCGGCTCTGCTGCTGTCGGTGCTCTGGAACTTCACCTTGAACCGGAAGTTCACCTTCAAGTCCGCCGCCAACGTGCCGGTGGCCATGCTGAAGGTCCTAGGCTACTACGCGGTGTTCACGCCTCTGTCCACTCTGCTGGGCAGCTACCTGGCGGACACCCTGCTGTGGAACGAGTATCTGGTCACGGTCATCAACATGCTCCTCAACTTCAGCACGGAGTTTCTGTTCCAGCGCTTCTTCGTCTTTGGCCGCAGCATCGACACGGCCTCCCGAAATAACAGGCAAGAGTAACTTGCACTTCGTTTTTCCGCTGCGTATAGATGAAGATGCTCCGCAAGGTAAACTAAGCTTGGGGGCATCTTCATCCGGGACTTTAAAAGGCAGAACATTATCAACCGCCGATGTGCGCGTCCTAAAGGCCGGCACATCGGCGGTTGATAATATTCTGACGCACGGCGCTGCAAGAGAAGTGAACATTTCACCAAGAGACCAAACCCAGTTCCCGCTGGTGACCAGAGGAGAAGGGCCGAGAAGCGTCTCTCTTTTGCGTTTTGGGCTGTTTTATCCCTTATACCACGGGTTCCGGTAGGCCCGGGTGCGGGCCTCGGTCCCGCCGGCGGCGAGGACGGCGAAATAGACATAGGGCGCGGAGGCCGGGAGCGTGAACTCGCCCTCCTCCACCGGGCTCCCGTCCCGGTTATAGACATGCCAGGAGGCCTTGGGGCTCTGCTGCATCACGATGAACTTAGCGGGACTGCACCGGAGATAGGCCTTGCCGTCTTCCATGCGGAGCTCGTGGATGGCCGGGCCGGTGGAGGCGTAGAAGTCCCCCTTCTCCAGCGCGGCGATCACGGCGGGATAGCTGAGCTCCGGGGCGCTGATCATGGTCCAAGCGCCGAAGGAGTCGCTCAGCGGGTCGTCAAAGGGGACCTTATTGTGGTTGTCGTCCGCCCCGTGGACGAAGGGGAAGCGGCCGTGCCGCAGGAGCAGATCGTACACCGCCAGGCCGTGCTCGCTGTGGTTGATCGTGTAAGAGCCGGTGTTGTAGATCTCCAGGCTGAAAAAGCCCTCATAGCTCAGGATGTCCGCCGGGTTCTCCATGGACCAGCAGGGGTGATTGTAGGTCACCAGATAGCCCGCCTTTTTCGCCTCGGCGATAAACAGATTGATGAAGTCCCGGTCATAACGGTGCTCGCCCTCGGGCCCCGCGTGGGGCAGCTTCTCCGCCAGCTCCAGGGGGATGTATTTGCAGAAGTGCGGGTCGTAGCAGACAAAATTCAGATCGTGGGGCTCTTTCGCCAGCAGATTCAGGTGGATCTCCGGCCCCATCCGGTCGTACCGGTTGGTCTTCGACGGCCGGAGATAGGCCTCGTAGCCGGTGAGCAGCAGAAAACCGGGGGTGGAGAGCTCACTGTGGTCGCAGGGGTATTCGTGGTCGGTGATGGCCAGGACGGAGTAGCCCCTCTGCCGGTAGGCCGCCGCCAGCTCCTCCGGCGTCAGGCGCCCGTCGGACAGAGTGGAGTGGCTGTGCAGATTGGCCTTGAACTGGGGGAGCTGATCGGAAATACAGAGCATGGGCGGACCTCCTGTGAAATCGTCTAAATTGGTAAAATTATACAATTCCCAGCGGCGCTTGTCAAGCTCTACAGGGCCGGGAGCTGGATGAAGAAGCGGTTGAAGCCGCCGCCGCTCTCGGCCCAGATCTTCCCGCCGTGCTCGGTGACGATGCTCTCGGCGATGGCCAGGCCCAGGCCGTAGCTGCCGCCGGCGCTGCGGGCCTTGTCCGCCCGGTAGAAACGCTTGAAGAT
The DNA here is from genome assembly GCA_947626785.1 of uncultured Oscillospiraceae bacterium. Lineage (GTDB taxonomy): Bacteria > Bacillota > Clostridia > Oscillospirales > Oscillospiraceae > Limivicinus. Next base: position 57,971 of record CANQTO010000006.1, read on the forward strand.
GTTTTTCAGCTCCTCCTTACTCAGCTCCTCGCCCTGGCTGGCGACGCTGAGCAGGGCGTGCTGCCCCTGCCGCTTCAGGCGCAGCTCCACCGTGGAGCCGGGGGCGGCGTATTTCAGGGCGTTGTCCAGCAGGATCTCCTCCGCCTGCTTCAGGTGGGCCGCGCTGCCCTTCACCCGCAGGCCCTTCTCGATCTGCGAGTCCAGGCCCAGGCCCTGCTCATAGTACAGCGGCTCGAAGGGCAGCGACGCCTCGGAGGCTAAAGCGCTGTAGTCCAGCTCCACCAGGGCGGACCGGACCACGCCCCCGTCCACCCGGGCCAGCTCCAAGAGGCTCTCCACCAAGCCCCGCATCTGCTGGGCCATGGACACCATGCTGCCCCAGAGCCGCTGTCGGGTGGGGCCGTCGCAGGCCGCGTCCTCCAGAAGCTCGGCGTTGGTGAGGATGACGGTCAGGGGCGTTTTCAGCTCGTGGGAGGCATCGGAGACGAACTGCCGCTGCTGCTCCCAGGCCTTTTCCACGGGCCGGACGGCCCAGCGGGCCAGCAGCACGCTCAGGCCCAGGAAGGCCAGCAGACTCGCCGCCCCGATGATGGCGCAGCTTTGCAGGAGGTTCGTGAGCGTGGCCCGCTCGCTGGACATGTCCGCAAAGACCAGGCAGCGGGACAGCCGGGAGCCGCCCCAGCAGTAACGCAGGCCGTAGTCCTTCAGCACGCCGCTGCTGCCCCCGGCCTGGAGCGCCGCGCCGATGACCTCCTGGAGATAGGCCTCGTCGGACAGGTCAAAATAACCCCCGCCGGAGGCCAGCACCTCCCCGAAGGGGCCGATCTGTAGGGCAAAATAGGGCAGGCGCACCTGCTCCCCTCCCCCGCCCAGCCGGTCCATCTGGAAGGGGTCGGCGGCGATGGCCTCCATCATCTGCAGGCTCTCCGTCTCCAGGCTCCGGCTGGTGAAGCTGTAGACCGTGGCGAAGATGACGCAGAGCATCAGCGTGGCCACCGCCATGGTGATGGCCACGAATTTGATCTTGAGTTTTTTCAGCATGACTCGTCCACCTCTAAGTGATAGCCCAGCCGCCGGATGGCCTCGATGCGCACATTGGAGCCGATGCTCTGGAGCTTCCGGCGCAGAAAGCCCACATAGACCTCCACGTGGTTCTCCACCGCGTTGGAGTCATAGCCCCAGACCCGGGCCAGGATGACCTCCTTGGACAGGTTCCGCCCCTGGGCCTGGAGCAGCAGGCGCATCACGTCAAACTCCCGGGCCGACAGGCGCACGCTCTTCTCCCCGCAGACCAGGGTCCCGGAGGCCAGGTCCAGGGCGGTGTTGCCGTAGACCAGCTCGTCCACCTGGTTCCCCTGCCGGCGGAGCAGGGCGTTGATGCAGGCCAGCAGCTCCCGGGCGTCAAAGGGTTTGGTCAGATAGTAGTCCGCCCCGGCGTTGAGGCCCTCGATTCGGTCCTCCAGACCGGACTTGGCCGTGAGCATCAGGATGGGCGTGGAGCAGCGCTTGGCGCGGACCGTCCGGGCTACCTGGTAGCCGTCCATTTTGGGCATCATCACGTCCAGGATCAGCAGGTCGTAGATCCCCAGCTCCGCGTATTCCGCGCCGGCCTCCCCGTCGTACACGGTCTCCACCTCGAAGCCCTTGCCCTCCAGGAGGGTCCGGATAGATTCTGCCAGCCGCTTCTCGTCCTCGATCACCAAAATTTTCATCGTGCCGCCTCCTGTTTTTTCCTTATTATAGTATTCCCGTAATCTGAATCAAAGCTGAAAAAGCTGAAATTCATGGTTCTTTTACAACTTTTTAAAATTTCTCTTGACAGCCTTACATTGTGGTGTTAATATGTAAACACCACAATGTAAGGCGGTGATTCTGTGAACAAGACAAAACTGACCGGCGGCGAGTGGGCCGTCTATGAGTGCCTGTGGGAGGAGAGTCCTCTGACCCTGGCCCAACTGCGCAAGCGCTGCTCGGACCGCACGGGGCTTGCGGTCTCCACCGTGGAGACCATGGTGTCCCGGATGGAGAAAAAGGGCCTGTTCCGGGTAGAGCAGGGGGCCCGGGCCAAGCGGTTCTTCCCCATTTTGGAGCGGGAGGAGGCCGTCCGGGAAGAGACGCGCTCCTTCGTGGACCGGATCTTTGGCGGCAAGGCCCTGTCCCTGGTCAACTCCATGGTGGAGGGCCAGCTCAGCGACAGCGAGATCGACGAGCTCTATGAGCTCTTGAAGAGCGAGAGGGAGAAGCGCCATGGCTGAGTGGATCTTCTCGGCCAGCGTGCTGATCCTGCTGGTGCTGCTTCTGCGCCGTCTTTTAAAGGGCCGCCTGGACCCGCGGGTGCGCTATGCCCTGTGGCTGACGGTGCTGCTGCGGCTGCTGTGCCCGCTGCCCCTGTTTGAAAGCCCCCTGAGTCTGGCGTCCCTGCTGGAGGGGACGAGCATCCGGAGCGCCGCCCCGGCAGTCCTGCCGGAGGACGAGGCTGCTCTGCCGGCCGCTTCTGTGCAGCTGCCGGAGCGGGAGGTCCCGGCCGCCCCTGTTCAGGAGCCGGACCGGAGCGCTCCGGCGGCTCCCGTCCAGCCGGCGGAGCGGGAGGTTCCGGATGCCCCGGCGGTGGACACCGCCCCGGCCCGGCAGCCGCTCTCTGTTGCTGCTGTTCTGAAAATCCTATGGCTGGCCGGAGCGGCCCTGCTGCTGCTCCTGGCGCTGCTCTCCAATCTGCGTTTCGCTCTTCGGCTGCGCCGGGGCTCCTGCCCGCTGCCGGTGGCGCTGTCCCGGCCGCCCAGGCGGGTCCTGGTCAGCCCGGCCCCCGGGACGCCCTGCCTCTTCGGGCTCTTTGCGCCGGCGGTCTACGTGCCGGAGAGCGTGGCCCGGGACCGGCGGGCCCTGAAGCATGTGCTGGCCCACGAGTGGGCCCACTACCGGCACCTGGACCCCCTCTGGGCCCTGCTCCGGCTGCTGGCTCTGGCCCTGCACTGGTATAACCCCCTGGTCTGGTGGGCCTGCGCCCTCTCCCGGCAGGACGCGGAGCTGGCGGCGGACGCCGCGGCGGTCTCCGCCCTGAAGGAGCAAGAGCGGCTGGACTACGGGGAGCTGCTTTTGTCCTTGGCGGACAAGCGCCGCCGGGCCGGGCCTTTGCTGGCTGGGACAGCCATGTCCTCCTCCGGAAGGTCCCTGAAGGAGCGGCTGGACTTCATCGTCCGGCAGCCCAGGCGGGCGCTGCTGCCTGTGCTGCTGGCCCTGGTCTGCGCCGCGGCGTCCGTCGCCGTGGCCTGCACCGGCCCCGTCCGGGACTCCGCCCCGCCGGAGGCCCCCGGCCGCCCGGCCGCCTCTGAACCGCTTCCGGCTCAGGAGACTCCTGTGGCCGGCTCTGTTCAGACAAACAGCGCCTCGGGAAGCGCCGGGCACCTGGATCTGAGCGGGCTCACCCGGGCGGAGCTGGCCGGGAAGGCGGCGGAGCTCTCGGCCCTGGCCGGTCCCTGCACGGTGGATCTGGGCAGCGAGGGCCAGGGGGAGCTTCTCTGGGAGGACGCGGCGGCCCTGATGGACGCCGCCCCCCAGCTGGACTTTCTCTACCGCTTTCGCCTGTACGGGCAGGAGCTGAGCACCCAGAGCGAGACCGTGGACCTGCGCCAGGTCCCCATCGGGGATGGGGGCGCGGCGCTCTGGGAGCGCCTGCCCTATCTGCGGCGCTGCGCGCTGCTGGATCTGGACAACTGCGGTCTCTCCACTGAGGAGATCGAGGCCATTCAAGCTGCTTTTCCGGAGATCAAGGTGGTCTGGCGGGTCAATTTTGGAGAGAACTACAGTGTGCGCACCGACGTGGAGCGGATCGTGGCCTCCGATCCCGCCCAGGGCGGCGTATTGGACGACGAACAGCTCCGGGTCCTGTCCAACTGCACGGACGTGAAGTACCTGGACCTGGGCCACAACGAGGGCATCGCCGATCTGTCCTTCCTGCGCTCTATGCCAAAGCTGGAGGTCCTGATCCTGAGCTATACCTCGGCCTCGGATCTGAGCCCTCTGGCCGGGTGCAAAAACCTGGAGTATCTGGAGCTGAGCGGCACGGAGATCTCCGATCTGAGCCCCCTGGCGGGGCTGAGCAGCCTGCGCCACCTGAACATCGCCGCCTGCCCCCAGGTGACAGACATCTCGCCCCTCACCGGGCTCACCGGTCTGGAGCGGCTCTGGCTGGGCAGCCAGGACCCGGTCCCGGCGGAGCAGGTGGAGAGCTTCCGGACCGCCGTGCCGGACTGCCAGGTCAACACCCGGGCGGAGAGCCCCTTCGCCGGCGGCTGGCGCTACCTCAACGAGTCGGAGGACTTTGGCCCCGACGGTGTGCTGGAGCTGGATCCCCATCCCCGCTACGCGCTGCTGCGGCAGCAGATGGGCTACGACGAGCAGGCCTACTCCTTCTCCTGGCTGGATCCGCTGACGGAGCCCAGGGACTTCAGCGTCCAAAAGGAGCCGGGGCCGGAGAGCAGCGATGTGGTCCTGGAGACGGTCAGCGGCGAGAACTACACCGGCTCCATGCTGATCGTGCCGGACCCCAGCCGGGTGGTGCTGGGCCTTGACGCGGACAGTCTGGGCGCCCAGGGCCGCACGCTGAAGGAGCTGGCGGAGCTTTGGGACGCAGTAGGCGGCATCAACGCCGGCGCTGCCGGTCCGGGAGACGGCAGTCTGCCGGACAGCGCCGTGATCTGCGGCGGCCAGATCTACGCCGGGGAGTCCGGCAGCGGCAGCTGCTATGCGGGTCTGGACGGGCAAAACATCCTCCACGTGGGGCTGGACAGCCTGGAGGCCGCCCAGGAGGCCGGCCTTCGATACGCCTGCTCCTGTGGGCCTGTGCTGGTGGCCGATGGGCAGAGCGCGGACCCGGCGTCCCTGCCGGGCGGCTTCAACCCCCGCTCCGCCATCGGCCAGCGCGCCGATGGGACCATTCTGCTGCTGACCGTCAACGGACGGCAGGCCGGCAGCCTCGGGGCCAGCCTGGAGGAGCTGGCGGACCTCATGCTCCGCTACGGGGCCGTCAACGCCTGCAACATGGACGGTGGCTCCTCCGCGCGGATGGTTTTTGACGGCGCCTATGTGAACGAAGGGACCCCGGAGTCCGTGGACCAACAGCTCCCCACGGCCTGGCTCATCCTAAAAGAGGGGGCCTGATGTCTGGGAGGAAAAGCTCCTTCTCCCTGTGCCGCTGCACTTTTATCGGACAGCTTTCATAAGCTGTCCGATTTTCTATATTGCCTTGGCGTTTCACATAGAATATTTTGTCTTTTCCTTGGCAAAATGACATTGCCTTTTGGGGGAATAATTGATACAATAAGCAAGTCTTTGTAGTATAAATAAAACTTACCCCGCGGTTGGGGCCGCGGGTTTCAAGAGGTCTTCCATGAAACTGATCTTTCGTTATTTGGGCCGGTACAGGAACAGCATCCTGCTGGTCATGGCGGTGAAGCTCCTGGGCACCCTGTCGGAGCTCATGCTGCCCTACATATTGGAGCACCTGATCGACCACATCGTGCCCCTGGGCCGTATGGACCGGGTGATCCTGTGGGGTTCCCTGATGGTTTTAGCCGCGGTGGTGACCAGGCAGCTGAACGTCATAGCCAACCGGCGGGCGGTGGAGAACGCCCATAACATCTCCTACGACGTGCGCCAGGCGCTGTTTCGCAAGACGGTGAACCTGTCCGGCGCCCAGTTTGACGCCTTCGGCCTGCCCAGCCTCATCAGCCGCATGACCAGCGACAGCTACAACGTCCAGTCCTGCGTCCAGTCCATCCAGACCATGTGCATCCGGGCGCCGATCATGCTCTTCGGCGGGATCGCCGTGGCGCTGACCATGGACGCCCATATGGCGCTGGTCATGTGCGTCATGGCGCCCATCCTCATCCTTGTCTGCGTCACCGTGTCCCGCAAAGGCATCCCCCTGTACAACCGGGTGCAGGAGAAGCTGGACCGGGTGGTCCTCATCATGCGGGAGGCCATCACGGGCATCCGGGTGGTCAAGGCCCTCTCCAAAGAGGAGTACGAAAAGGAGCGCTTCGCGGCCGCCAACAACGATATGGCCGCCAGCGATATAAGGGCCAGTACCATTATGGCCATCCCCGGCCCCGCCATGCAGATGTCCCTGAACATCGGGCTCACCGCGGTGGTGGTCCTGGGCGCTTACCGGGTGAACGCGGGGCTGATGCTGCCCGGGGTGATCCTGGCCTTCCTGACCTATTTCAACATGATCATGATGGGCGTCATGGGCCTGAACCGGGTGTTCATGATGCTCAGCAAGGCCTCCGCCTCCGCCGGGCGCATCGCCGCGGTGCTGGAGGCGGAGGAGGGCCAGGCCGTGCTGCCCGCGGAGGCCTGCCCGGCCCCGGCTGGAGAGGGCTTCATCCGCTTTGAGCACGTGTCTTTCAGCTACGGGGAGAGCGCCGCCGTGTCCCACGAGGCCTTCGCCGGCAGCGGCCGGGAGAAGTGCCTGGACGACATCAGCTTCACTCTGAACAAGGGGGAGAGCCTAGGCATCATCGGCTCCACCGGCTCGGGCAAGACCACGGTGGTCAATCTGCTCATGCGCTTTTATGACGCCGACCAGGGGCAGGTGTTCGTGGACGGGCGCGACGTGCGGAGCATCGACAAGGACGAACTGCACCGGCGCTTCGGCGTGGTGTTCCAGAGCGGCACCGTGTTCAACGACAGCCTCCGCCGGAACATCGATTTCGGCCGGGACCTGAGTGAGACGGACATACAAAACGCCGTGGCCGACTCCATGGCCGCTGAGTTCATCGGCGAACTGGAGGAGGGGCTGGACCACACGGCGGATATCAAGGGCGCGAACCTGTCCGGCGGGCAGAAGCAGCGGCTTCTGATCGCCCGCGCCCTGGCGGGGGACCCGGAGATCCTCATCCTGGACGACTCGTCCTCCGCTCTGGACTACAAGACGGACGCCGCCCTCCGCCGCGCCATCTTTGCCCGGCACCGGGACGCGGCCGTGCTCATGATCGCCCAGCGGGTCTCCTCCGTGCAGAGCATGACCAACATCATGGTCCTGGAGGACGGGCGCTGCATCGGCTACGGCAGCCACGGGGAGCTTTTGCAGAGCTGCCCGACTTACCGGGAGATCTACGAGACCCAGATGGGCTCGCTCAGCTGAGGAGGTGTCAGGATATGCCAGGAAGAGGAGACAGAGGCGGCCGGGGGAAGCCCCGGGACGCCAAGGGGACGCTGCGGCGCATCCTGCGCTATCTGGCCCAGTACCGGGGCGTGGTCTTCGCGCTGCTGCTCTGCGCCTTTGCCAGCAACATCGGCAATCTGCTGGGCCCGTCCTTTGCGGGAAAGGCCATCGGCGAGGCGGAGGCCGGCCCCGGCAACGTGGATTTCCAGCAGGTGTTCCGCTATGCCGGCTGGATGCTCTTTGCCTACCTGGGCAGCAACCTGCTGTCCTTCTTAGTTAACCAGGGTATGATGCGCGTCAGCCGCCGCGTGGCGCAGAAAATGCGCAGCGACGTATTCGACAAGCTCATGGCCCTGCCGGTGCAGTATTTCGACCGCAACCAGGCGGGCGACATCATCAGCCGCGTGTCCTATGACGTGGACGTGGTGAGCACCAGCCTCTCCACCGACGTGGTGCAGATCCTCACCAGCGTCGTCACCGTGGCGGGCTCCTTCGTCATGATGTGCGTGGTGTCCCCGCCGCTGGTCATCTGCATGCTCATCACCATCCCCCTGTCGGTGCTGTACACCCGGACCATGGGCAAGAAGACCCGGCCCAAATACTCCCGGCGCAGCGCCGCCTACGGGCATATGAACGGCTTCGTGGAGGAGATGTTCTCCGGGCAAAAGACCATCCTGGCCTACGCCCACGAGGACGCGGTCTGCGACGAGTTCAGCGAGATAAACAGAGACGCCGCCCGGGCCTACCGGGACGCGGACTCCCTGGGCATGACCATGGGCCCCACCATCGGCATGATAAGCAACTTAGGCCTTTCGCTTATCGGCCTGCTGGGCGCGGTGTTCTATTTAAAACGCATCGTGGACCTGAGCCAGATCTCCACCTTTGTGCTGTACTCGAGAAAGTTCTCCGGGCCCATCAACGAGATCGCCAACATCATCAACGAGATCTACTCCGCCCTGGCAGCGGCGGAGCGGGTGTTCCAGCTGCTGGACCACCCGGAGGAGGCAGCCGACCTGTACGGGGCGGAGGCCCTCACGGAGCCCGAGGGCCACGTGGAGGCGGAGCATGTGTCCTTCGGCTATCTGCCGGGCAAGCCGGTGCTCCACGATCTGGAGCTGGAGGCCAAGCCTGGGCAGACCGTCGCCATCGTGGGCCACACCGGGGCCGGCAAGACTACGGTGATCAACCTGCTCATGCGCTTTTACGATGTGGACTCCGGCCGCATCCTGACAGACGGGAAGGACATCCGCCAGCTCCAGCGCCGGAGCCTCCGCCGGGCCTACGCCATGGTCCTCCAGGACACCTGGCTTTTCCGGGGTACGGTGTTTGAAAACATCGCCTACGGCAAGGAAAACGCCACCATGGACGAGGTGGTGGCGGCGGCGAAGGCCGCCCGGATCCACAGCTACATCGTCCGCCTGCCCCAGGGCTACCAGACCATCATCAGCGAGGACGGCGGCAACATCAGCAAGGGGCAGAAGCAGCTGCTCACCATCGCCCGGGCCATGCTGTACGACACGCGGATGCTCATCCTGGACGAGGCCACCAGCAATGTGGACACCCACACCGAGCAGCAGGTGCAGAGGGCCATGCGGGAGCTCATGCGAGGCAAGACCTGTTTTGTGATCGCCCACCGGCTCTCCACCATCCAGAACGCGGACCGCATCCTGGTCATGGACCACGGGGACGTGGTGGAGCAGGGCACCCACGAGGAGCTCATGGCCCGCCGCGGCGCCTATTATAAGCTCTACGCCTCCCAGTTTGAATAAACAGGAGCTGTAGACGAAGCGCCCAATAGGCCGGGTTTGCCCGAGGAGCTATGATCCTTGCCTTCTCTTTGGAGTTTTTCAAAGCGCGGGGCGTATGAAAATACACACGCGTTACAGGAAGGAAAACCATGGCGAACGCTCCTCACGAATCGGACAACACAATAGAAAGCAGCGAAAGGACGCTCAAGAGCGGGAACTATGAGACCGCGTTGTTGGACCAGGCAGACCCGCGGACCGACAGCGGCTGGACAGAAATACCGGTCCAGGGGAAGGCTCCTCCTGCCCCTGCCGCGAAAACCGCGGAGGAGGACCCGTTTGCCAGGATCTTTCTCTCCGATATGACGGGAAGCTCCTTCCCCGGCGAAAGCGAAGGCCGCCGGCCGGCGCGTCATACCATGCCGGCAAGGATCAAAACCGCTGTGATGGATTTTTTGCGCGGTCTCACCGGTTAATGATTGCCGCTCTCTTCGCGCCAGGTCTTTTGCGGCCATATTCATAATGGGCGGGACCCTCTTCCGCACGCCTTGACAGTTTTTTTCCTCTTGTGCTAATATGTATAGTGTGATTTCTATATAGGAGGAATCAGCGGAGCGGCAGTCTTTCCAGGGAAACTTGGGGCGGCCGCGAGTCGCGGCCGCTTGGTCACGCAGCGCACATAAGCAGGCTTGGCCCAGAATTCTTCTGGGGCGGAAGCTTCGCTTCTATCTTTTTATGTGCCGCTCCGCTGTTCTCATAAAATGTACTACGATGGCAACAAGATCATTTTACAGCAATGGGATATGCCGGCCGTAATAGAGCGGGGCGGTCTTCTTTCTTATCTCTCCGCCATGGAAGACCACCAGGCCGCCACTCAAGTCCCTTTTGTTCCGACAGTCCACCAGTTAGCAGACCTTATCACAGCCGGCGGCAGCGGAAGGAGCGTAAAAAGGCATTGGTATATCGTTTCCAGGCTCTATGAGATCTCCAACTCTGTTGACGAGCATTATTCTATTTTTCAATTGCCGAAGCCGGACGGAGGGAGCCGCACGATATACAGGCCCTCCCTTCCCCTTAGATTTCTCCAGGAGCAAATTTACAAGAGGATTTTATCCGCGATCCCTGTTTCCAAATACGCGGCCGCCTATGTTCCCGGGATGAATTTAAGAGACGGGGCCGCCCGGCATGTAGGGCATCCCGTCCTTTTGAAGCTGGATATCCATCATTTTTTTGACAGCATCACCTATTCTATGGTCCTGTCTCATGTTTTCAACTCGAAACGGTTTCCAAAAGAAGTCGGCGTCCTGCTGACCTCCCTATGCTGCTATAAGGGCTATCTTCCCCAGGGCGCGCCGACATCTCCCGCCATCTCCAATATCGTCATGTGTACTTTTGACGAGATGATCGGGCAGTATTGCGAGAAAATGGGCATCGTCTATTCCCGGTACAGCGACGATATGAGGTTTTCCGGGGATTTTTCCCCCGGCCGGGTCATCCGGAAGGTCGAAGGTCTCTTAGCCTCTATGGGATTTACCTTAAACACCCAGAAGACCCATATCGCGCGGCAGGGGCAGCAGCAGCTCATCACCGGCGTGGTAGTGAACCGCAAGGAGCAGGCGCCGGCGGCTTATCGGAGGAAAATCCGCCAGGAGATGTATTATTGCGGGAAATATGGCGTTCGCTCCCATATTCTTCACGCAGATCTTCAGGCATTTATTGCGGACGACCCCAAGTCCCACGACGGCAAACGAGTCTATCAAAAAAAATATTTGCAGCATTTGCTTGGCAAGATCAACTACTGCCTGTGTGTCGATCCAGAGAATCAGGAGCTTTCAGCGTATTTTTCTACCGTACTTGCCTGGATGAAGGAGTAGGCGCAGGAACACAAACATCGGGGCCCAGGTATAGGCCTGGCGGCGCCCCTCTGCCGCTGGCTGTTTCCGGCAAAAAGCCGCTGACAGGCTTGCTCTGCAATAATCGTAAAAGACCGGATAAAAAGTGCGAAACACTTTTTATCCGGTCTTTTGCTTCAGAGGTCCGTATAGAAGATACCGGTCAGCAGCTGCACGGCGATGGAGACGGCGGTGATGGCTGCCCAGCAGCAGGCGCCCAGTGCGATAGGCCGGCCGCCCTTTTTGACCAGATCCACCAGATTGGTGTTCAGGCCGATAGCGCACATGGCCATAGCGATAAAGAACTTAGCCAGCCACTTCATCCCGGGCACGAAGCGCCCGGCGTACAGCGCCGTCAGGCCGCTCTCCGGCAGCAGGCCCATCAGCGTCGTGACCAGGGCTGCGGCGATGAAAAACAAAATAAAGAAGGGGAAGATCTGCCGCAGAGAGAAGCTCCCGGCTTCCCCGCCGGCCTTTTTCGCCCGGGCTGTCCGCCAGAGGGCCAGGACAAGCGTGATGGGGATGATGGCCAGCGTGCGGGTCAGCTTCACCGTGACCGCCGCGGAGAGGATCCCGTCCGCCCCGTATATGCTCTCCGCCGTGGAGGCCGCCGCCGTCACGGAAGAGGTGTCGTTCACCGCTGTGCCGGCAAAGACCGCGAAGCCCTCGGAGCCAAGGCCAATGGCGTGGCCGAAGGCTGGAAAGACCAGGGCCGCCAGAACGTTGAACAGGAAGATGACCGAGATGGACTGGGCTACCTGGGTATCGTCCGCGTCGATGACAGGGGCCGTGGCGGCGATGGCTGAGCCGCCGCAAATAGAGGAGCCCACGCCGATCAGAGTGGCCACTTTGGCGTCCATCTTCAGCGCCCGGTACAGCAGAAAAGCCGTCAGCAGGGACGCGGAAATGGTGCAAACGATGACGGGCAGGCTCTTGCTGCCCACGCTGGCGATCGTCCCCAGATCCAGAGAAAAGCCGAGAATGATGACGGCCCACTGGAGGATCTTCTTGGAGGTGAACTTGATGCCGTCCCGGAAGGTCTCGCTGGGGGCCAGGGACGGGCAGGCCAGAGTGAGGAGCATGCCGGCCAGGATGGCGAAGACGGGGGCGCCTATGACTTCCAGGGAGAAGCCGCCGAGGCGGAGCCCTGCCAGCGCGGTGGCGGCCCCGGCGATCAGGGCGCAGGCCAGCAGCCCGGGGATCTTAGTTTTTAAGCTTTGCATAAACTCTTTCCTCCTACTGTTGGATCGGTGTCTCTATCATACAACTTTTTTCCGCTCCCGGCAAGCGCGGATGTCTTCGATCTACGGGATCCTTCATAAATTTGTGATGTTCAAGAGAGCCTTGATTTGACACAAAAATTGGTTGAACAAACGCGCCAAATTTATTGGGCAGCTTGATAAAGCTGCCCGATTTTTTTATATGTAGGAGGCCAGATCGATGCAATGCCTGTTCAAATACCCTTGAGTAAAGCTCCCCCGCTCAGTCCTTCCCGAAGGCCAGGGGCTTATGGCCTCCTGGGCCCGGCTGGCCTCCAGAGCCGCCTTCCGAAAAGGGACCGCTACCTATCGCGGCTTTGCCAACCCAGTCACTCCCGGTATGTGGTCCGGCGGCATTTTTATCGTCTCCGGGAACAGGCGATCCAGGTCATCTCGCTTCGCCTCTGGTCCGCTCCGACTCGGGAGCTGGAAATGTGGCTGAAGCTGCTATGGTAGCCGCAAAACCAATTGTGAAATGTCCCTAGCCTTTGTTCCCGCTGCTATCGCAATGCCGCCGGAGGCATAGACGATACAGGGGTCTGTGCGGGCCCCAGAAGCGGCTTTCCGCTCTGGCTTGAGAGGGTCCGGGACTCGGTTTTTTCGGCAGATTTAGGGAAAAAAGTATGTGTAAAAATGGGCGAAAAATGAGCCCTCAAAATTACACATACTTTTTTCCTGAATTTTCCTTGATTTTGTTCGGCCATGTTCAAGTGGCCTGTCAAACTGAAATAAAAAGCTAAAAGTAACTTGCCGTCAGTTCCAGCGTTTTGCAGCTGCATCCCACTGTTTCTGAAACTTCTGCTCTTTGACAATCGCATCCCATACCGGTTCAAGGAAGGAGGCGATCCCGTCCGTCACCTGTTTAAAGGGAATATCTGGGTCGTGCAGTGTGCGGAGAAAATGACGCCACCGAACCTGCAACTTTTCGTCGTTCACAAGAGCAGTGAGGCGCCGGAAGCTGTCCGCGTTATACTCAGTCCCTCGGTTCTGAAGCGTTTCTGCGATTGCTGTTTGAAGCTCCAGCCCGTCAAAGTCGAAGGTCTGTGACAGATAATAGATGTCATAGAAATCTTTCATCCGCCCTGTAAGCTCAAATCGCTGCAGGATAGCGTCCAGCTTTTCGGCAATGGTACTTTCCAAGGAATAGGTCATAATTTCTGGGGCTTCAAAGCCGTCAAGCTGGGTTTTGATCGCACGAGCCTTTGCCCCGGGGACAATGATATCTCCAACACCAATGTCAACGCTGAACGGAACGCGCACATTCTTAATACGACCGGTGATCTGGGTGCTGACACCGTGGTACTTTCGATTCATGGCAATTGGTTCTGTCGGGAGAGCCTGGAAGATAATAAAATCATTTCCGGTTTGGACAGCGAGGATCTCTGCTATGATTTCATCCATCCTCGCCATGCTGTTGGATAGTCCTGTAAGCATGAAATCCACATCAACCGTTGCCCGGCTTTCAAAGTTGGTCAGGGTATAGATAAATAATCCGCCCTTAAGGATCAAATTCTCTATATTTTGAGGCTGCAAGCCTGCGCAGAAACTCCTCCTGGAAAAACAGCTGTAGGCACTGCTGATAACTGATCCCTCTCTCCTTCGCTTTATTTTTCAGTCTTGCAAGCACAGAGGCCGCCATATCTGTCATCAAAGCCACACTCCTATCAAATTCTGTACCAAGCTCGCACAACGGAGCGGTACAGCGTACTCCATCAGCCTTGGAACATTTTTGGCTGTATCATTGACGTAGCCCTGAATGGCCTTGTTGAAAAGCTCTTTATCGATCTTGTTGCGATAGCGAAGACAGTCACAGATCACGCGCTCTTTGTCATACATTCTTATACTGTTCCCATCCATTTTTTGTTCGCATAGACCGAGCTCAAGAAGCCCAGGCGCGACAAAATACGGTTTCACAAAGGGATAGTCGATATGGAAACGGCTGCGGTTGGAATACTTGCTCACAGCGATATGCCATTCACGCGGTGTACGGTCACTGTAGCCGTAGTGGCGAAGGGCCGTATCCATACAGAGAATACCGTCAGGAAAGAGGCGTGTCACGGTTGCTACCTCGCTGAGATCCTCCCGGTCGATCCATTGATAGTACCCTGTACGCACCTTTTCGATTGCTCCTTCACGGAGCAAAAAGGCGATATCCGCGTAATATATCTTCTCTTTTGACAGCTGATATGTCCGCATCATTCCACCGTAGCTTTGAAAAATGCTCTGTATTCTTGCCAGATCACGCATGATGTGCACCTTTCAACTTTTTACATTAACAAACTTACAAGCAGAGGAAATTATATTTTTATTATACTCGCATTTTTCAAAAGTGCAATATACTTTTTTGCTTTATTGGAACTCTGAGCAGATGTTTTAATACTCGCATGACAGCAACTGTCTGTTTTTATAGGAACAACTCAGCCAACAGCAAAGGGGGAGCAACCGTTTTTGATCGTTGCTCCCCCTATTGTTACTCGGTAACCAGAGATCGCACTTTTGGTGACCGATTTTATTTTACAGTCTAATGGCTGCGCCGTGTGCGGACCAAGTAATTCCAAACAGATGCTCAGTTCTGTCCAAATCTCGCCGTAAGCTGCCGGCTCTCTCCATAGGTGTCGATCCAAACTACATCTTTAGAGAGCAGCTTTCCGTCCGTATCAAACCAGCCTTCAAAATGCCAGCCATCGTCCGGATAGGCATAGTAGGCCTGCTGCCACTCTCCTGTCTCTTTCCACTGGGCATTGTAGACCGGGTTGAACCGGAGCCCAACCGTTCCGCCATCCCCGGCCTGAAGCTCCAGGGGCAGCCCCTCTTCCCGCTGAGGCGCGAGAGATCGGATGATTTTCATGGGATTACTTGTCGCGTTCAGATGCCGCAGAAGCGGGTTCTTTCTTGTGTCCAGCTCTGTTATCTGATTGTTGTGGCAATAGAAGTACTTGAGTTTCGGATTCCCGCTCAAGTCGATCCGGGTCATGCAGTTGTCGTTCACATACAGCTCGACCAACTCCCCGTTCTTGGATACATCGAGGTCACGCAGCCTGTTTTTTCCCGCATCGATCCCTTGGCAGGCGGGCAGCTCTCGCGGATCAAGCTCTGTTATTTCATTGTCCTGAACGCCAAGGATACGGAGCTTTGGCATATTTCTGAGTTCTACGCCGGACACCCGGTTGCGATAGATGTCTACAAACAGCAGATCTTCGCAGTCAGACAGATCAAGCATACCGCATAGGTCGCAGCCACGCAGATAGATCTCGAAGCTCTGCAAAGGGTATATGTCTTCGTTGAAAATATGGATCCCAAAACCGATCAGCTTTCCGTCCTCTATCACAAGTCCGGAGTGATAGGAGGAACCGCTCTCCTCATAGCTTTTGCTCTTGTCCGTCTCTGCCACACGGCGGATGATCTTTTGCCGCTCATATATCTTTTGGCTGTTGCTGATCCCTTCTTCGTCTGTCTGGTCGAAAAAGGCATTGATGCGCTCAACCACGTTCTGATCCATCACGTTCCTCCTGCCGGTACATAGTTTGGTAATTAAGCGGTCTTACTTATCTCTTTTCCACACAACAGGTCCTTTTCGATTATTCGTTTACCATCCACTCTCAATTTTATAGCCGTTTATGTCCAAAGGATCCACGAACGGCAATGCTTCACTCTGTATAGCCCATCTTCTCTTGTAAATCGTGCAGGCTCTTGTCGTGCTGGGCCTTGCTAATAGCTCCGTGAACCAAGAAAGTTTCAAGCAGCTGCTTCTGCTTAAAATACAATTGCTTATTCTTCTCCGCATAGGTCAGGTTTTCCCATGCAGAGTTGTTACTGCTTACGTCCATTTTTCTTTCTCTCTTTACTTAGGTTTCTTAAACGCTGCCGCCGATTATACCAGTGACACATCTGTCTGTCAAATCAAATAATTTTATGTTGCGTATAGCTCAGATGGTTAGAGCACCTGGTTGTGGCCCAGGAGGTCGGCGGCAAGGTGAATGGGCGCTCTGCGTCCAGAGAAGGTGGCCTGGGCCATTCGAATCCGCTCACGCACCCCATGGGGTCTTAGCTCAGTTGGTAGAGCGGCAGACTGAAGACCTGCGCGTCTCAGGTCCGATTCCTGAAGACCCCACCACGTCAGAAGTTCCCTGAGGATGTCGAATCCTCACAAGTGAGGCTTCTCCATCGGTCAGGGAACTTCTTCCTTTTCCAAGCAAACCCGCATTGCTGGGCTTTGCTTGGAAAACCGCATCTTCGCCTGAGATACCTGTCAGGGAAAACAGGTGCAAAACGGGAGAATGCCTGAGTGGTCAAAAGGGGCGGACTGTAAATCCGTTGGCTTCGGTCTTCGTTGGTTCAAATCCAACTTCTCCCACCACTTCTTATATGCAGTACCATAAACTACTTGACTTGGCCTGGGTAAAACCTATAATTATGGTGAAGGGAGGGATTGCCATGAGGGAGCTGATTCAGCAGACGCTTTGCGATATTGAACGGCAAGAAAACTGCCGTATCCTTTTAGCAGTCGAATCTGGCAGCCGGGCCTGGGGTTTTGCTTCTCCGGACAGTGACTATGATGTGCGCTTTATTTATGTCCGGCCAAAGGAGAGCTATCTGAAGCTGGAGCGTGTACGGGATGTGATAGAACTGCCCATCAACGACGTGCTGGATGTCAACGGCTGGGACGTTGATAAAGCCCTAAAGTTGCTCCATAGCTCTAACCCTACAGTTTTTGAATGGTTCTCTTCTCCTATTGTTTATAGGTCAACGGAATTTGCCGAGCGTTTCAAGCCCATCATGCTCCGCTATTTTTCCTCAAAAAAGGGTCTCTGGCATTATCTGCACATGGCGGAAAACAACTATCGAGAATACCT
>CANQTO010000007.1 GCA_947626785.1 uncultured Oscillospiraceae bacterium
TAGGCCAGGTCCTTGCTGCTCTTGAGCTCGGGGACCTTCGCGATCACGTCGTTCATCGCCTCGATGGCGCTGGCCTCAGAATTGATCTTGCTGCGGATCGTGGTGTCCGCAATCATCTTGCCGTTCTCGTCCAGAATGACCGCTTTCGTATAGGTGGAACCCACGTCGCAGCCGCCAAAGTATTTCATGGTCGTATGCCTTCTTTCTTTGTTTTAATAATCAATACTCGTAGGACGGGTATTTGTCCACATCGTAGGGGGCCTTCAGCATGTCCTTGCGCTCCATGTTGTCATAGTGCTTCTTCAGGAAGGGCTCGCCCACATAGAACAGCAGCTTGCCGTCCAGGTCGAAGAAGAACACCAGGAACAGCGCCACATTGGCCGCCAGCAGACCGCCCACCAGCTTCAAAAGCAGCTTGCCCAGCTTGCATTTGCATTTTTTCATGGTTTTTCCTCCTTACCAGCCCATGGAGTCGTCGAAGTCCAGCAGGGACGGATCCAGGGGTTCCTCGTGCATGACGGTGGTCATGTAATCGTTGACGATGCGGCGGATCTCCGCGCGGGTGACGGTGCGGCTGTCAGGCAGGGCGTGGGGCATCCAGATCGCGTGGATGTTCCGGTCCCTAAACTCGTCCTCAAACAGGCCGTGCACACCCTGCATGCCCTTGCACTGGAGCTGGTCGTACATCATGACGAAGTCGCAGTTGAACTTCTCCATGTTCTCCCAGAGCTCGAAGATGTGGTGCATGCCGCCCACGGCCATGCGCCGCATGGGGGCCCACATGTGATAGGTGGCCATGTCCTCCAGGGCGTGCTCGTAGCTGTCGGTGCGGATGGTCATATCGAACATCAGAGAATCCATGTTGATGATGACGTTCAGGCCCCAGCAGTTGTACGCCCAGGTGGGCCAGTTGGAGAAGAACAGGGGCGCGCAGGACCAGGCGATCACCCGGTGGCGGGTGTTGGGGAAGGTGTTGGTCTTGTTGCGCACGCAGCGCTCCAGCACCTTGCGGACCTTCTTGTCGCAGTGGTGCCAGATCTCATGGTCGCCGTCCTGGCTGTAGTAGATCCGGTACAGGGCCTGGGCTACGCCGTTGATGGGATAGGAGTTGGTCTTGGCGGCCACCTCCCACTTCTCGTGCTCAAACTCCTGCAGCTCGTTCTGCTGCTCCAGGTGCTTCTTCAGCAGCTCCCAGTTGAAGGGCACGCCGGTCTGCTCCTCGATGAACTTCCAGCACTCCTCGATCTCGTTCATGCAGTGCTTGTGGACCAGGGGGTCGTCAAACTGCATGGGCTGAGGCATGGCGAAGAGGGGCTTGTCCAAAAACCAGTCCTGGAGGATGGAGGTGGATACCGAGGCGTCGCAGGCCTCGTTGGAGGTGATGACGAAGGGGGAATAATCGGGCATGTCGTCCAACACGAACAGGCCGGCCTCCGCCTGGCACATGGGGCAGGGGTCGCCGGGCAGGCCGATGGACTGGACCGCGTCGATGTAGTTCTGGACGGTGTGGGAATTGACGTGGCAGGTGACGAAGTAGGGGATCATCTCCATAGCCACGTTCTCGAACTTATCCCGCCAGGGGTAGAAGATACCGCCCCAGACGGTCTCATTGTGGGCCATGGTGTGGTGCCAGGCGTCGTTGTGCTTGCCGCCGTGGAGGTTGGCGTCGGCGGCGAACATGTGCTGGAACTGGCGGATGGTCTCGCTGACCATGCCCCGGTAGTGCCAGGGGGCGGCCCGCAGGACCTCGCCCCGCATGCCCTCCATGCCACGGTCGAACCAGTGCATAACGGTCAGGTAGGTCTGGCCCACCCAGCGGTAGCGCCACACGCCCTTGGCGAAGTTCACCAGGCCGCCGTAGCGGATCAGGTCGTAGACCATCATGCCGTAGTTATACAGCCAGACGTTGTAGAAGTAGTACAGCGTGTCGCTGACGCCGCGCCACTCCCGGTGCTTGTACAGGCCGGTCTTGTCTATGTACAGCTCGCCCAGGCGGCGCTCGCCGTGGGGCTTGCCGTACCAGAAGTCCTTGGCCATCTTCTGGAGCTCTTCCTTGCTCTTTTTCTGAAAAATCTTAGCCATTTACTTGCCCTCCTGGATCTTCTTGATCTCCACACTCTCAACGAAGGCCTGGAAACGGGTCCGCAGCTGGCCGGAGGCCGCGTTTATGTACTCCTTCTCGATGGAGCAGACGGGGATGCCGAAGTCCCGTTTCATGACGATGGTGTCGATGACCCGTTCATAGCTCCAGTACTCGCAGAACTTGTTGGAGGCCACGATCAGGCCGTCGGCGTTGTACTCCTCCACCAGACGGGCCAGCTCCTTCTTGCGGCCGCGCATCACGTCCTGGGGCATGAAGCGGGGGCAGTTGCTGGCGTCCAGATAGTGCCGGGCGATGGCGTCCAGGGGCTCCTGGCCCTCCGCCACATGGATGATCTGCCGGCTCTCCACCGCGCCGTAGCAGTACCGGTCGCAGACCACGCGGGCGCCGCAGCTCTCGATGAGCTTGGTGAAGTCCGGGTCGTCGTTCTCGGAGCCGGCCAGGACCACCTTGCAGCGAAATTCCTTCTTGGCGTCGGGCTCCCGGGTCTTCAGCTCCTCGGCGGTCTCCCGCAGATAGGGCAGGATCAGGTACTTGGGGCAGGTCAGGCTCACCAGCTGGATGACCGCGAACTCATAGCCGGTGATGGTGGGGTTGTCCAGCTTCCGGTAGTCGCCGATCTCGTTGATGAGGCGGCTGACCTCGTTCTGCTGCTCGATAGCGGCCATCAGCGCCTCGTCGGACACGTCGATGCCCAAATTCTCGTGGAGCTTGCCCAGTACGTGGGCCCGCAGCTGCTCCCGGTAGTGGACATAGCTGTTCTCGGTCTTCTTGAAGGGCACGTCGATGAACTCGCAGAAGAAGTTGGGGTTCTTGATGACGTCCATCCTCTGCAAATGCTCCTGGAAGCGGCAGGTGACGGTGCAGGTCTCGGTGGCCATCTGGGCGTCCAGGAAGTTGTACCCGCCCTCCAGGGCCCGCTCAAAGAGGCTGCGCCCGTAGTGGCAGACACGGGCGGACATGTAGTAGGTCGCGATGTCGGGGGATGTGCAGCGCGGCGCTCTCAGACGGACGGAGAAGCAGCCGGGCAGATCGAGGAGCACCTCAGGCATGAAGAAGCAGGTGTAGCCAATGGCGTATTTCCCCTCCGCCTTGGCCTGCTGCACAAGCTTGTTGTTGGCCTCCTGAAGCAGATCCTCAAAGTAGATCAGGTGTTTGAGATCTTTCACTGAGTACCTCCCAAAAGTATTTCTTTCCGCATCCAGGTAGACGAAAAGCCCGGCGGGGCGGCCCCGCCGGGCTTTTCATCTACCCACTCTTACAACTCTATTTTAACAGAGTGTTACAGCCTTGTCAATCGATTTTTCGTCAGTTTCAACGAAAAATAGGCCGTACTTTTGGGCAGTCCTTATACACATTTGCGAATTTTGTCTAAACAATAAAGGCATCTATAAAGCGGCGGATGGCCTCCGGCTCCGCCGTGGCCCGGCCCTGGATCATGGTGGGCGAGCCGCCGCCCCGGCCGCCGATGCCGGCGTTGATGCGCCGGGCGTTTGCGCGCAGGTCGATCCGCCGGCTGCCGATGACATAGCGCAGGCCCTCCCCCTCCCCGGCGCAGAACACGGCGGCAAGGCCGCTGCATTTCTCCGTCAGCAGGTTCACCAGCTCCCGCTGGGCCACCTCGTCCAGCAGCTCGTCAAAGAGGCAGATATTCTCCTGCCCCTCCCCAGCCTGCTCCGCCAGCAGCCGGACCAGGGCCAGACTCAGCCGGTCGGCCCGCTCCTTCTGCCGGGCCGCCGCCTCCAGCTGCCGCTCCACCGCCTGGGGCACTTCGTCCCGCTTGGCGCTGAGCAGCCGGGAGACGCGGGTGACCTCCTCCTGGCGCAGCCGGTAGTCGTCAAAGGCGTCCATGCCGCAGAGCAGCTCCACGCGCACGCCGCCCCGGTGCCGCTGGGCGTCCAGGAGCTTGATGAGCCCGATCTCCCCCGTGCGCTCCACGTGGGGCGCGCAGCAGGCGCACAGGTCGATCCCCTCGATCTCCACCAGGCGCACGTTCTCCGTCAGCTCCAGCTTGCTCCGGTAGCGCAGGCCCTCCAGCTCCTCCGGCTCGGGGAACCAGGCCCGGACGGGCACATTGGCCCGGACGGCCTCGTTGGCCAAAGTCTCGATCTTTTGCAGCTGCTCCCAGCTCAGCTCGCCGCTGAAGTCCACCGTCATGCAGGCCTCCCCCATGTGAAAGCCCACGTTTTCCAGGCCGTGGAGCTTGTGGACCAGGCCGGAGACGATGTGCTCCCCCGAGTGGTCCTGCATCCGGCGGAGCCTCTGCTCCCGGTCCAGGCGGCAGCTCTGCTCCGTCCCCGGCTCCAGAGGGGCCTGGCTCAGGTGCCAGATCTCCCCATCTCGCTCCTGCACGTCCGTCACCCTCGCCGGGCCGATGAAGCCCGTGTCCGCCGGCTGGCCGCCCCCCTCGGGGAAGAAGGCCGTCCGGTCCAGGCAGAGGGCCCAGGCGTCCTGCGTTTTTTCGCAGCGGAGCACCGTGGCGGTAAACTGCCACAGGTGGCTGTCGGCATAATACAGTTTTTCTGTCACGGTTCTCCCCCCTCCGGCTCCGGCAGGCAGACGACCGCCGTGTCGCCCACGACGCGCACGGAGCCCTTTTGGGGCCAGGCGGGCATATCCTCCGTCTGGCCGCCGGCCTCCAGGGCCGCCAGCTCCTCCTCGCTCAAGGGCTCGTAGGGGCAGCCCATCACATGGACAAAATACAACGACGCGTGGGTGTGGTCATACAGCAGCGTGGGCCGCAGCTGATGGGCCAGCACCAGGATCTCCTCCACGCCTTCGGCCTTCGCCGCCACCAGGGAGCTGTCTCCCCCGCCGGTGAAGGCGATCCGCTCCACCTGGCCCTCGTCCTGGAGGTGGATGCGCGTGAGCATCTCCTCCGCCGTGGACCGGCTGGTCTGGTTGCAGCGGTCCAGCTCAAAATAGGCAATGTTGGCCTGCACGGCAAAGCGGAAGGTCACGGCCGCGAAAAACAGCGCGGCACAGGCCCGGGACCGGGGGCCGGTAAAGCGCTCCGAAAGAGCCAGAGCCAGGATATACGGCACGCACAGGCTCTGGAGCATCATGTTGTGATAGCTGACGCTTTTGGAAACGAAGAACCACAGGCAGGCGAAGACCGGCAGGGAGGCCAGGCTCAACAGCAGCAGGGCCAGCCGCTCCGGCTTCTTGCCCTGCCCGCTTTTGACCGCGGCAAAGACCAGCAGCCCCGCCAGGAGCAGCAGGAAAAGGGCGTTCAGCCCGGCGTACAGGGTCCAGCCGTACCGGAACACGTTCCCGCCCAGGAAGAAAGCGGCCAGGGTCCGGGCGCTCTTGCCTAGGGCGGCCGCCAGACCGGCAAAGCCGATCCAGCCCGCGTCGCCCACCCCCTGGTAGCCGGAGGCGGCGATATGGCCCAGGGCCATGCGCAGCTTCCAGATCAGGTAGTAGGCCGCCAGGCCCGCCCCGTACACGATGAACTGCCGGGCGATCCAGCGGCGGCAGTCCCGGATGTCCCGCTTTTTGTCCAGCAGCTCCAGGATAAAATGGCTCATGGACAGCAGCAGGGCAAAGGACACGTAGGCCTGATAGATGCCGCAGGACAGGCAGATCAGCAGGGCCGAGACGGGGATGTGCCAGTGCACCCGGTCCCCCACCCGGTCCAGCCGCGCCGCCAGGGCGGCCAGCAGCATGGACAGCATGAAGCCGTCGCACAAATAGCCGTAAAAGAAGGTGTTGGTGACCACGGGGAAGGCGGCCAGCAGGCCGCCGGTCAGGATCAAAGGCGCGGGCCGCTTCAGGTCGAACAGGTCCGCCACCACCGCCGCGGTCAGGCCGATCCAGCACAGGGCCAGCAGGCCGCTGAACCAGGGCAGGTCGAATTTGGAGCTGGGCCAGCAGGCCGCCGCCAAAAACCAGCGCCCGATCGACACCATGTCCACCGATGAGTAGATGCTGTACAGGGAGTCGTGACAGTAGAGGGTGTTGGTGAGCTTATAGAGATGGGCGGCCAGGCCCACCAGAAAGGCGGACAGGAACGCCGTCCTCCACCGGGGCTCTATGCGCCCGGCCCAGCGGGAGAGCGGATCCCCCCGGTCCGAAAGCTTTTTGTTCACGATCTCCCACCTTTTCACTTAGAGTTCCTTGATGATCCGGTCCGTCAGGTCCAGGCACAGAGCGGAGGTCCGCTCCAGCTCCGCGTGGAATTCCGCCGCGCCCCCCTCGATGCCGTCGGACACGGCCTTGATCATCAAAAAGGGCACCCCCGCCCGGCGGCAGGTCAGGGCGATACCGGCGGACTCCATCTCGCAGATGTCCGCCCCGTAGAGCCGGTGCAGCTCCGTCTTCCGCTCCCGGCCGTCCACGAACTTGTCCGCCGAGGCGCAGGTCACCCTTTTCAGCTCCGGGCACAGCTCCACCGCCCGCGTAACTAAAGCGGGCGTGGCCGGGATGTAGATGCTCTCGTAGCCCTCGTACTGGCCGGGCAGGGTGCCGTCGATATGGGAGGTGTCGAAATCGTAGTGGACCAGCTTCTCCACCACGCAGCACTTGGTCTGGGCCATCTCCTCGGTCAGGCCGCCCACCACGCCGAAGTTGACGATCAGCTCCGCCTCATAGCGGTCGATGAGCAGGGCGGCTGCCGCCGCCGCGGCCAGCTCCCCCACGCCCGTGTGGACCACGGTCAGCCGGTCCTCCCCCATGGCGTAGCTCAGCACCGGGAAGCCGCAGCGGGTCTCCCGGCTGAGGGGGCTGCCGTAGCGGCCCAGGACCGCGTCGATCTCGCAGGCCACGATCATGCCGATGTTCTTCATGGTTTTCTCCTTCACAGCACCCGGACCCGGAGCACGTTCTCCATCTGCCGGATGCTCTCAGCGGTCTCGGGGCCGATCTTCTCCGCCAGGTCCACGATGGTGCAGGCATAGCCGCCCCGGGGCTTGTTGATCATGTGCTCCACGTTGATGTTGAGCTTGCTGATGTAGTCCAGGATGTTGGTGATCATCCGGGGCACGTTCCGGTGCAGCACCCACAGGCGGCAAACGCCCATACGGGCCAGGGACACATCTGGCAGGTTCACGGAGTTGCGGATGTTGCCGTTGGCCAGATAGTCGTAGAGCTCGTTTGCGGCCATCACCGCGCAGCGGTCCTCGCTCTCGGGGGTGCAGGCCCCCAGGTGGGGCATGGCGATCACGTTGGGCGCCTTCAAAATCACCTGGTTGGGGAAGTCCGTCACATAGCGGCCCACCCGTCCGGCCCGGAGGGCCCGGGTCATGGCCTCGTCGTCCACCACCTCGGCCCGGGACTCGTTGATGATCCGCACGCCGGGGCGCATCTTGGCAAAGGCGGCCTCGTTCAGCATATGGTGGGTGCTCTCGGTGTAGGGGACGTTGAGGCTGATATAGTCGCTCTTTTCAAAGATCTCGTCCACGGTCTCCGCGTGCTGCACCTCCCGGCTCAGGTTCCAGGCGGCGGTGACGGACATGAAGGGGTCGTAGCCCCAGACCTCCATGCCGAACTCCAGGGCGATGTTGGCCACCAGAGCCCCCACGGCCCCCAGGCCGATAACGCCCAGGCGCTTGCCCAGCAGCTCCGGCCCTGCGAAGGCGGATTTGCCCTTCTCCACCAGCTTGGGGATCTCCTCCCCCTTGTCCGCGATGCTCTTGACCCAGTCGATGGCCCCCAGCACGTCCCGGGAGGCCAGGATCATGGAGCAGATCTCCTGCTCCTTCACCGCCTCGGCGTTGGCGCCGGGGCTGTTGAAGACGGCGATGCCCTTCTCGGCGCAGTCCTCGATGGGGATGTTGTTGAAGCCCGCCCCGGCCCGGGCGATAGCCAGCAGCTCCGGCCCGAAGTCCATGCCGTGCAGGTCGGCGCTGCGGATCAGCAGGCCCTGGGGTTTTTCCACGTCCTCCCCCACCCGGCAGCCCCGCTTTTCCAGGACGGCCACGCCGGCCGGGGAGATGGCGTTCATGGTTTTTATCTCAAACATGGTGTTCCACCTCAAATTTCTTCATAAAGTCGATCAGCGCGTCCACGCCCTCCATAGGCATGGCGTTGTACAGGGAGGCCCGCAGGCCGCCGGCGGCCTTGTGCCCCTTCAGGTTCACCAGGCCCCGCTCCGCCGCCTCCTTCACGAAGGCCGCGTCCAGCTCCGGGCTGGGGGTGCGGAAGGTCACGTTCATATCGCTCCGGGAGCCGGGCAGGGCGTGGGGCCGGTAGAAGCCGCTGTTGTCCAGGAAGTCATAGACCTTGGCGGCCCGGGCCTTCTTGATCTGCTCCATGCCCTCGACGCCCCCCTGCTCCTCCAGCCAGTCCAGCACCAGGCCCAGTATATAGATACACCAGCAGGGCGGGGTGTTGAGCATGGAGCCGGCGCCGATCATGGTCTCGTAGCTCATCACCTGGGGGGTGATGGGCAGCTCGTGCCCGGCCAGGGCCCGGTCCAGAATGACCACCGTCAGCCCCGCGGGGGCCATGTTCTTCTGGGCGCCCGCGTAGATCAGCCCGTAGCGGGCCACGTCCACGGGCCGGGACAGGATGTCCGAGGACATGTCGCAGACCAGGGGGGCCGCCGTCTTAGGAATGTACTGCCACTCGGTGCCGTAGACCGTGTTGTTGGCGCAGTAGTAGAAATAGTCCGCCTCCGGGCTCAGCTCCAGCTCCCCCTGGGAGGGGATCCGGTCGTGGCCGGTCTCCGAGGTGTCGCAGGCGATGTGGACCGCGCCGTACTTCTCCGCCTCCTTGGCGGCCTTGCCGGAGAAATTGCCGGTGACGGCGTAGTCTGCTTTGCCGCCGCGCATCAGGTTCATGGGGATGGCGGCGAACTGGAGGGTAGCGCCCCCCTGCAAAAACAGGATCTCGTAGCTGTCCGGCACCTTCAGCGCCCGGCGCAACTTATCCCGGGCAGAGTCAAAGATCTCCTGAAAGGCCTTACTTCGGTGACTCATCTCCATAACGGACATGCCGCAGCCGCCAAAATCCAGCATCTCATCCCGGGCCCGCTCCAGCGCGCTCAACGGCAGCACCGAGGGTCCGGCGGAAAAATTGTACACCCGGTCCATAGTCTTTCATCTCCGATCAGAATTTGCCTAATGATCCTTTGGATCATCGGCTGCCAAACTTGTCGTTTGGCTGCGAAAACCATCAAACCTTCGATTGTTTTCGCGCAGCGATGATCATTATAATACAGAGAATGCGTTGCGTCAAATGATTTCGCCAACAAGCTCCTGTCCGTCTATACAGAGGACCCGCGCCTGTCGGAGCTGCCCCCGCAGGCCGGCGCCCGGTACCCGGACGGTCAGGTAGGTGTCGCTGTGGCCGGAGGAGAAGCCCTCCTCTTCCGTCTCGAACAGCACCGGCAGGGTCCGGCCCAGCTGCTCCTCCAGAAAGGCCCGGTGCAGCCGCTCCCCCAGGGCTCTCGCCTCGGCGGCCCGGCGCTCCTTCACCGCCCGGTCCAGCTGGCCGGGCATTTTGTCCGCCGGGGTGCCGGGGCGGCGGGAATAGGGGAAGACGTGCATGGCGGAAAAGCCGCATTTCTCCAGGAAGGCCAGGGTCTGCCGGTGGTCCTCCTCCGTCTCCCCGGGAAAGCCCGTGATCAGGTCGCAGGCGATGGCGCAGCCGGGGAAAAAGCGCCGCAGCAGCTCCACCGACTGGTAGAAGCGGGCGGTGCCGTATTTCCGGTTCATGGCCTTCAGGGTCCGGTCGCAGCCGGACTGGAGGGACAGGTGGAAGTGGGGGCAGAGCTTCCCGGTATCGGCCAGGCGGCGGCAGAAGTCCTCCGTCACCACCGTGGGCTCCAGAGAGCTCAGGCGCAGGCGCATCTCCCCCGCCTGGGCGGCGGCTGCTTCGATCAGATCCGCCAGGCCCGGCTTGCCCGGCAGGTCCAGGCCGTAGGAGGCCACCTCGATGCCGGTGAGCACCAGCTCCCGGTAGCCCTCGTCCCGGATGCGGGCGGTCTCCGCCGCCGCTTCCTCCACCGGCAGGCTCCGGAGCCGGCCCCGGGTGTAGGGGATGATGCAGTAGCTGCAAAAATTCACGCAGCCGTCCTGGATCTTCAGCATGGCCCGGGTGCGGCCGGAGACCGCCCCCGCCGGCAGCCGCTCAAAGTTCCGCCGCTGGAAGGGCTCGTCCACCCGGCGCTCCTTTTTGCCCTCCAGCACCGCCTTTTCCACAGCGTCTACAAAGGCCGCCCTGCCGGCGGAGCCGAAGACCACCCCGGCCCCCAGTTTCTCCGCCTCCTCCGGGCTCAGCTGGGCGTAGCAGCCGCAGAGGGCCAGCACCGCCCCCGGGTTCTGCTCCCGGAGGTGACGGGCCGCCTGGCGGGACTTGCGCCCGCTCTCCGCGGTGACGGCGCAGCTGTTGACGATGACGGCGTCCGCCGTCTCGCCCTCCTGGGCGGGCCGGTGGCCCCGCTGCCGGAGCAGGACTTCCATGGCCTGGGTCTCCACCTGGTTGACCTTGCAGCCGAGAGTTGTTATAATATAGCGCATAAATACCTCTTGAAAAGATGTTTGAGGAGTTCAAAATGGAACACTATCTGGATAACGCGGCCACCACCCGGGTCTGCCCGGAGGCGGCCCAGGCCGCCCTGACCGCCATGACGGAGTGCTACGGCAACCCCAGCTCCACCCACACCCTGGGCCGTGAGGCCAAAAAGCTGGTGGATTCGGCCCGCAAACAGATCGCCGGGGCCCTGGGCTGCCAGAGCGGGGAGCTGGTCTTTACCTCCTGCGGCTCGGAGAGCGACAACTGGGCCCTGCTCTCCGGGGCCCAGGCCATGCGCCGCCGGGGTGGGCATATCATCAGCTCCCTGGCAGAGCACGATGCGGTGCGCAGGAGCCTGGACGAGCTGGAGGCCCGGGGCTTTCAGGTGACCCGGCTGAAGCCCGGCCCCTCCGGGGCCGTGGAGCCGGAGGCGGTGGAGGCCGCCCTCCGGGAGGACACGGTCCTGGTCTCCCTGATGCTGGTCAACAACGAGACCGGCGCCGTGACGGACATCCCCGCCGTCTCTAAACTCCTGCGCCGGGCGGGCTCCGGGGCCCTGCTGCACACGGACGCGGTCCAGGCTTTCGCCAAGCTCCCCTTTACGGTCAAGAGCCTGGGGGCGGATATGGTCAGCCTCAGCGGGCACAAGATCCACGCCCCCAAGGGCATCGGCGCCCTGTATGTCCGCGGCGGCCTGCGGCTCCGGCCCCTGATCTTAGGGGGCGGGCAGGAGGAGGGCCGCCGGGCGGGCACCGAGGCCGTGCCCCAGATCGCCGCCTTCGGCGCGGCCTGCGCCGCCGCCATGGCGGACCTGGAGGGGAACATCCGGCGCATGTCCGCCCTGCGGCAGAGCGCCGTGGATCAGCTCTCCGCCGCCCTGCCGGAGCTGCGGGTGCTGGGGGGCGGCGCGCCCCATATCCTCAGCCTGTCCCTGCCCGGCTGGCGCAGCGAGGTGCTGATGAACTTCCTGGAGGCCCGGGAGGTCTACGTATCAAAAAGCTCCGCCTGCAAAAAGGGCGGGCGGAGCCATGTGCTGGAGGCGATGGGTCTGGACGCCAGGACCATCGACGGGGCCATCCGGGTCAGCCTGAGCCGCTATACCGCTCAGGCGGATATCGACGCTCTCTGCCAGGGCCTAATTGAAGCCGCCCGGACCCTGCGGCACAACTGAGGAAAAGTCACTTCTCTTCCTGAGCGTCCCCTTCGGGGGGCGCTTTTTTTACCGCCGTGCGGGTGATGGGGTCGATATGGTCCAGGTCCCGGTAATCGTCCACCTCCCAGGGCAGGTTGCTGCGCTTGAGCTTGCGGACGATGTGCCCGTTGACGGCGGCGTAGATCACCACGAACACCGGCACACCCAGCAGCATCCCCCAGAAGCCGAAGAGCCCCGCCCCCAGGATGATGGAGAACATGACCCAGAAGCCGTTGATGCCGATGGAGTTGCCCAGGATCTTGGGGCCGATGATGTTTCCGTCCACCTGCTGGAGGATGATGATGAAGATGATGAAGATCAGGCACTTCACCGGGTCCACCATCAGGATGATGAGGCAGCTGGGCACCGCGCCCACGAAGGGGCCGAAGAAGGGGATGATGTTGGTCACGCCGATGATGACGCTGACCAGCAGGGCGTAGGGCATGCGCAGCAGGGCGCAGACGATGTAGCAGATCAGGCCGATGATGGCCGAGTCCAGGAGCTTGCCGTTGATGAAGCCCATGAAGGTCTTATCCACAAAGACCGTGGCGTCCCGGATGCGCTCGGCGGCCTCTACGGTGAAGACGCAGTACAGAAGCCGCTTGGCAGCCGCGCCGAAGGCCTCCATATTGCTCAGGATGTAGACGGAGACGATGATGCCGATGATCAGATTGTACACACCCATGACCACGTAGTACAGACCGGAGGTCAGGTTGGTGACGAAGCTGCCCAGCTGGGGCAGGATGCTGTCCCGCAGCCAGCCAAAGATATCGTCCAGGCTCTGGGAGGTGCCGGTGAGCAGCTGGGACAGCAGCTCGCCCAGGGCGGGGTAGTCCGCCATCAATCCGGCGGCCCAGTCGGACAAATGGGTGATGTAGGTGCCGCTGTTGGCCACGATGGTCTCCACGCTGCTGTACAGCTGAGGCAGGATCAGATAGACCAGGGCGGCGATCACGGCAAGCAAGATCAGCTCCGAGGCCAGCACGGAGAAGTTCCGGGCAAAGCGGCCCGCCTTCTTTTTGTTCTTCTTATAGACCCGCTCCCCCAGAGGCCGGAACAGGGACCGCTCCATGGCCTGCATCACCGGGGAGAGCAGATAGGTGATCACCAGGCCCCAGATGAAGGGGCTGAGGATGCTGACCACGGACTTGACCGCCGAGACCAGCAGCGGCAGGTAGTTCAGCGCCATGTAGAACACGATGGCGCAGGCGATGACGCAGAAGGCGGTGATGCCCCAGTACAGATATTTTTTGTCCCAGCGGAATCTGCGTCTCATAGCTGCCCCTCCTTACCGCTTTTATACCACGTGTTTTATTTTACTATCGGCGTCCGGGCGCGTCAAGCCGGAAATAAGGAAAATTTATGGGAGCGTCCCTTGTTTTATGTTGACTCTTTTGAAAACCGGCGGCTGACTATGCAAAACGGCCCTGTGGAAAAGACAGTTGAAAATGTGAAAAACTCCGGGCATTTTCGACAGCTTTCGTACCGCCGGCCGGAAAATATTCATTTTGCTCCGGTCGGATTATACATAATTTTGTAAACCAACTCATAGGGGCCTTTTCCAGAGGCATAGACTGACACAAGAACAAGTCCAAACTCGTATGAATGGAGCCCGCTATGAAAAAACTGCTTTCCTTCGTTCTCGCCCTCGCCGCGCTGCTGGGCCTTGTCCCCCTGCGCGCCCTCGCCGCCGAGCCCCTCCGGGACAGCGACATCCGGATCTCCGCCCCCTCGGCTATCCTCATGGAGAAAGCCACCGGCCAGATCCTCTACGAAAAGAAGGCCCACGAGCATATGCTCCCGGCCAGCGTCACCAAGGTCATGACCCTGCTGCTGCTCATCGAGGACATCGAGGCGGGGAAGATCAGCCTGGAGGACACCGTCACCGCCAGCGCCCGGGCCGCCTCCTTCGGCGGCAGCAACGTGTATTTGGAGGAGGGCGAGCAGATGAGCGTCCACGAGATGCTCAAGTGCATCGCCGTAGTCTCCGCCAACGACTGCGCCGTGGCCATGGCCGAATTCGTCAGCGGCACGGAGCAGGTCTTTGTGGACCGGATGAACAAACGGGCGGAGGAACTGGGCCTCAAGGACACTCACTTCACCAACTGCACCGGCCTCTTTGATGACGCCAACCATTACACCAGCGCCTACGACGTGGCCGTCATGTCCCGGGAGCTGATCCGCCACGAGCTCATCAAGAACTACTCCACCATCTGGATGGACAGCATCCGGGGCGGCAGCTTTGAGCTGAACAACACCAACAAGCTGGTCTACTGGTACGAAGGCTGCACCGGCCTGAAGACCGGCTTCACCTCGGCGGCCATGTACTGCCTGTCGGCCACGGCGGAGCGGGACGGGGTGGAGTACATCGCCGTCATCATGCACGCCCAGAGCATCGACGAGCGCAACACCGACGCCACCTCCCTGCTCAACTACGCCTTTGCCAATTACACCCTCTGCCCCCTGTCAGACGGCTCCCCCCTGCCGGAGCTGCCGGTGGAGATGGGCGCGGAGGCAGCCCTGCCCCTGCGCCTGGAGGGCGGGGACTACGTCCTGGTGCCCAAGTCCGGGGCCAAGGCCGCGTACAGCCTGGAGCTGCCCGACAAGCTCAGCGCCCCGGTGGCGGAGGGGACGCCTCTGGGCACGCTGAGGGTACGCATCGGGGACCAGACCGTGGCGGAGACCCCGGTGGTGGCCGCCAAGGACGTGCCCCGCATCGGCACTTTCGGCATCCTCAAGCGTCTGGCCGGCAGCCTCTTCGGGTTGTAAGTTGATCTCTATTATCTGCTTGACAGCGGCGGATGCAAAGCTTATAATATAAACACAAGGAGATGCCCGCTGGTAACAGGCATCCCCCTGCGGTAAAAACCCGACGGTTGCCCGTCGAATCAGCTTTAGTTTTTGAGAGCTAAGCCCTCAAAAAAACGTGAGCCGTTCTGGTCGAAGCAGACGGCTCACTTTTTTATGTTCGTCAGCTTGTCTGCGATCTGGACGACGATCCAGAATCATATTTCGAGGTTTTTTTCAAGTGAAAAGGCCGTTGACCCCTGTGGGGCGCGGGTGTATAATAGGGATAGCTTTATACTAAATTTTTAGATAAAAAATAGGAGGCATTATGGTCAAAGTTGATCTTTCCGGCGCGGGATCCTTCTTCACCGCCGCCGGCCCCGATTACGCCCTGGCGGGCCTGGCCCACGAGACGCTGTCCAGCCGCAGCGGCCTGGGCGCTGAATTCACCGGCTGGCTGGAGCTGCCCCAGCGCGTCCGCGAGACGGAGCTGGAGGGCATCCTGGCCGCCGCGTCCCTGATCCGCAGCCGCTCCAAGGCCCTGGTGGTCATCGGCATCGGCGGCTCCTACCTGGGCGCCCGGGGCGCTATCGAGCTGCTCAAGCCCATCCCCGGCCCAGGCGACCCTCGGGTCTTCTTCGTGGGCAACGGCCTGTCCCCCGACGCTCTGGGCGACACCCTGGAGCAGCTGGGCGACGCGGATTTTGACGTGAACGTCATCTCCAAATCCGGCACCACCCTGGAGCCGGCGGTCTCCTTCCGCATCTTCCGGGAGCTGCTGCAAAAGAAGTACGGGGCCGAGGCCGACGCGCACATCTTCGCCACTACCGACGCCAACAA
Organism: uncultured Oscillospiraceae bacterium; assembly: GCA_947626785.1. GTDB lineage: Bacteria > Bacillota > Clostridia > Oscillospirales > Oscillospiraceae > Limivicinus. The sequence continues at coordinate 15,378 of CANQTO010000007.1, forward strand.
GGGCGTGCTCAAGTCCCTGGCCCAGGCCCACGGCTGGACCAGCTTCGTGGTGCCCGATGACGTGGGCGGCCGCTTCAGCGTCCTGTCCGCGGTGGGCCTGCTGCCTATGGCCGTGGCCGGGATCGACATCGTCCGGGTGTTGGACGCGGCGGAGGCCGAATTCAAGGCTATGGATCTGCGCTCCCCCGAGAACCCCGCCTGGCAGTATGCCGCCGCCCGGCAGCACCTGTACGGCAAGGGCTACGGCGTGGAGATCCTGGGCTGCTACGAGCCCAGCTTCCGCTTCATGGCCGAGTGGTGGAAGCAGCTCTACGGCGAGAGCGAGGGCAAGGACGGCAAGGGCATCTTCCCCGCCTCGGTGGAGTTCACCGCCGACCTGCACTCCATGGGCCAGTTCATCCAGTCCGGTCCCCGGATGCTGATGGAGTCCGTGGTGCGCTTCACCCAGAGCCGCCGGACCTGCCCCTTCCCCGTGGAGGAGGAGAACGCCGACGGGCTGAACTACCTGGCCGGCCGGGACCTGGCGGACATCTGCCATGTGGCGGCGGACGCGGTCCGGGACGCCCACGTGTCCGGCGGCGTGCCCAACATCGTCATTGAGGTCCCCCGGCGGGACGAAGAGGGCTTTGCCGCCCTGGTCTGCTTCTTCGAGCTGGCCTGCGCCATCTCCGGCTACATGTCCGGAGTCAATCCCTTCAACCAGCCCGGCGTGGAGGCCTATAAGAAGAATATGTTCCGCATGCTGGGCAAGCCCGGCGCGGTGTGAGATCTCATCAATAAAGAAGCTCCCCTGATGAAGGGGAGCTTCTTTATTGGGCTCCGTGTAGAAACACGATTCTATCTTCACCGTTTATATACAGATCCTCTGTTTCGATCTGCGCTTGTTTCAGAATCTCGCAGGCTTTTTCCGTTTCTCCTTTTTCGAGTTCCCGCAGAGCGTCCGTCACATAATTGAACAATCTCAGGTACATTTTCTTATATGGCACCATCTCTCTCACCTCCGCTCCCTCCATTATAGTCGTTATATCGATTATAGTCAAGTTTGTAAAAGGAACTTACACTGGAGGTGTAAGAGAGGTGAGCGTGGTGATTGTATATACGCCATTCTGGGAAACCCTGAAAAATTCTGAGGAATCCACGTATACTCTCATCAAAAAGTACCACATTTCTGGCTCTACCATCGACCGTCTCCGCAAGAATCTGCCTGTGAGCACCACTACGCTCAACGATCTCTGCCGTATCCTCGATTGCCCCGTGGAAGCGATTCTTGTTTATACACCGTCAGAGGATGACCAACTGCTATAAACAAAAAACCTTGACAGGTAAGCCCGCCAAGGTCTATAATAAACATATAAAGGGATGCTGCGACAAGCGGTTAGCCCGTTAGTTAGGTTTCTAAGAAAGAACCGTCACCGTGCCGGGTGGCGGTTCGTCCTTTTCACAGTCAGCGTTATGGTATATCTTCCGATATGTAACGTCAATGTGATAGGCATATGCCTCACCTCCTTTACAGAGGTGTGACTAGCCGCCTGCCGTTGTGCAGCATCCCAGTGCATAAAAGCACCAAAGCCAGAATAGCATAAAAGATAGCTGAAATCAAGAGTTAAGTTAACATAAAGTCGATTCTGGGCAATTCAGGAAAATGCAGCATTCATTTGCTCTTGCAAATTTCCGTTCATCGCGGGGAGCTGCTTCTCTCGCCTCTTTTTACGCGACTCTCCGGCCGCCGATGTAGACGGCCCGGCGGCTCAGGTCCTCGCCGCAGACCACAAAGTCCGCCAGCTTGCCCGGCTCGATAGAGCCGATCTCCGCCTCCCGGCCCAGCTCTTTGGCCGGGATGAGGCTGGCCGAGAGGATGGCCTGCTCCCGGGGGATGCCGAAGGCGACGGCGTTGCGCAGGCAGAGGTACAGGTTCGACGCGGAGCCGGCGATGGTGCCGTCGGCCAAGCGGGCGATGTTGTCCTTCAGATACGTCTCCTGGCCCGCCAGCATGTAGGCCCCGTCGGGCATGCCGCAGCAGCGCAGGGCGTCGGAGATCAGGCAGATGCGGCCCGGGAAGAGCCGGAAGGCCGCCCGGACGGAGCTGGGGTGCACGTGCAGTCCGTCGCAGATGAGCTCCGCCACCACGTCCTCCCGCTCCGCCGCCGCGCCGATGACGCCGGGGTTTCGGTGGTGCAGGGGGGGCATGGCGTTGAAGAGATGGGTCAGGTGCCGGGCCCCGGCCTCAAAGGCCCGCCGGGCCGCCTCGTAGTCCGCGTCCGTGTGGGCCACCGACACGGTGCAGAGCTTGGAGGCCTGGCGGATGAAGTCCTCCGCCCCGGGCAGCTCCGGCGCGATATCCGCCACCCGGATCAGGCCGCCGCAGCCCTCCTGGAGCTTTCGGAAGGCCTCAAAGTCCGGCAGCCGGAGATAGGCCCCGTTCTGGGCTCCTTTTTTCTTCTCGGAGAAGAAGGGCCCCTCCATCTGGATGCCCATCAGCCGGGCGCAGCCCTCGGGCCGCTCACCGGCCAGCCGCCGGGCGGTACCGAAGGCCCGCTCCAGCTCCTCATAGGGCAGGGTCATGGAGGCGGGGGCGAAGGAGGTGACGCCCTGGGAGGCCAGATACCCGGCCATCTTCACCAGGCCCTCGTAGTCCCCGTCGGAGAAGTCCGCCCCGGAGTTGCCGTGGGTGTGCAGGTCCACCAGGCCCGGGATCACCAGGGCCCCCTCCAGGTCCACCGCCTCCCCGGCGGGCGCGGGTTCGTACAGGGCGGCAAAGCGGCCGTTCTCCACCGAGAAGCCCCCGCGGACGAAACGGCCCTCAGCCGTAAAGATCACAGCGTTCGTATACAACATGGAAAAGTCCTCCGTTTTTCTGTTTGCTCTCCAGTATACCACCGAAAGCTCACGCGGAAAAGAGGTAAATTAACCGGCGCAGTCGAAAGACCGCGCCGGTTAATCTGTTTTATCCCTGTTCGCCCATGTAGAGGCTCACCTTGCTCTGAATCAGCTTTGCCGCCTCCTCGGCGCTCTTCTGGCCGGAGAAATAAGCCTGGGCGTCCTCCAGGATGATGTCAAAGAGGGTGTCCGCAGCGGGGCGGACGGCCTTGGTGCAGTTCTCCACTAAGGTGCGGAGCCGGCCGGCCTGGGCCTGGGTGGTGCAGTAGAGTGGCACGCCGTCCATGTAGACGATGGGCTGCTGGATCCGGTTCCCGTCCGCGTCCAGGACGTAGTTGCCCTGCTCGTCCAGCTGGTAGGTGGGGGTCATGGCCACGGCCAGATTCTTCTCGAACCGGGCCCGGTTGCTGGGCAGCTTGTACTGGTTGCTCTGGTAGTCCGCCGTCATGAAGACCCGCAGGAAGGCCCAGGCGGCCTCCTTGTCGGCGCAGGCGGCGCTCATGGCGAAGCCCTCGTCCAGGTCGATGGCGCTGCCGCAGCTGCCGTCAAAGCTGGGGTAGCCGATGTAGACCGTGCTGCCCTCGCCGCCGAAATAGAGCTCGTCAAAGGCCATGCTCCGAAACTCATTGACCGTCACGCTCCGGAGCAGCTGGGCGCCGCCGCCGGCCTCCACCGGCGCCTCCGCCGGGAAGCGATCGGCAAAGTCCAGCAGGGCCAGGAAGTCCTCGCTGTCAAAACGGCAGCTGCCGGCGGCCCAGTCTACTAAGCTGTCCATATTCACCTCCAGGCACCTGCGCAGGGCCTCGGTCTTCGTCATGGAGGCGGAGAAGATCGTGCTTCCCTCCGGCAGAGCGGCCAGGGCGGCGTACAGATCCTCATAGGTCCAGCCCTGCCGGTCCCCCACCAGGTCCCGGGCCCCGATGGCCGTGGAGACGGAGAAATAGGGGCAGACCTGGTAGAGCCCGCCGCCGGTCTCCATGGCGTTGAGCACCGAGGGGAAGAAGTCCTCCCGGCTCAGCTCCCCGTCCCCGTCCAGCCAGGGGTACAGGTCCTCCAGCAGGCCCTTGGCGGCCAGCTGGTCATAGGGCAGGCCGCTCAGGGCCAGGATGTCCGGCAGCTTGCCGCTTAGGATCTCGGTGGTCAGCTTGGTGAGACCGGCGCTCTCGTCCCCATCGGCGTTGTACTGGCTGTAATCCGTCACCTGGATGCGGGTGTCCGGGCTCTGCCGGTTGAAGGCGATCACGGCGTTTTGGGCGTTGTAGTCCAGGTCCACGGCGGCCAGGGTCAGGACCCGCTTCTCCGCCGCCGCGTCCGCGGCCCCCGGGTTCAGGGTGACCAGGTAGGAGCTGGTCTCGTCCCCGGACCAGTCGTTTTCCACCGCCAGGACGGTCCCCGCCCGCAGGGTCAGGCCGCTGAGATCGCTGCTGTTCACGTCGCAGTCCAGCCAGCTGAGGATGGGCTCCTTCTCCCCCGTCTCCAGCCGGTAACCGCAGAGGCTGGAGCCGCCGTTATAGTAGAAGTCAAAAGTGTCGTCCCCGGGGATCAGCTCCATGACGTCGGAGGGCAGGGTATAGCTCTCCCCGAAGCCCTTGGCCTCGGCGTCGATCAGCTGGAGGCCCCAGCCGGAGGGCAGCTGGCCCAGGGCCGCCGGCCTCCCGCCGCTGAGCAGGGCCAGGCCCTGGAGGTAGCCGTCAAAGCTCATCCGGTAGGCCACGCTGCCGTCCTCCCGCAGAGCCGCCACACAGCTCTCACCCTCGTTGGAGATGTAGGACAGGAGCAGGTCGCCCTTCCCGTCCGGCACGCAGCCCTCGTTGATGTACAGCATGTCGTCCAGCTCCGGCTCCGCCCGGCTCAGTTCCCCGCCGTTTTCATCCAGGCGGCGGACATAGCAGCGGGTCTCCGTCTGGAGATACTGCCAGTACTCCTCGTCCTCCTGGGTCAGCCCCTCGGGCCCTGCGTACCAGGAGGCGGTGCCGGTCTCCAGAGCCACCAGCTCCCCGGCCTCGTTGAGAAACAGGCCCGTCAGGCCGCTGCTGGACTCAAAACCGGCATAGCCCTCGGTGTTTTCCCACACGCAGGCGGGGCTGTAGTCCTCCAGCCGCCTCAGCTGCCCGTCATAGCTGACGAACCAGTAGCTGTACTGGTAGCTGTCGTACTGCCCCGCGTAGCCCTCGGTCACGCCCTCGCCCAGCTGGGCGCCCATGTTCTCATAGATCCGGGCGTAGAAGCCCTCATCCGTGTAGAGCAGGGGCGTGACCGACTCCCGCAGGCCCTCGTGCAGCTTCAGGAAATCCGCGGTATAGCGCGTCTGCCCGCTCCCACCGGCCGGGGCCTCGGCCGCCGGGCCGGCCGGCTCCTCTTTCGCGCCGCAGGCGGCCAGGCCCAGAAGCAGGGCCAGGGCCAGAAGGGCGGCAAGCGTTTTTCTCAGAGTTTTCATAGAAAGATCCTCCTGAATGATTCGTTCAGGAGGATCATAGCTTCCGAACAAGGCCAGGGTGTGAACAAAGCCTTGTTTTTTCTTCATGGAAATCTTAAGATTTCTTCACAAAAGACAGCTTATTCAAGCTCAAAAGCGCCCGTATAAAGCTGGTAGTACGTGCCCTTCTCCGAGATGAGCTTCTCGTGACTGCCCCGCTCGATGATGCGGCCGTGGTCCAGCACCATGATGACGTCCGAGTTCATGACCGTGGAGAGCCGGTGGGCAATGACGAAGACGGTGCGGCCCTCCATGAGCTTATCCATGCCCCGCTGGACGATGGCCTCGGTGCGGGTATCGATGGAGGAGGTGGCCTCGTCCAGGATCATCACCGGCGGGTCCGCCACGGCGGCCCGGGCGATAGCCAGCAGCTGCCGCTGGCCCTGGGACAGGTTGGCGCCGTTGTTGGCCAGCATGGTCTGGTAGCCCTCGGGCAGGCGGGTGATGAAGTCGTCGGCCCCGGCCAGCTTGGCGGCGGCCCGGCAGTCCTCATCGGTGGCCTCCAGCCGGCCGTAGCGGATGTTCTCCATGACGGTGCCGGTGAAGAGGTTGGTGTCCTGGAGGACCAGGCCCAGGGAGCGGCGCAGATCGGCCTTCTTGATCTTGTTGATGTTGATGCCGTCGTAGCGGATCTTGCCGTCGTCGATGTCGTAGAAGCGGTTGATGAGGTTGGTGATGGTGGTCTTGCCCGCGCCGGTAGCGCCTACGAAGGCCACCTTCTGGCCTGGCTCGGCGTAGACGGAGACGTTGTGTAGGACCTCCTTCCCCTCCTCATAGGCAAAGTCCACATCCACCATGCGCACGTCGCCCTGCAGGGGAGTATAGGTGACGGTGCCGTCGGCCTGATGGGGGTGCCGCCAGGCCCAGCGGCCCGTGCGCTCGGCGGACTCGGTCACGTTCCCGTCCGCGTCCACCTGGGCGTTGACCAGGGTCACGTAGCCGTTGTCCGCCTCGGGCTTCTCGTCCACCAGGGCGAAGACCCGGCTGGCGCCGGCCCCGGCCATGATGATGGAGTTGACCTGCTGGGACAGCTGGTTGACGTTGCCGGTGAACTGCTTGGCCATGCCCAGGAAGGGGATCATGATGGCGATGCTGAAGGGCTGGCCGGACAGGCTCAGGTTGGGGATCCCGGTGAGCAGGATCACGCCGCCCACCAGGGCCATGGCCACATAGAGGATGTTGCCGATGTTGTTGTTGATGGGGCCCATGATGTTGGCGTAAGCGTGGGCCCGGCGGCTGTCCTCATACAGCGCGTCGTTGACCTTGTCGAAGTCCTCGATGCTCTGCTGCTCGTGGCAGAAGACCTTGATGACCTTCTGGCCGTTCATGAACTCCTGCACCGTGCCCTCGGTGGCAGCCACGGACTTCTGCTGGCGCATGAAGTATTTGGCGGAGCCGCCGCCCACCTTCCGCACCACCAGGAACATGAAGAACACGCCCACCAGCAGCACCAAGGTCATCCAGATGCTGAAGTACAGCATGATAGCCAGCACCACCAGGATGATAGCCCCACACTGGATCAGGCTGGGCAGGGACTGGGACACCAGCATCCGCAGGGTGTCGATGTCGTTGGTGTAGTGGCTCATGATGTCGCCGTGCTTATGGGTGTCGAAATAGCGGATGGGCAGGTCCTGCATCCCGCCGAAGAGCTCCTGGCGCATCTTGTCCAGAAAGCCCTGGGTCATGTAGGCCATCAGCTGGGTCTGGATCAGGATGGCTATGATAGACAGCGCGTAGAGGGTGATGAGCAGGGCGATGACAGGGATCAGCTCCGCCTTGGCGGCGGCCCAGTCCCGGCTCACATACCATTTTTCGATGGTCTGGATCACGTTCTGGATGAACAGGGAGGGGATGGAGGAGACCACCGAGGAGAACAGGCAGCACAGCATGGTCAAGGGGGCCAGCACCGGATAGTAGCCGAAGAACTTCTTGATGGTCCGCTTGATGGCGGCAAAGCTCCCGGTGGGTATGGGTCTCTTATTCTTCATCGCTGTCACCTCCCTTGGTCTGCTGCTCATAGATCTCCCGGTAGATCTCGCTCTCGGCCATGAGCTTCTGATGGTCGCCCATGGCGGCGATGCGGCCGTTGTCCATCACCAGGATCAGGTCCGCGTCCTCCACCGAGGCCACCCGCTGGGCGATGATGATCTTGGTGGTCTCCGGGATGTAGGACCGGAAGCCCGCCCGGATCAGGGCGTCGGTCTTGGTGTCCACGGCGCTGGTGGAGTCGTCCAGGATGAGGATCTTGGGCTTTTTCAGCAGGGCCCGGGCGATGCAGAGCCGCTGCTTCTGCCCGCCGGACACATTGGTGCCTCCCTGCTCGATCCAGGAGTCGTAGCCGTCGGGGAAGGAGCGGATGAACTCATCCGCCTGGGCCAAGCGACAGGCCTCCTCGATCTCGGCGTCGCTGGCCTCCGGATTGCCCCAGCGGAGGTTTTCTTTGATGGTGCCGGAGAAGAGCTCGTTTTTCTGGAGCACCACCGCCACGGCGTTGCGCAGGACCTCCATGTCGTAGTCCCGCACGTCCACGCCGCCCACCCGGACGCTGCCCTCGGTCACGTCGTAGAGCCGGGGGATCAGCTGCACCAGGCTGCTCTTGCCCACGCCGGTGCCGCCCAGGATGCCCACGGTGCTGCCAGAGGGGATGTGCAGGTCGATATCCTCCAGGGCGTTCTTCGCGGCCTTTTTGGAGTATTTGAAGGAGACGTTTTCAAAATCGATAGAGCCGTCCTTCACCTCTTCCACCGGCTGGGGCGGGTCAGTGAGGCTGCTGTCCTCCCGGAGGACCTCACAGATACGCCGCATGGACTCGATGGACATGGTCAGCATCACGTAGATCATGGAGATCATCATCAGGCTCATGAGGATCTGCATGCCGTAGGTGAGCATGGCCTGGATCTGGCCCACGTCGATGACGGTGCCGCCGCTGTTGATGATGATCCGCGCCCCCACCAGCAGCACAAAGACCATGTTGAAGTACACGCACAGCTGCATGAGGGGGTTGTTCAGGGCAACCATCCGCTCGGCCTTGGTGAAGTCCTTGCAGATGTCGTGGGAGGCAGTGTTGAATTTCTGCTTCTCGTAGTCCTCCCGGGCAAAGCCCTTGACCACCCGCATGGCCCGGACGTTCTCTTCGATGCTCTCGTTCATCCGGTCGTACTTCCGGAACACCGCCCGGAAGGCGGGCATGGCGTAGTGGGCGATGATCAGCAGGCCGCCGATCAGCACCGGCACCACGATCACGAAGGTCATGGCCAGGGCGCCGGCCATCCGGTAGGCGGCGATGATGGAGAAAATGAACATCAGCGGCGAGCGGATGGCGGTGCGGATGACCATCATGAAGGCCATCTGCACATTGGACACGTCGGTGGTCATGCGGGTCACCAGAGAGGCGGTGGAGAACTTGTCGATGTTCTCAAAGGAGAAGTCCTGGACCCGGACGAAGATATCCCGCCGCAGGTTCCGGGCAAAGCCGGCGGAGGCCTTGGCGCAGGTATAACCGGCAAGGCTGCCGCAGCAGAGGGATATCATGGCCATCACCACCAGGATCAGGCCCGTGTGCAGCACCTGGTCCAGGGCCGCTCCGGCCTTGACGATGTTGATGAGGTTTGCGGTGATGGTGGGGATCAGGACCTCGATGAAGACCTCCCCCGAAATGAAAATGAGCGTCAGGATCGTCGGGAGCTTGAACTCCCGGATACTCTTAGCAAGGGTCTTGATCACAGCTCTTCCCACATCCTTTCCTATAGATTTCCATTGCGTTGGTGAGCATCCGGGCGGTGATGGCCTCCAGCTGCTCTATCTGCTCCGGGCTCAGCCCGGTGCAGAGCCAATTGGTGACCTCCTCGTCGATCCGGTCCACCTCCCGGTGGAGGCAGCGGGCCTTCTCCGTGGAGGAGATGCTTTTGCTCCGCCGGTCCGACCGGCTGGGCTGGCAGACGATGAAGCCCTTCTGCTCCAGCCGCCGGAGGATCTCCGTCATGGTGGGGTGGGTCACGTGGGAGGCGCTCTCCAGGGCCCGCTGGTTGATCTCGCCCTGGCCCGCCGCCTCCAGCTGGGCAAGCCTGCCCAGCACGCCGAACTGCACCCCAGTCAGCTCCAGTTCCCGGAGCCGTTCGTCCAGCTTGCGCTTGAAGGCCCTGTCCAGCAGGGAGAAGCGCAGGCCAAGCGGCATTTTATCCGGCATGGTTCTCGCCTTCTTTTATGTAGTGTGCGACCTATATGGGTAGCGTGCTACCTATTTTAAACAGACGGGCCGGAATTGTCAAGCTGGAAGTCCGCCAAAAAAAGAGGCCCGGACCCTTGAAAATTTGTCAAACTTTTTTGCAGGGGGGAGCCCGAGGGCGGGGAAAAGTCTTGACCGGAAAAGGCGGGAGCGGTATAATAATTCAAAATAAAGGAAATTTTTCTCGACCTTTCTGCCGTAAAGGAGGGAGACATCATGCGCGGAACGTTCAAGAAGGCGGTCCTGGCCGTCCTGGTCCTCTGCTTCTGCCTGACGGCCATGGGGGCCGTGGAGGTGGCGCCGGAGGGGCAGGCGGTGCACAGGGCTCTGGCCGCTCTGAACAGGGACCCGGTGGCCCTGTCGCCCCTGAGCGATTTCACGGTCACCACCAGCGCCAACGGCTGCTACGTCAACAGCGTCACCTGGTACGATTCCGGCGGCAATCCGGTGTATGAGGGCGATTTCACCACGGACCCCTATCACGTGGAGATCCAGCTGGGCGTGCTGGACGGCTTCTATTTTGCCGAGGACGTGGCCGGCTATATCAACAACTCCGAGTGCAGCATCAGCCGGGACCCCTCCGGGACCCTGGTCACCTTGTCCCGGGATTATGTGCCCGTCATCTGGGCCGCCACCATCTATAACCACCCCAAGTCCACCACCGTGGACGCGGGGCATTGGGCGGACTTCTGGGTCTCGGGCGTCAACGTGGCCAAATACGACTGGCGCCTGGAGAGCCCCAGCGGCCAGAAGCTGGCCCTGGAGGACATCCAGACGGTGTTCCCCAACGTGCCTGTGCCCGCCAACGGCAACGACACCCTGATCATCAACCAGGTGCCGCCGGAGATGGACGGCTGGAAGGTGATCTGCACCTTCGTCTCCGCCGGGGATATCACCCGGACGGACTCCAACCCGGCCACCATCACCGTCAACGGCGCCAAGGCGACGCCTACCCCCACCCCGGAGCCCACTCCGGAGCCCACGCCCACCCCCACCCCGGAGCCCACTCCGGAACCCACCCCGGAGCATGTCCATGAGTTTGCCACGGTCTGGTCCAAGGACGGGGAGAGCCACTGGCACGAGTGCGCCTGCGGCGAGCGGGCGGACCAGGCCCCCCACAGCATGGTGTGGACCGAGACCATCCCCGCCACCTCCCGGGCCAAGGGGGAGGAGCAGGGCGAGTGCAGCGTCTGCGGCTATACCGAGACCCGGGCGACGGAGTTTGACGGCGGCGACGGCGAGGCCGCCGGATTGAACCTGGACACCTTCCGCATCCTGTTCTTTGTGATCGCGGCCCTGGTGGCCGTCAGCACGATGACCATCGTCATTCTCTCCATCCGGGATAACCGCCGCCGCAGGCGGCGCGGGCGGCACTGAGAAGGGCCGCCAGAGACAAGGAAACACACGGTTTTGCGTGGATCTTTTCCGCCCTCGCGTTGCGAAAAGCCTCGGAAATCCACAAAGGATTCCCTGCGTTTTTCGCTTAGCGAGAACGAAAAATCTTTCGCGCATCGTCGGCACAAGTTTCGGATCGTCTCGCTTCCGTGTAAACACGAAAGCTCGCTCCCTACACTGTGCCTCCTCTTCAAATCAAAGCTTCTGCTTTGATTTGACAAGGAAGAACATTACCGCTCGCCGATTTTGCCGTGCTTGCGCGGCAAAATGGCTTTGCGGTGATGTTCTGACGCAGCACAGTCAAAGAGCAGAATTTGAGGCAGAACTTGCGGGGCCTTGACAACCTTTGTGGTTGTCAAGGCCCCGCAATGAAAGTTATGCCCAAAGGATGCCTTTGACCGCGTATGTTTCCTTGTCTCAGGCGGCCACAAAAATCTTTTAAATTTTGAAAAATCCTTCTTGACATTTCCTCAAACGCGGTTTAAACTTACACTAAACCATTGAAGAAGAGTGAGTAGGTTCTGTCCGGGCTTCCCCAGAGAGCCGCCGGCGCTGTGATGGCGGCGAAGCAAGCGGAACTGAATGGACTTCCGAGGGCGAACGGAAACGGGGCGCACGCGTCCCGGAGTATGCGAGACGGAGCAGGCCCTCCGTAAACAAAGGCCGGCATATGATGGTATGCGCAGAGTGGGCGCGAGAGCGCCAAGCCGGGTGGCACCGCAGGATCTTCCGATCCTGTCCCAGCGAAACAAACTGGGACAGGGTCGTTTTTTTGTCCTGTCCCCCATCGAAAGGAGAAGGAACCATGGCAAACGAGAAGATCCCCTACAAAATCTATCTGGAAGAGAGCGAGATGCCCCAGAGCTGGTACAATGTCCGGGCGGACATGAAGAACAAACCGGCCCCTCTGCTGAACCCGGGCACCCATCAGCCCATGACCGCCGAGGAGCTGGGCGGCGTCTTCTGCGCCGATCTGGTGCAGCAGGAGCTGGACAACGACACGGCCTTTATCCCCATCCCTGAAGAGATCCGCAATTTCTACAAGATGTACCGTCCCTCCCCGCTGGTCCGGGCCTACTGCCTGGAGGAGAAGCTCCAGACCCCGGCCAAGATCTACTACAAGTTCGAGGGCAACAACACCAGCGGCTCCCACAAGCTCAACTCCGCCATCGCCCAGGCCTACTACGCCAAGAAGCAGGGCCTGAAGGGCGTCACCACCGAGACCGGCGCCGGCCAGTGGGGCACGGCCCTGGCCATGGCCTGCGCCTACCTGGGCCTGGACTGCAAGGTGTACATGGTGAAGGTCAGCTATGAGCAGAAGCCCTTCCGCCGGGAGGTCATGCGGACCTACGGCGCCTCCGTGACCCCCTCCCCCTCCGACACCACCAACGTGGGCCGGAAGATCCTGGCCGAGCACCCCGGCACCACCGGCTCCCTGGGCTGCGCCATCTCCGAGGCGGTGGAGGCCGCGGTCTCCACGCCGGGTTACCGCTACGTGCTGGGCTCGGTGCTCAACCAGGTGCTGCTGCACCAGTCCGTCATCGGTCTGGAGACCAAGACCGCCATGGACAAATACGGCATCAAGCCGGACATCATCATCGGCTGCGCCGGCGGCGGCTCCAACCTGGGCGGCCTGATCGCCCCCTTCATGGGCCAGAAGCTCCGGGGCGAGGCGGATTACCGGATCGTCGCCGTGGAGCCGGCCTCCTGCCCCAGCCTGACCCGGGGCAGGTTCGCCTACGACTTTGCCGACACCGGCATGGTCTGCCCCCTGGCCAAGATGTATACCCTGGGCAGCGGCTTCATCCCCGCCCCCAACCACGCCGGCGGCCTGCGCTACCACGGCATGAGCCCCATCCTCTCCCAGCTGTATGACGACGGGCTGATGGAGGCCGTATCCGTGCCCCAGACCAAGGTCTTCGAGGCGGCGGAGCAGTTTGCGCGGGTGGAGGGCATCCTGCCCGCTCCCGAGAGCTCCCACGCCATCCGGGTGGCCATCGACGAGGCCCTCAAGTGCAAGGAGACCGGCGAGGAGAAGACCATCCTCTTCGGCCTCACCGGCACCGGCTACTTCGACATGGTGGCCTACGAGAAGTTCCACGAAGGCCAGATGGACGACTATGTGCCCTCCGACGAGGAGCTGGCCGCCTACTTCGCCCAGCTGCCCAAGATCGACTGAGAAAATACGGCTTCGCCGGCCAGGCAAACTGCCTGGCCGGCGTTCTTTTACGCAAATATGCGTACCTTAAACAAATTATAAGCTTTTTATAAGCTTTCATCCGGTTTTTTCTTAATTGGCTCCTCCTCTATAATGGGTCTACAGCGCCCGGACGGGCGCGGAGAGGAGGAGCCTATGCGTGCCGTTGAGACCTTCAATTTTGTGGTGATGCTGCTGTTTTTCCTGTGCTACGCCTATCAGTTCTTTTATATCCCCGTAGCCCTGTTCGGCCGCCCCCGCCCTCTGGGCCGGGCGGAGGAGAAGCGCTACGCGGCGCTCATCGCCGCCCGGAACGAGCAGGCCGTCATCGGCCCGCTGCTGGACAGCCTCCGGCGCCAGGACTACCCGGCGGAGCTGCTGGACCTCTATGTGGTAGCCGATAACTGCACCGACGCCACCGCCGCCCTGGCCCGCGCCCACGGGGCCCAAGTCTACGAGCGCTTTGACCGGAGCCGGGTGGGCAAGGGCTACGCCCTGGACTTTCTCCTGCGCTGCATTGAGCGGGACCGGGGCGCGGACTGCTACGACGGCTACTTCGTCTTTGACGCGGACAACCTGCTCGCCCCGGACTTTGTCCGGCGGATGAACGAGACCTTCTGCGGCGGCTATGAGATCGTCACCAGCTACCGCAACTCCAAAAACTACGGCGACAACTGGATCTCCGCCGGCTACGCCCTGTGGTTTCTCCGGGACAGCCGCTACCTCAACCACGCCCGGATGCTCCTGGGCAGCAGCTGCGTGGTGGCGGGGACGGGCTTTCTGTTCTCCCGGCAGGTGCTCCGCCGCTGCGGCGGCTGGCGCTTCTTCCTGCTGACGGAGGACACGGAGTTCACCATCGACAACGTGCTCCGGGGCGTGCGCATCGGTTACTGCCCCCGGGCCGTCCTCTACGACGAGCAGCCCCGGGACTTCCGCCAGTCCTGGCGGCAGCGGCGTCGCTGGTGCCGGGGCTATCTCCAGGTCTTCCACCGCTACGGCGGCTCCCTGCTCCGTGGCATCTTCAGCCGGGACTGCCTGAGCTGCTACGACATGACCATGAGCATCATGCCCGCCGCGGTGCTGACGGGGCTGAGCGCGGCGGTGAACCTGACGGCCGCCGGGCTGAACTTTCTGGCCGGCCGGGACCTGAGCTCCCTGGTCCTGTCCCTCCTCCAACTGGGCGGGAACCTGTACATCACTCTCTTTTTCGTCGGGGCCCTGACCACACTCACCGAGTGGAGGCAGATCCGCTGCCCGGCCGGAAAGAAGCTGCTCTACACCTTCACCTTCCCCGTCTTCATGTTCACCTATGTGCCCATCTGCATCGCCTCCCTGTTCTCCCCCGTCCAATGGCAGCCCATCCGCCACGACCGGAGCCTGAGCCTGGAAGAACTCACAGCGTCACACTGATACAGGAAAAGAAGCCGGTCCGTTTTTGGACCGGCTTCTTTTCCTGGGCTGTCGGGCGGTATACTTCCGAAATGGCAGTTTATATGAGTTTAGAAGAGACAAGTTCCGCACCCTCATGGCTCTCCTTACACAGGGGAGCCATGAAGGTGCACAGTTAGTCGACTACCCGGCGAGCCTTGTCGGAAAGTGCGCGCAACCGGAAGGAGCGATTTTTGCCAGTGTCTGCACCGGGGTATACCGGAAGGAAAGATTACGGGCGACCTAAGAAGAAGTTTGTTGTGTCTTTCTCCCTGGAGGGGTCCCGGGGAGACTTCCCCGGGTGCCTTTTCTTTCGGTTCGCTTTCTTTGTGGCAAGACAAAGAAAGCGAACAAATTCACCAAGAGACCAAGCTTCCCTCCAGCTGGTGACCGAAGGAGACGGGCAGAGGAAAATTTTTTGCTCATTTAAACTTTCATTTACTTCAGAAGATTTTGCCCTTTTTTAACACTCAAGGGACTGTAGCTTAACATTTCGTTTTGCTACAGTCCCATTTTGATTTATTCTCCAAAATCGCAAAGAAGCCACACAAAGCCGCCGGAGGGGAGGGTCACCGCCCGCTTGTCCTGGGGTAGGCCGGTCCAGAGATCGGTATACTCCCCCAGCTCGTCCACGCGGACGGTCTTCTCCTCGTCCGAGAAGTTGTACAGGGCCACCAGCTTCTCCCCCTGGTAATAGCGGCCCAGGCCCAGGACGCCCCGGTCCCCGGTCCGCACCAGCCAGACGTCCGCCCCGGCCTCAAAGGCCCGGTGCCCGGCCCGGAGCCGCTCCAGCCGCCGCAGGGCGCCGAAGAGCTGCCCCTCCACCGTCTCCGGGTCATGCCGCCGGGCAGCCGCTTCCCAGTCCATGTCCCCCCGGTGAAGCCAGCGGCTGTCCTCCGCCTTCAAAGGCTCGTCGTGATAGCCGTAGTCGTTCTCCCGGGCGATCTCGTCCCCGCTGTACAGGACCGGCACGCCGCTGAGGCTGAGCACGAAGGCGTGGAGCATCTCGTCCAGCAGCAACGCGTGGGTCAGCTTCTCCCGGTCCCCCTCCCGGCGGGCCGTCTCCAGGCCGCAGAGAGAGGCGGTGGTGCCGCAGAGCCGCGCGTCCCGGAGCCGGGGGTCGTTGTTGTACAGCTCGCCCCGGGCCGGGCTGCCGGGCCAGACGCCGGTGAGGTAGTCGTTGAGGAATTTCTTGTGGGCGCCCTCCTCCATACCGAAGCGGCCCAGGTAGCCGTAGTCCAGGCCCCAGCCGATGTCGTCATGGCAGCGCAGATAGTTGAGGAAGGCGTATTCCCTGGGCAGGCGGAACACCTGCTCCAGCTGCTGCTCCAGCAGGCGCACGTCCCGGGTGGCCACCGTGTGCCAGGTGCTGGCCATGGTGGTCACATTGTAGAGCATGTGGCACTCGGGCCGCTCCGGACTGCCGAAGTAGGGGGCCACCTTGGCCGGCTCCATGACCACCTCCCCCAGCAGCAGCGTGCCGGGGCAGACGATCTCGCAGGCCAGGCGCATCAGCCGCACCAGGCTGTGGACCTGGGGCAGGTTCCGGCAGCTGGTGCCCAGCTCCTTCCAGATATAGGGCACCGCGTCCAGGCGGATGATGTCCACCCCCTGGTTGCACAGAAAGAGCATGTTCTCCGTCATGTCCCGCAGCACGACGGGGTTGCCGTAGTTCAGGTCCCACTGGTAGGGGTAGAAGCTGGTCATGACCACCTTCCCCGCCTCCGGACACCAGGAGAAGCTGCCGGGGGCGGTGGTGGGGAAGACCTGGGGCACGGTCTTCTCGTACTCATTGGGGATGTCCCAGCTGTCAAAGAAGAAGTAGCGCTCCTGGTATTCCTTCTCTCCTGCCCGGGCCCGGCGGGCCCACTCGTGGTCCTCGCTGCTGTGGTTCATCACGAAGTCCAGGCACAGGGAGATGCCCCGGCTGTGGCAGTCCGCCGCCAGCTCCGCCAGGTCCTCCATGGTCCCCAGCTCCGGCTGCACCTGCCGGAAATCCGCCACGGCATAGCCCCCGTCGCTGCGGCCCTCGGGGCTGAGGAGCAGGGGCATCAGGTGCAGATAGTTGACGCCGCAGTCCTCTATGTAGCTTAGCTTCTCCCGGACGCCCCGCAGGGTGCCGGCAAAGGCCTTCACATACAGCTGCATCCCCGTAAGAGCCCGGTCCTTATACCAGTCCGGCCGGGCCAGGCGCTGCCGGTCCAGCTCCCTCAGGGCCTCCGGCCGCTGCTCCCAGGCCCCGCGCAGCATGGCGAGAAAGGCGGAGCTGCCCGCCTCGTCTCCGGGGTAGAGGCTTTCCCAGAGCTCCTCCATCTCGGCCCGGCGGGGCGCCGCCCGCCGTTCAAATTCTCCGGTCTGTTCTCTCATATCCGCTCCCTCTGCCGGCGGAAAGGCCGGCGAACATGTTGTTTAAAACAAAGCGCGAACATTTTACCATGCTTTTTCCCCTTTGTACAGAGTCAGATAACTGCAAAAACCCAGCCGCGCCTTTCAGAAATTCATAAATCGCTAACAATTTTTTAAGCGATGTTTCAGCTTCGCGTTTTATTTTAGGGTGTATCGAAAGGAGGAGAGCTTCCCATTGATCGAAGTTGAACATCTGACGAAAAAATACGGGGATGTGACGGCGGTGTCGGACCTGTCCTTTACCATCGAGCCGGGGCAGATCTACGGCTTTTTGGGCCCCAACGGGGCGGGCAAATCCACCACCATGAACATCATGACCGGCTGCCTGTCGGCCACCGAGGGGCACGTGCGCATCGACGGGCACGACATTTTTGAGGAGCCGGACCAGGCCAAGCGGCTCATCGGCTACCTGCCGGAGCAGCCGCCCCTGTATCTGAACGAGACGCCCCTGGAGTACCTGCGCTTCGTGGGCGAGGCCAAGGGCCTCAAGGGCCCGGCCCTGACCGAGCAGGTGGAGGCAGTGCTCCGCCAGACGGGGACGGAGGGCGTCAAGAACCGGCGCATCGCCGCCCTGTCCAAGGGCTACAAGCAGCGGGTAGGCATCGCCCAGGCTCTGCTGGGGGACCCCCAGACGATCATCCTGGATGAGCCCACCGTGGGCCTGGACCCCTTACAGATCATCGAGATCCGGGATCTCATCAAGGAGCTGGGAAAGACCCACACGGTGCTCTTCAGCTCCCACATCCTCTCCGAGGTGCAGACCATCTGCGGCCAGATCCTGATCCTCTCCAAGGGCCGGCTGGTGGCCTTCGACACGCCGGAGAACCTGGAAAAGCGCATGAGCGCCCACGAGATCCTCCTCACCGCCGACGCGCCCCAGGACCAGGTGGTGGAGATCTTAGTAGAGACGGACGGGATCTCCCCATTGGACTTGAGCGAGAAGGAGCCCGGCATCACCCAGGCCCGGATCGGCGTGGAGGACGGGGACCTGTACGGCGCCTCCCGCCGGCTGTTCTTCGCCTTTGCCCGAAAGAACGTGGCCCTGCTGGAGCTGGGGCTCAGGCGGGCCAATCTGGAGGATATCTTCATTGAACTGACGGAAAAGGAGGCGCAGAGCCATGACGGCCATCCTGAAGCATGAGCTTCGCGGCTATTTCCACTCCCTGACAGCCTACGTGTTCGGGGCCTTCCTGCTGATGTTCGTGGGCCTGGGGGCCCTGCGCTACAACATCCAGGCGGCGGTGAGCAATTTCGAGTTCGTGCTGGAATACTGCTCCCTGGTGCTGGCCATCATCGTGCCCATCCTGACCATGCGGGTCCTGGCGGAGGAACGGCGGCAGCGGACGGATCAACTGCTCTACTCCCTGCCCGTCAGCACCACCCAGGTCATTCTGGGCAAGTATCTGGCCCTGCTGGTGCTCTACCTGATCCCCCTGGCGGTGGTGGCCCTCTATCCCCTGCTGTTCTCCCAGTTCGGGGAGGTCTATCTGCCGGCGGCCTATGGCTCCATCTTCGCCTTCTTCCTGATGGGGGCGGCCCTCATCGCCCTGGGCGTCTTTCTCTCCTCCCTGACGGACAACCAGGGCCTGGCCGCGGGCCTGGGCCTGGCGCTGATGCTGTTCAACTACTTCAGCGTGAGTTTGTCGGAGTACGTGTCCGCCACGGCCTTCGGGTCCGTCGCCGCGCTGACGGTGCTGATCCTGCTGCTGTGCCTGCTGGTCCGCTTCGTGACCCGAAACGAGAACCTGGCCTATGTGACCGGCATCGTTTTGATGGTAGCGGTCATGGCGGCCTATTTCCTGGCTGGGGAGGCCTTTGACGAGCTTCTGCCGCGGATGATGACGGCCCTGTCCCTCTTCGACCGCTTTGAGAGCTTCGTCAATGGGGTCTTCGACCTGACGGCGGTGGTCTTTGACCTGACGGTCATCGTCCTGTTTCTGTTTTTGTCGGTCCAGTCCCTGGAGAAGAGGAGGTACAACTGATGGAAAAGAAGAAATTCCGGTTCTTTGGGCCGGAGGGCTCCGTCAATAAGATCGCCCTGCGGGGCGGGAGCTATTCCCTGGCCGTCACCGCCCTGGTGCTGGCCATTCTGATCGTGGTGAACGTCTTCGTCTCGCTGCTCCCGGCCTCGGCCACCCGCTTTGATATCAGCGCCTCCAAGCTCTACTCCATCACCAGCAACACCAAGGTGGTGGTCAATAATCTTCAGCAGGACGTAAAGCTCTACTGGATCGTCCAGGCCGGGGAGGAGGACGAGGTCATCGAGACGCTTTTGAGCAAGTACGACAGCCTCTCCGACCACATCTCCGTGGAGAAGCGGAACCCGGACGTGTACCCCACCTTCGCCCAGCAGTACACCGACGAGACGGTGCAGAACAACAGCCTGGTGGTGGAGTGCGGGGACCGGAGCCGCTACATCGGCTACGAGGACATCTACGTGCAGGAGCCGGACCTATACTCCTATGCCTACAGCACCTCCTTTGACGGGGAGGGGGCCATCACCTCCGCCATCGACTACGTGACCACCGACGAGCTGCCGGTGCTGTACACTCTGGAGGGCCACGGGGAGGCGGAGCTGCCCGCTAGCTTCCAGGACGAGGTGGAGAAGGAGAACATCGAGCTCCGGTCCCTGTCCCTGCTGACGGCGTACGAGATCCCCGAGGACGCGGCCTGCCTGATGATCTACGCCCCCCAGAGCGACCTCTCCCAGGAGGAGGCGGACCGGCTCTCCGACTACGTATCCGGCGGCGGGAAGCTGCTGGTCCTGGCCGGGCCCACCGAGGACGGGACGCTAACGAACCTGTACGGAATCCTGCGGCCCTACGGCGTGACGCCCCAGGACGGCGTGGTGGTGGAGGCCGACCGGGAGCACTACGCCTTCCAGACCCCCTATGTGCTGCTGCCGGATATGAGCTCCGACCCCATCACCGACTCCCTGATCGACGAGCGCTATTACGCCATCCTCCCGGTGGCCCAGGGCCTGAGCGTCTCGGACAGCAGCGGCGCGGTCACCACCCTGATGAGCACCTCCGACTCCGCCTTCAGCAAGGCGGCGGGCTACGGCCTGAGCACCTATGAGAAGGAGGAGGGCGACACCGACGGGCCCTTCGCCCTGGCGGTGAAGGTGGAGGACAGCGGCGGCGGGCAGATCGTCTGGTTCAGCTCCTCCCTGCTGCTGGAGGACATGTACAACGCCTACTCCTCCGGCGCCAATGACGACCTGGGCATGAACGCCCTGTCCGCCCTCATCGGGCAGAGCGAGGCCATGGCCATCCGCAGCAAGTCCCTCAATTACAACTATCTGACCATCAGCGCCTCCCAGGCCTCTCTGCTGAAGCTGCTGATGATCGGCCTGTTCCCGCTGGCCTACCTGGGCGTGGGCGTCGGCGTGGTGCTGAGAAGAAGGAGGCTCCAGAATGAAGCGGTCTAAGAAATTGGCGGTCCTGCTGGGGGTGCTGCTGGTGGCGGTCGTCGCCACCGTGGGCCTGAGCTTTTTCCGGGAGAAGACCGAGCAGATCAAAACCAGCGGGGAGGTCGTCCTGGAGATCGACCCGGACACGGTCACGGCCCTGTCCTGGGAGTACCAGGGGGAGAGCCTGGCCTTCCACAGGGACGGCAGCTGGCTCTGGGATGAGGACAGCGCCTTCCCGGTGGACCAGGAGAAGATGGCGGACTTTCTCAGCCGCTTTGAGGCCTTTGCCGCCGCCTTCACCATCGAGAACGTGGAGGACTACGGCCAGTACGGCCTGGACAAGCCCCTGTGTACCGTGGAACTGAGCGCCGGGGACCAGAACGTCACGCTCCAGCTGGGGGATTACAGTCAGATGGACTCCAAGCGCTACGTGTCCATCGGGGACGGGAACGTGTACCTGGTCAACGACGACCCCCTGGACGACTACGACGCCACCATCCGGGACATGATCGACAACGACGAGCTGCCCAGCTTCGAAGAAGTCAGCCGTCTCCAGTTCAGCGGCGCGGCGGACTATGAAGTCCTCCGGGAGGAGGACAGCGGCAAGTCCCCCTGCGAGGACGACGTGTACTTCACCGAGCAGGGCGGCAGGACTTTGCCTCTGGATACCTCCCTGGTGGACGGGTATCTGGCCAACATCACTCTCCTGGACGCCACGAACTACGTGACCTACAACGCCACGCCGGAGGAGCTGGAAAGCTACGGGCTGGATACGCCGGAGCTGACCGTCTCGGCAGACTACAGCGCCAAGGATGAGGACGGCAAGGAACAGGCGGCAAGCTTCACTCTGTCCGTCAGCCGGGACCCGGAGGAAGCGGCCAAAGCCAGCGCCGAAGATGAGGAGGACACGGAGGACGAAGAGATCACCGCCTATATGCGCGTGGGCGAGTCCCCCATCGTCTATCAGATCGACGGGGCCGACTACAAGAAGCTGATGGCCGCCTCGGTGGACGACCTGCGGCACAAGGAGCTGCTGACGGCGGATTTCGAGGCCGTGACGCAGCTGGATGTCTCCCTGGAGGGCGAGGACTACAGCCTGAGCCCCCGGACCGAGGACGGGAAGACCCTCTGGACCTACGGCGAGGAGGAGTCGGAGGACGCCGGCCTGCAGAGCGCTCTGGAAAAGCTGGCGGCGGAGGAGTTCACCGCCGAAAAGCCCTCCGGCCAGTTGGAGACCGGCCTGACGGTCCATCTGGACAGTGAGAACTTCCCCACCGTGCAGATCCAGCTCTACCGCTATGACGGGACCTACTGCCTGGCGGTGATCGACGGCGTCCCCACGGCTCTCATCCCCCGCTCCCAGGCGGTGGACCTGATGGAAGCGGTCCGCGCGATCGTGCTGAAATAAAATCGTACCACATAAAAAACCAGACGGTTCGATCCGTCTGGTTTTTTCATTATGCCCGCTCTGTGACGTAGCGTTTCACATAGTCGGCAAAGCGCCGGGTTGCGGGGCCCGCCTTGCTGCCCGCCGCGATGGCCAGGCCGATGACCCGCTTAGCCTCCGGCACCAGGGGCAGCGTCAGCAGCCGGTCGTGCCGCCCCTTCAGCAGCAGCTCCGGCATGATGCTCATGCCCAGGCCCTGCTCCACCATGGCGATGATGGCGTAGTCGTCCTTGGTGTAAAAGCGCACGTTGGGCTTGACCCCCGCCGCCTCCAGGGCCCGGCGGGCGTCGTGGTCGGAGCTCTGGAGAAGGCTGATAAAGGGCTCTGTCTCGCACTCGGACAGGGGGAAGCGGGGGTAGCTGGCAAAGCGGCTGTCCTCCGGCAGGATCGCCAGCAGCCGGTCCTCCATCAGGGGGATGTACTCGCAGTCCAGCTCACAGGGCAGATTCACAAAGCCGATGTCCACGCTGCCGTCGGAGAGCCACTGCTCCACGTCGTGATAGTCCCCGTTGAGGAGCTTGAAGTCCACCTTGGGGTAGTCCGTCTGGAACTCCTTCAGCACCCCCGGCAGCCAGTGGACGGCCACGGAGGTGAAGGCCCCGATACGCACGGTGCCCGCCTCCAGGCCCCGGATGGAGGCAGCCTGCTGCTCCAGCTGCTCGGCGCTGTTGAGCAGGCCCCGGACCGCCGGCATCAGCCGCTCCCCCTCGGCGGTGAGCTTCACCCCCGCCCGGCTCCGCTTCAGCACCGCGAAGCCCAGCTCCTTCTCCAGAGCCTCGATCCCGTGGCTCACCGCGGACTGGGTGCAGCCCAGGACCTGGGCGGCCCCGGTCAAGCTCTCCTGCTCCACCACCGCCATCAGCATCTCATATCTCGCCAGCGTCATGTCTGCCTCCATAGATGAAAAATTTTCATTTTATTATGAGTAAAATCAAGTCTTTACATATTATAACGAAAATTTTGAGGATTTCAAGCCCCAAAGGGAGATTTTTCTCTTGTTTTCAAATCATTACCCGATATAATCAAACTATCCTGTTTGAGAAAAGAGAGGACCCCTTCTATGACAAGCGCAAGTATCTGCATCCTGGCCGCCATCGTCGTGTACCTGATCGGTATGCTGGCTATCGGCGCGGTCTACTCCAAAGGCAACAACAGCTCCACAGACTTCTATCTGGGCGGCCGGCGCCTGGGCCCCATCGTGGTGGCCATGAGCACCGAGGCCTCGGATATGAGCAGCTGGCTGCTGATGGGCGTGCCCGGTCTGGCCTACTTCTGCGGCCTGGCCGACGCCACCTGGACCGTTATCGGTCTGGCCGTGGGCACCTACCTGAACTGGCTGATCGTAGCCAAGCGCCTGCGGCGCTATTCCGCCCGGGTAGACGCCATCACCATCCCGGACTTCTTCTCCCACCGCTACCGGGACAAGAGCGGGCTGATCGAGGGCATCGCGGCGGTGATCATCATCGTCTTCTTCGTGCCCTACACCGCCTCCGGCTTTGCCGCCTGCGGCAAGCTCTTCACCAACCTCTTTGATATCGACTACATGGTGGCTATGCTCATCAGCGCGGCAGTCATCGTGGCCTACTGCGCCATGGGCGGCTTCATGGCCGCCTCCGTCACCAGCCTGATCCAGAGCATCGTCATGAGCGTCGCCCTGATCGTCATCCTGGTCTTCGGCATCCACTCCGCCGGCGGCTGGAGCGCGGTGGTGGCCAACGCCCAGACCGTCCCCGGCTACCTGAGCCTCACCTCCAGCACCAACATTCTCTCCACCACCCCCGGCAAGTACGGCTTTATCACCATCTGCTCCACCATGGCCTGGGGCCTGGGCTACTGCGGCATGCCCCACATCCTCAACCACTTCATGGCCATCAACGACGAGGAGAAGCTGGCTGTCTCCCGCCGCATCGGCAGCATCTGGGTGGTCATCTCCATGAGCATCGCCATCATTGTCGGCGTGGTGGGCTTCGGCATGAGCAGCAAGGGCGTTATCGCCCCCTTTGACAGCTCCTCCGCCGCCGAGGCCATCCTGGTGCGCATCTCCTCCCTCATGAGCTCCTACGGCATCATCCCGGCCCTGATCGCGGGCCTGGTCCTGGCCGGCATCCTGGCCTCCACCATGTCCACCGCCGACGCCCAGTTGCTGGCCTCCGCCTCCAGCATCTCCCACAACCTGCTCCAGGGCGTGTTCCACCTGAAGCTCTCCAGCGCCCAGGAGATGTTCATCGCCCGCATCACCGTGCTGCTGGTGGCTCTGGCCGGCGTGTTCCTGGCCCGGGACCCCAACAGCTCCGTCTTCGGCATCGTTTCCTTCGCCTGGGCCGGCTTCGGCGCCTCCTTCGGGCCCGTGATGCTCATGGCCCTGTTCTGGAAGCGCTCCAACCGTTACGGCGCTCTGGCCGGCATGGTCTCCGGCGGCGTGATGGTCTTCGTCTGGAAGTACCTGGTCCGGCCCCTGGGCGGCGCCTGGGACATCTACGAGCTGCTCCCCGCCTTCCTGGTGGCCTGCGCGGCCATCGTCCTGGTGAGTCTGGCCACCAAGGCCCCGGAGAAGGATATCGTAGAGGAATTCGAGAGCATCTGAAAAAGAACTCTATATGAAAAAGTCCTGCGGTGCGTTGCCGCAGGACTTTTTTGATCCTTTTTTATTCTTCTTTCTCCTTCTGGCCGGTCTTGACCAGCACCCGCTCCACCCGGCGGCCGTCCATCTTCAGGACGGTCAGCTCCAGGTCCTCATAGCGGAAGCTGTCCCCCGGCTGGGGGAAGGCGCCGAACATCTCCAGGGTCCAGCCGCCCAGGGTGTTGCTCTCCGCCTCGAAGCGGTCCTCCCGGATGCCCACCAGCTCGATGAAGTCGTCCAGGATCATGTCCCCGTCCAGCTCATATTCGCCCTCGGAGCGCTCCACCACCTCCGGCTCCACGGTGTCCGTCTCGTCCCAGATATCGCCCACGATCTGCTCCAGCACGTCCTCCATGGACAGCACCCCCAGGGTGCCGCCGTACTCGTCGGACACGATGGCCAGGTGCTGCTTGGCCCGGCGCAGCTGGCTGAGCACCTGGGGCAGCTTCATGGTCTTGTACACATAGCAGGGGGGCATCAGGTACTTGCGGATGTCCACCTTGTCCCCGTCGGTGAGGGCTTTCAGGAAGCGGTTGAGGTACAGCACGCCGATGATGTTGTCAACGCTGCCCTCATACACCGGCAGGCGGGAATAGGGGGCCTCCTCGATGAGGGAGAGGATCTCCTCCCAGTCGTCGTCGATGTCCAGGGCCTGCACGTCCACCCGGGCGGTCATGACCTCCAGAGCGGAGATATCCGCAAAGTCGATGGCGGCCTGGACCAGCTCGGACTGGTCCTCATCCAGCACGTCCTCGTCCTCGGCGGTCTCGATGATGGACTGGAGCTCCTCCACCGCCTCTTCCTGGTCCTCGTCCTCGCCCTTCAGACCCTTGGTCAGCAGCTCGATGGTCTTCACCACCAGCCAGATGAGGGGCTTGAGCAGGACCATCAGCGCCCGGATGATATAGGCGTACTGCATGGCCGACAGATTGGCCCGCTTCTTGGCGGTGATCTTGGGGATGGTCTCCCCGAAGACGATCACCAGCAGAGTGATCAGCAGCGTGGAGAGCCAGGCATAGGCGTCGCTCCCGGTCAGGAGAATGACGAACACGGAGCTTAAGGAGGAGGCGGCGATGTTCACCAGGTTGTTGCCGATCAGGATGGCGCCCAAAGCGTCGTCATAGTGCTCGGTGATCCGGACGGCAGCCGCCGCCCGTTTGGAGCCCTCGTCCCGGAAGCGCTCCAGCCGGAGGGTATTGCAGGAGGAATAGGCCATCTCCGAGGCCGAGAAGAAGGCCGACAGGGCAAGGCAGACCGCGATACCCACGGCAACCAGCGTCATGCTCATTCTTCCCCGCCCCCTTCCTCTTCCTCAGGCAGCAGGGCGACCTGCAATTTCAGGATCCGGTTGTGCTCCATGGCGGAGACCGTGACCTCCAGCGCGTGATAGCGGAAGCTGTCCCCCACCTTGGGGATGGCGGTGAACTGCCCGTAGGCCCATTCGCCCATCAGGGTGTTCACCAGGTCCTCGTCCCCCTCCGGATCCTCGTACTCCATATGCTCAAACACGTCGGCCACCGTCTCGTCCGCGTCCACCCGGCACAGGCCGGGGCCCAGGTCCACGATGGTCTCCTCCACCACGTCGTCCTCGTCCCAGATCTCGCCCACCAGCTCCTCCAGGATATCCTCCACCGTGACGATGCCCAGGGTGCCGCCGTAGTTGTCCGTCACCACGGCCACGTTCAGCCGGCGCTTGGACATAATGGGCAGCAGCTCGTCGATATTGGTGCTCTGGTGGATAAAGAGGGCCTCGTCCAGCAGCGGGCGCAGGTCCAGGGCCGGGCCCTGGCGCAGATAGGCCTTGATATAGCGGCGGATCTGCAAAATGCCGATGATGTTGTCGATGCTGCCCTCATACACCGGCAGGCGGCTGTGGTTGGTGGACTTGATGAGGGAGAGGATCTCCTCGCCGCTGTCCTCGATGTCGATAGCGGCCAGGTCCACCCGGGGGGTCAGGATACTCTCCACCGTCACGTCCCCGAACTGGAGGGCGGAGGAGATCAGGTCCCCCCGCTCCTCGTCCAGGGTGCCCTCCTCGGTCATGTCCTCGATGATATCGTACAGCTCGTCCTCCGTGACGGAGATCTGCGGATCGCCCTTAGTGAGCCGGGCCGCCGCCTGGCCGATCAGGGTCAGCAGGGCGGAGAAGGGGGCGAAGAGCTTCATGAACACGCAGAGGGGCCCGGCGCAGGCCTTGGCGCAGCGCTCGCTGTACTTCTTGGCCACCGTCTTGGGGAGCATCTCCCCGGCGAAGAAGACCGCGATGGTGGTCACGATCGTACTTACCGACACCGCGCTCAGGCCCCAGAGCCGGGTGACCGCCACGGTGACGATGGAGGCGGTGGCGATATGTACGATGTTGGTGCAGATCAGCAGGGTGCTGATGGCCCGGTCAAAATTGTCCAGCACATACAGGGCCTTTTGGGCCCGGCCGTCGCCCCGGTCGGCGGCGGTTTTTATTTTATTGCGCGACGCGGAGGCGAAGGCCGTCTCGGCCACGGCGAAATACGCGGCGCACAGCAGCAGAACAAAAGCAAGTATCCAAGGCAATCGACTGCCGTCATCCATGGTGTGGGATTCCAACTCCTTTAACTTTCAAATTAAAGTTAAGTATAACATAAGTCGAACACAACGTCAATACACGAGGAAAGGCGGTTCGTGTCTAAACCGTCAGCCGCCCCGTTTGAAAAGGGCGGCTGACGGTTTCGTCTTTTCTCTTTTACGACAGGTTCCCGGTTGCGTACATGAGGGCCGTCAGGGCCACCACCGGGGCGGTCTCGCAGCGGAGGATGCGCTCCCCCATGGAGCAGACGTGCAGCCCCGCGATCCGGGCCAGGTCCGCCTCGAACTTCTCAAAGCCCCCTTCGGGCCCGGTGATCAGCGCGGCGGTCCGGACCTGCCGGCTGGCCTCCAGCACCCGGTCCAAAGGCTCCCGCTCCCCTGTCTCGTACAGGAAGAGGCCCAGCTCCTTTTTCAGCGCCAGGTCCAGCGCTCCGGCCAGGTCCCCGGCCCAGCCCACCTGGGGGATGATCCCCCGGCCGGACTGCTTGGCGGCCTCCTCGGCGATGCGCTGCCAGCGCTCCAGCTTCTTCTCCGGCTTGTCCGGCTTGGCGATGCAGCGGGCGCAGTCGAAGAATAAGATCTCCTCCGCCCCGGCCTCCACGGACTTCTGGATGATATAGTCGCTCCGGTCCCCCTTAGGCAGGCCGCAGAGGACGGACACCTTTACCGTGGGCTCGGCGGGACAGCGCACCACCTCCAGCACCTCGGCCTCCGCCTGCTCCCTGTCCGCCTTCACGAGCCTGCACTTATAGTCTGTGCCCTGGCCGTCGCAGATGACCAGGTCCTCCCCGGGCCGCAGCCGGAGCACCTGCACATGCTCCGCGTCCCGGCCTTTGATGATCGCCCTACCGCCGTGGATGTTGGTCCCGGCCATAAAAAACCTCGCCATAGCCGCCTCCGAACGTTTTTTCTGTCTCTATTATCGCACAGATCGCACCGCTTTGCAAGAGCCGGCATACACTGAAACGAGGTGAAAAGCCATGGAAGACAGAGACATCCAGCGCAGGCTCCGGGGCTTCGAGGCGGTCTGGAAGCGGGTGGGCGCGGCCAAAGGCTCCGCCGCGGCCGCCGCCCAGGCCCAGGGCCTGAAGCTGATGCCCGGCAAGAGCCGGACTGCGGGAGGGCAGCGCTATAAGCCCGGACGGGGTTAGGGTCTTGACCAAAGCCGGATTTGGATTATAATAATGGGGAAAGCTGTAATAGAAAGAGGAGGGACGCCTCGTGCCCACCGCCTGGAACCGCTCCCCCGAGGAGTTTCACAAGACCTATATCGCCAATACCGACGCCTTTTACCGCAGCGGCGGCGCCGGTCTGGCTGAGGAGCTGGACAAATTCATGACCCGCTGCGCCCTCTCCCTGTGGAGCCGGGGCACCGGCGTGGGAGAGCAGCATGTGGAGCTGGCAAACCAGATCTACTCCCGGGGCCGGCCCCGGCCCCAGTGGCTGCTCTGGAACCTGACCAGCTCCGTCTGCCGGGAGGACATGTTCCTGCCGCCGGTGTTCTTCTGGGACCTGGCGGAGCGGGACGGGAAGCGGGGCACCGAGACCTCCCGGACCTTCATCCGGATGCTGACCAATATCCTGCTGTGCCTGGCCGCCGCGGACGACGAGGTGAGTCTGGCCGAGGCGGAGTACATCACCGAGTGTACGGACAAGCTCTCCGCCATCTGTGACGCCTCCGGCGTCCGCAAGAGCAAGCTGGGCCTGGACCCCATGGACTATGTGACCAGCAGCGCCCCCAGCTTCAAGGACAAGGCCTCTCTCCAGTCCCAGACCTCCGGCGGGGAGAAGGCCGCCCCGGGCCCGGCGGAGCCCGCCCCGGAGAAGCCGGATTTTGACGAGCTCATGGCCCAGCTGGAGGCTCTGGTGGGTCTGGAGGACGTGAAGAAGGACGTCAAGAACCTGGTGAACCTGATGAAGGTGCGCCGTCTCCGTCAGGAAAATCAGCTGCCCGTGCCGCCCATGTCCCTGCACATGGTCTTTACCGGCAACCCGGGCACCGGCAAGACCACGGTGGCCCGGCTCGTCAGCGGTCTCTACGCCGCCATCGGCGTACTGAGCAAGGGTCAGCTGGTGGAGGTGGACCGCTCCGGCCTGGTGGCGGGCTATGTGGGCCAGACCGCCCTGAAGACCCAGGAGGCGGTGAAGTCCGCCCTGGGGGGCGTGTTGTTCATCGACGAGGCCTACTCTCTCTCCTCCGGCGGGGAGAACGACTTCGGCCGGGAGGCTGTCGAGACCATCCTGAAGGCCATGGAGGACCACCGGGAGGACCTGATCGTCATCGTGGCCGGGTACGACGGGCCCATGGAGCGCTTTCTCCACTCCAACCCGGGCCTGGAGTCCCGCTTCAACAAGTACATCCATTTTCCGGACTACAACGGGGAGCAGCTGATGGCCATCTTCAAGGGCCAGTGCGAGAAGAACGGCTACAAGCTCAGCCCGGAAGCCGAGACGGAGGCCCTGGCCCTCTTCGGGCAGCTGTATGAGCAGCGTGGCGAGAACTTCGGCAACGGCCGGGACGTGCGCAACTGCTTTGAGGACATGATCGTCCGCCAGTCCAACCGGGTAGCCGCCCTGGAGGCTCCGGACAAGGAGGCCCTGATGACCGTCCTGCCGGAGGACCTGCGCGAGGCGGAAGAGGAATAAATCCGTATTTAACAGGGGTCTCTGCAAAATTGGGATTTTGCAGAGACCCCTGTGTTTTTTTATTTCCCTATTTTCAGCTTCCCTTTCGGTAGCTTGAGGAGCTGTTCTTTGCCGTCCAGCCGGTAGCGGATGCAGCCCTTTTCGGCGCCGGCGCGGACCTCCTCCGCTCCGAACAAACGCACGATCTCCCGGTAAGTCTCCCGCTGCTTATCGCCGTAGAGGTTTGGGTCGTCGGAGGTCAGCAGCAGGCCCCCCAGCAGGGCGTTGGCCTTGGCCAGCAGCAGCTTCTCGCTCTGGCTCAGCTTTAGATTCTCCTCCCGCAGGAAGAACACGTCCGGGTCGTTGAGGAAGGCCCGGCCGTTGAGCGGCCGCCGGAAAAAGCTGTTCTCGATGGCCTGCTTGGTGGAGACCCGCTCCCGGTGGGCCAGGCGCATATAAGGTTTGTCGTCCCAGTCCAGGCTCACGTCGCAGCCTATGCGGCAGTAGTCCACCAGGCCGAAGGCGGGCATCAGCGGCACGCCGCAGCCTAAGATCAGCTTCTCCCCGCAGAGCCGGCGCAAGAGCTCCATGGCCCGGCACATCCGGCCGCCCCGAGTCTCCTTCTCCCCGGCGAAGGGGGCCGCCGCGTACAGGAAGTCCAGCTTCACCAGGTCAAAGCCCCAGTCCAGCAGCACCTTGTCAAAGACCTGTTTGAGATATTCCTGCACCGCCGGCCGGTCGATATCCAGGGCGTAGAATCCGCCCCAGTTGACGCCGCCGGTCCAAAGCCCCCCAATTTCATCCCGGAGCAGCCAGTCCGGGTGCTGCCGGACGAGCTCCGAATCCTTTTTGGCGGCGAAGGGGGCCAGCCACAGCCCCGCCAGGAAGCCCGCGGCGTGGATCTCCTCCGCCAGGCCCTTCAGGCCCTGGGGGAACTTCTTCCCGTCCGGCTCCCAGTCCCCTACGGCGCTCTCCCAGCCGTCGTCGATCTGGAACAGGTCCCCCGGCTCCAGCAGGGTCTTGCAGCCGCTCAGGTCGGAGCGGATGCAGCCGTCGTCGATGGCCTCGTAGCGGTTATACCAGCTGGAGTAGCCCTTCAGGGGCCTGGCCTTGGGGGCGGGGAGCCCGAGGGCCTGAAACCAGGCGTCAAAGACCTCATCCTCCGTGCCCTCGGCGTAAAACAGGTCCAGGGCCCGGTACTCCCCGCCGCAGCGCAGGCCCCGGCAGTCCCGCTCGATGCGCAGCAGGGCCTGCCCGGCGTCATAGGAAAAGACCGTGTAGCCCGGCTTTTCATCCAGAGAGGCGAAGAGCCGGGTGCGCTCCCCCAGGCGGAAGCTGCAGTAGGAAAAGCCGTGGCTCTGGCCGGGGCGGTCCGGGTAGGGCACGAAGTCATAGTCCCCGTAGCTGTTGAGGCTGAAATGTTCGACCACAGCCTTGGGCAGACCGTTCAGGCCCCGGAGCCGGTCCTTGGGGCCCAGCTCCGGGCAGTTGGTCCAGGTCTGGTAGCCGTTCATGAAGACCTTCTCCCCCGGCCTCAGGGGCAGATGCAGCAGGGCGGAGACTTCCTCCAAATGTCCCTCCGGCAGGCTGGGGCGCAGGTGCAGCTCCCCCCGGCCGGAGAGCTCCGTTTTGCCCCGCAGAACGGTGGGGCCGTCTTTTTCAGCAAGCCGGATGTTCCAATGCAGCTCCATAGCCTTATCCCTCCGTTTTTACCGTAAAGTCCACGGTCACGCTCTCCGTTTGGGGACAGGAGACGGTGACCCTCACCTGGCCCGCCCGGCCCAGGGTCCGCAGATACGTCCCGCAGGCGCCGCCCTCGGCGGTGACCGTGTCCGGGCCGGTCAGCGCCGCCGGGCCCTCCAGGGAAAAACGCACCGGCAGCTGGGCATAGGGGGCCGGGTTGTTATACTCGTCCAGGAGCCGCACCCGCAGGGCGGCCATATCGTAGCAGTCCGTGTCGTTGAGCTCCGTGTGGCTGGGCCGGACCTCCAGATGCAGCCGGGCGGAGGGGGTCTTGGTCACGGAGGCCACGGTCTTCCCGTCCCGCACGGCGTCGAAGCGCCAGACGGTGGCCGCCCCGCCCCAGTTGCCCACATATTTGTGGTAGAGCTCCACCCCGTCCTGGAAGCTCATCTTGTAGCGGAGCATGCAGGAGATCATCTTCAGCTTGTCCGCCGCCGGCATCCCCGCCAGGCCGTGCTCCTTGGCCGAGAGCAGACAGGCCCGCAGGGCCTCCGCCTGGGCGTGGGGATAGCCCTCCTTGGTCTCCAGCAGGCAGCCGATGGTGTCCTCCACCGGCATGGGCCCGTGGGGCAGGCCCTTCCAGGGCCCGGGCTCCAGGCTGGTCACATAGTCCCCGTTTTTATAGAGCTCCACCTTCTCGGCGTTGGTGAAGGCGTAGACCGGGCCGGTCTGGCCGCCGGGGTAATCCCCGATGTCCATAGCCGAGCCCAGCTCCAGTACCGGCGTCTCCTCTCCCTGGGAGGCGTAGAGGGCCGCGGCCAGCTTGGGGTTGCGGAAGGCGTCCAGCACCCCGTGGTAGCAGATCCGGTCCCCGGAGCCGAAGTCCTTGTGGGTGGGGTAGTCGAACATGCACCAGGCGAAGAAACCTACATGCCCCCCGTCGGACAGGGCCGCGTCCAGCACCCGGGCGTGGCGCAGGGCCTGCTCCTGGCGGCG
Organism: uncultured Oscillospiraceae bacterium; assembly: GCA_947626785.1. Lineage (GTDB taxonomy): Bacteria > Bacillota > Clostridia > Oscillospirales > Oscillospiraceae > Limivicinus. Next base: position 47,727 of record CANQTO010000007.1, read on the forward strand.
CTCCCAGGTGTCGAAGGGCTTGGTGGGGTACATGTGCCCGTTGCACTCGGAGATGAGCAGGGCCTTGTCCATGTCCGGCGTCACGGCTTTTTTGGGCTTGGCCCCGGCGTTTTGGCCGGTGTGGGAGAAGTCGTTATAGGCGTAGACATCCTCTAAAAGATGGCTCTTCTCCAGATAGCGGACGCCGGAGGTGGCCCGGCTGGGGTCCAGCTCATGGGCGATGGCGTTGGTGCGGGCGTAGAAGGCGTCGTCGTCCAGGCTCTCGTTGATGCGCACGCCCCAGAGGATGATGCTGGGGTGGTTCCGGTACTGGAGGATCATCTCCCGCAGGTTTTGGCAGGCCTGGTCCTTCCAGGCTCCGTCCCCGATGTGCTGCCAGCCGGGCAGCTCGGTGAAGACCAGCAGCCCCTCCCGGTCGCACTCGTCCAGGAAGTAATGGCTCTGGGGGTAGTGGCTGGTGCGCACGGCGCTGCACTGGAGCTCATGCTTTAAGATCCGGGCGTCCTCCCGCTGGAGTTTTTCCGGCACGGCGTAGCCCACATAGGGGAAGGACTGGTGCCGGTTCAGGCCCCGGAGAAAGAGCTTCCGCCCGTTGAGGTAGAAGCCGCCGGCCCGGAACTCCGCCGTGCGAAAGCCGAAGACCGTCTCCTGTGCGTCTCCCTCCTCCCCGCTCTCCTCCAGCAGGGTCACCCGGCAGCGGTACAGCTCCGGAGAGTCAGGGCTCCAGGGCCGGGCCCCCCGCACCAGCAGGGAGACCCGGGTCTGGCCAGGGCCGCCCGTGTGGCTGGCCGCCAGGTGCCCGGCGCTGTCAAAGACCTCAAAGCGCAGAGCGTCCCCCGGCTCTAAGTCCGCCCGGCAGGAGATCTTCGCCACGTCCAGGGAGGGCGTATATACGAACAGCTCGGAGATCAGCTTTTGGGGCCGGATGTCCAGCCAGGCGTCCCGGTAGAGCCCGCCGTAGGTCAGGTAGTCGATCACATAGCCGAAGGGGGGCACGGCTGGGTTCTCCGTGCAGTCCAGGCGGACGGACAGCAGATCCTCTCCCTCCGGGTCCAGGGCCTCCGTCAGCTCCACCCGGAAGGCGGTATAGCCGCAGCGGTGGCTGTCCAGCTCCCGGCCGTTGAGATACACCGTGGCGATATGAGCCGCCCCGTCCAGCTGCAAGAAGACCCGCTTCCCCCGGGCCTCCGGCGGCAGGCGCAGGGCGCGCCGGTAGCCGCAGAGCATCTCATAGTCCGAGGGGTCCGCGTAGTGCAGGGGCAGCTCCTTCACATTGTGGGGCAGCTCCACGCTCTCCGCCCGGCCCCGGCCCAGGCAGAAGTCCTCGCTCCATTGGGGAGTGAATTCCCAGCCTTTATTGATCCGTATCAAATCCATCTCTCCTGTCACAAAAAGTCTGCCTCCATTCTATGCCAGGCGGCCCGACAATGCAAGAGAAAAGCGCGTCTGCGGAGGCAAACGCGCTCTTTTTCTCACTTTTTATTCTGGCTCTCGATCCAGATCATCAGCACCGAGATGTCCGCCGGGGAGACGCCGGAGATGCGGCTGGCCTGGCCGAAGCTGGCCGGGCGGATCTTTTGCAGTTTCTCCCGGGCCTCCAGGCGCAGGCCGGGGACCTGGGCGTAATCCAGCTCCGGCGGCAGGGGCCGGTTTTCCATGCGGGTGAACTCCTCCACCTGCCTGAGCTGCCGCTTGATATAGCCCTCGTACTTGAGCCGGATCTCCGCCTGCTCCGCCACGGCCCGGGGCAGCGCCGGCCGCTCCGGGTCAAAGGGGGCCAGGTCCCTGTAGCCGATCTGTGGCCGGCGAAGAAGCTCCGCCAGGCTGGCCCCGGTGCTCAGCTCCGCCGTGCCCCGCTCCCGGAGCAGGGCGTTGAGCGCCGGAGTGGGGGCCACGCGGGTCTGCTCTAAGCGCCGGATCTCCCGGGCCACGGCCTCGTATTTTTCCAGCACCGCCCGGTGCCGCTCCGGGCTCACCAGGCCCACCCTCAGGCCGATGGCGCTGAGCCGCTCGTCGGCGTTGTCCTGCCGGTGGAGCAGCCGGTACTCGCTGCGGGAGGTCATCATCCGGTAGGGCTCGTTGGTGCCCTTGGTGACCAGGTCGTCGATGAGGGTGCCGATATAACCGTCGCTCCGGCGGAGGATCAGCGGCTCCCGGCCCAGCAGCTTCAAAGCCGCGTTCACCCCGGCCACATAGCCCTGGGCCGCCGCCTCCTCATAGCCGGAGGAGCCGTTGAACTGCCCGGCCCCGTAGAGGCCGGCGATCTTTTTGCTCTCCAGAGTGGGCAGGAGCTCGGTGGGGTCCACGCAGTCGTACTCGATGGCGTAGGCGCAGCGGGTCATCTCCACCCGCTCCAGGCCGGGGACGGTGTGCAGCATGGCGATCTGGACCTCCTCCGGCATGGAGGAGGAGAAGCCCTGCACATACAGCTCCTCCGTCTCCAGGCCCATGGGCTCGATGAAGAGCTGGTGCCGGGGCTTGTCCGGGAAGGTCATGATTTTTGTCTCGATGCTGGGGCAGTAGCGGGGCCCCACGCCCTCGATGACCCCGGAATAGAGGGGGCTCCGGTCCAGGTTCTGCCGGATGATCTCATGGGTGCGCTCGTTGGTGTAGGTCAGGTAGCAGACGGCCCGGTTTCGGGGGACCGTCTCGGTTGTGAAGGAGAATGGCTCCGGCTCCGCGTCCCCCTCCTGGAGCTCCATTTTGGCAAAGTCCACCGTCCGGGCGTTGACGCGGGGGGGCGTGCCGGTCTTGAAGCGGCGCATCTCCAGGCCCAGCTCTCTCAGCCGGGCCGCCAGGGGCACCGCGGCCGCCAGGCCGTCGGGCCCGGAGGAGCGCAGGCTCTCCCCCACGATGGTGCGGCCGTCCAGATAGGTGCCGGAGGCCACCACCACCGCCCGGCAGGCGTAGACCGCCCCGTTGCCGGTGGTGACGGAGCGGACCGCACCGTCCTCCACACCGATGTCCACCACCTCCGCCTGCTTTACGCGCAGATGCTCCTGTTTTTCCAGGGTGTGTTTCATGACCTCCTGGTAGCGCCGCCGGTCGGCCTGGGCCCGCAGGGAGTGGACCGCCGGGCCCTTGCCCAGGTTCAGCATCCGATACTGGATGCAGGCCCTGTCCGCGGCCCGGGCCATCTCGCCCCCCAGGGCGTCCAGCTCCCGGACCAGGTGGCCCTTGCCGGTGCCGCCGATGGCCGGGTTGCAGGGCATGTTCCCCACGCTGTCCAGGTTCACGGTGAAGCAGACCGTGTCCAGCCCCAGCCGGGCCGCGGCCAGCGCGGCCTCGATGCCCGCGTGGCCCGCGCCGATGACGGCGATATCGCATTTTCCCGCGTCATAAGTGGTCAAAACCACTACCTCCGAAGATCAGCTTACTCGTTACTCGAAATACTTCTTCGCACTTCTGAACAGGCCGATGTCGTAGTCGCCGGGCACGTTCCGGTAGAGGCCGGGGCCCGTGCGCTCGCTGTGGCCCATCTTGCCCAGCACCCGGCCGTCGGGGCTGGTGATGCCCTCCACGGCCCAGACGGAGCCGTTGGGGTTAAAGGCGGTGTCCATGCTGGGCCGGCCCTCCAGGTCCACATACTGGGTGGCGATCTGGCCCTTGGCGGCCAGCTCCTTCAAAAGGGCCTCGCCCGCCAGGAAGCGGCCCTCCCCGTGGGAGATGGGCACGCTGTACACGCCGCCCTTCTCCGCCTCCAGCAGCCAGGGGGACAGCTTGGAGCAGACCCGGGTGCGGACGATGGAGGACTGGTGCCGGCCGATGGTATTGTAGGTCAGGGTGGGGCAGCCTTCGTCGGTGTCCACGATCTTTCCGAAGGGCACCAGGCCCAGCTTGATGAGGGCCTGGAAGCCGTTGCACACGCCCAGCATCAGCCCGTCCCGGACCTCCAGCAGGTCGGTGACGGCCTGGCTGAGGGCGGGGCTTCTCAGGAAGGAGGCGATGAACTTACCGGAGCCCTCCGGCTCGTCGCCGCCGGAGAAGCCGCCGGGGATAAAGACGATCTGGCTGCGGCGGATGGCCGCCTCCAGCCGGGCGGCGGAATCGGCCAGGGCTTCCGGGCTCAGGTTCCGCACCACCACGATCTCCGGCTCCAGTCCCGCCCACAGGCAGGCCCGGGCGGAGTCGTACTCGCAGTTGGTCCCGGGGAAGACGGGGATGGTCACCCGGGGCCGGGCGATGCCCTTGGGCAGCACCGCCGGGGCCTTGCCTTCCCAGCGGATCACCGGCGTCTCGCCGGGGACGGCGGCGCGGGTGGGGAACACCTGCTCCAGCACCGCCTCGTTCAGGGCCAGCAGCTCATCAATGGACGCGCTGTCCGCGCCCAGGTCGATGACCGGCTCGGCGGTGGTGACGCCGATTTTCATGGTGCAGCCGCAGTCCACTTCTTCCGACAGCTCCGCCACGATGGCATGAGGCCAGGCGGCATACCAGTCAAACTCTGCGTTCTCGTCCATGGCAAAGCCCACACGGTTGCCGAAGGCCATCTTCATCACGGCTTCGGCCACGCCGTTCTCCACCGCCCACGCGGCCTTGACCTTGCCGGCCCGGCACAGGGCGTGGAAGGTCTCCCAGGCGGCTTTCCGGCTCTCCGCAGTGGGATTGCCCGCGAACAGGTACACCGGGTGCCCCGCCTCTTTGAACTCCGGCGAGAGCACGTCCCCGGCCCGGATAGGGGCGATGGCGAAGGAGATCAGCGTGGGCGGCACGTCCAGGTCCATGAAGGAACCGGACATGGAGTCCTTGCCGCCGATGGCGGCGCAGCCCAGGTCCAGCTGGGCCTCCAGGGCCCCCAGCAGGGCGGAGAAGGGCTTGCCCCAACGCTCCGGCTCGTCCCGGAGCTTTTCAAAGAACTCCTGTAAGGAGAGATAGGCTTTTTTGTAGTCCCCGCCGGCGGCCACCAGCTTGGCTACGGAGCTGACCACCGCGCCGTAAGCGCCCCGGTAGGGGTCCTCCGTCATCTGCTCTGGGTCGCAGCCCCAGGCCATGACGCTCCCCTGCTCCGTCTCCTGGCCCGGCAGCACCGGCAGCAGGGCCGCCATGGCCTGGGCCGGGGTCCGCTGGGTCCTGCCGCCGAAGGGCATCAGCAGGCTGCCCGCGCCGATGGAGCCGTCAAAGCGCTCCACCAGGCCCCGCCGGGAGGCGCAGACCAGGCTGGAGGCGATCTCCCGCAGGCTGCTTCCGGAGATCTTTTCCAGAGCCCCGTCCGGGTGGAGCCGGGGCACGCGCACCGCCGCGTGCTTCACCGCGCCGTTGGTGTTGAGGAAGGCCCGGCTCAGATCGGCCACCGTCTCGCCCCGCCAGGTCATGACCATGCGGGGGCTCTCGGTGACCACCGCCACCCGGTAGGCCTCCAGGTTCTCTTTTCCGGCGGCCTCGATGAAGGCGGCCTCGTCCTGGGGGGCCACTACCACGGCCATGCGCTCCTGGCTCTCGGAGATGGCCAGCTCCGTGCCGTCCAGGCCCTCATACTTCTTGCGCACCGCGTCCAGGTCGATCTTCAGCCCGTCGGCCAGCTCGCCGATGGCCACGGACACGCCGCCCGCGCCGAAGTCGTTGCAGCGCTTGATGAGCCGGGTGACGTTCTTGTCCCGGAACAGCCGCTGGAGCTTCCGCTCCTCGGGGGCGTTGCCCTTCTGGACCTCGGAGGCCATGGTGGTGAGAGATTTCAGGTTGTGGCTCTTGGAGGAGCCGGTGGCCCCGCCGATGCCGTCCCGCCCGGTCCGGCCGCCCAGCAGGATGACCACATCCCCCGGCGCGGGCTGCTCCCGGCGCACGTTCTCCGCCGGGGCGGCGGCCACCACCGCGCCGCACTCCAGGCGCTTGGCGGCGTAGCCGGGGTGGTAGAGCTCGGCCACGTGGCCCGTGGCCAGGCCGATCTGGTTGCCGTAGGAGCTGTAGCCCGCCGCGGCGGTGACGGTCAGCTTCCGCTGGGGGAGCTTGCCCGGCAGAGTGTCCTCAAAAGGGGCCCGGGGGTCGGCGGCCCCGGTGACGCGCATGGCCTGATGCACATAGGCCCGGCCGGACAGGGGGTCCCGGATGCAGCCGCCGATGCAGGTGGCCGCGCCGCCGAAGGGCTCGATCTCGGTGGGGTGGTTGTGGGTCTCGTTCTTGAACATCAGCAGCCAGTCCTGCTCCTCCCCGTCCACCAGGGCGGGCACATGGATGGAGCAGGCGTTGATCTCCTCGCTCTCGTCCAGCTCCGGCAGAAGGCCCCGCTTTTTCAGGGTCTTGGCACCGATGGTGGCGATGTCCATCAGGGTCTGGGGCCGCTTGGCGGCCTTCTCCGGCCCGTAGACCTCCACCCGGGCGGCCAGGTAACGCTCATAGGCAGCCTGCACCGCCTCATCGGCGATGTCCGGCTTCTCCAGATGGGTGCCGAAGGTGGTGTGCCGGCAGTGGTCGGACCAGTAGGTGTCCACCAGGCGGACCTCGGTGATGCTGGGGTCCCGGCCCTCGTCGTTTTTGAAATAGCCCTGCAAAAATGCCAGGTCGTCCAGGTCCATGGCCAGGCCCAGCTTCTCCAGCAGAGCCCGCAGGCCCGCCCGGTCCAGGGCGGTAAAGCCCGTCAGGGTCTCCACCATGGGGGGCTGGGGGTGGCTCTGGGCCAGGGTCTCCGGCTTCTCCAAAGAGGCCTCCCGGCTCTCCACCGGGTTGATGAGGTAGGAGCGGAGCTTATCCAGCTCCTCCCCGCTCAGCTCGCCCTCTAAGATGTAGACCTTGGCGTAGGCGATCAGGGGCCGCTCGCCGCCGGCCATCAGCTGGATGCACTGGGCGCAGCTGTCGGCCCGCTGGTCGAATTGCCCGGGCAGGGCCTCCACCGCCAGCAGGCTGTGGGGTCCCTCTGGCCGTGGGAAATCCTCCCCGTAGCAGACGTCCACCTGGGGCTCCGAGAAGACCACGTTCCGGGCCCGGTCGAAAACCTCCGGCGGGATGCGCTCCGCGTCGTAGCGGTTGAGGATGCGCAGGCCCGTCAGGCTCCGGATGCCCAGAAAGTCCCGGAGGTCTGCAAGCAGGCTCCCCGCCTCGGGGGAGAGGCCGGGGCGTTTTTCCACATAGATGCGATAGACCATCAGCAGTTCTCCTTTAAAGCGCTCAAAGCCCGCCGGCCGATATCCCGCCGGCAGAAGGCGTTGTCAAAATGGATCCTGTCGGCCAGGGCATAGGCCTTGCCGATGGCCTCCGGCAGGGTCTCCGCCACGGCCACAGCCCCCAGCACCCGGCCGCCGCTGGTGACGAGCTTCCCGTCCTTCCGGGCGGCCCCGGCGATATAGATCTGCTCGTCCGCCCCCGTCTCCGGCAGGGAGATGGGATAACCCTTTTCGTAGTGCAGGGGATAGCCCTGGGAGGCCAGCACCACGCAGCAGGCGGACTTATCGCTGAACTTCACTTCCGTCCCGGCAAGCCGCCCCTGGGAGACAGCCAGCATGATCTCCAGGAGACTGCTCTCCAGCAGAGGCAGCACCACCTGGGTCTCCGGGTCGCCGAAGCGGCAGTTGTATTCAATGACTTTGGGCCCTTGGGGGGTGAGCATCAGGCCGAAGTACAGACAGCCCTTGAAGGGCCGGCCCTCGGCCTTCATGGCCCGGACCGTGGGCAGGAAGATCTCCTCCATGCAGCGCGCCGCTACCTCCGGGGTATAGTAGGGATTGGGGGCCACGGTGCCCATGCCGCCGGTGTTCAGGCCCTCGTCGTTGTCCAGGGCCCGCTTGTGGTCCATGGAGGACAGCATGGGGACCACCGTCTCCCCGTCGGTAAAGCTCAAAACGGAGATCTCCGGGCCGGTGAGGCACTCCTCGATGACCAGCTTCTCCCCGGCAGCGCCGAACTTGCCGCCCTCCATGCAGTCCCGCACGGCGGCCTTGGCCTCCTCCACCGTGGCGGCCACGGTGACGCCCTTGCCCAGGGCCAGGCCGTCGGCCTTGATGACGATGGGCGCGCCCTGCTCCTCCACATAGCGGAGGGCCGCCTGCATATCCGTGAAGGTCTCGAAGCGGGCGGTGGGGATGCCGTATTTCTTCATCAGCTCCTTGGCGAAGGCCTTGCTGCTCTCGATGAGCGCGGCGTTCTGCCGGGGGCCGAAGCAGAGGACGCCCACCGCCTCCAGGGCGTCTACCGCCCCCAGGGCCAGGGGGTCGTCCGGGGCCACCACGGCAAAGTCCACGGCCTTCTCCCGGGCGAAGGCCACGATGGCCGGGATGTCCGTGGCGCCGATGGGGACGCACTGGGCGTCCGCGGCGATGCCGCCGTTGCCCGGCAGGGCGTAGACGGTCTCCGCCCGGGGGTCCTCCCGCAGCTTTTTGATGAGCGCGTGTTCGCGGCCTCCGCCGCCGACAACCATAATTTTCATATCAAATACCTTTCAGCTGATCCAAATTAGGAATTAAGAATTAGGAATGAGGAATTGATTCTTCATTCCTAATTCACATTAATGATGGAAGAGGCGCATCCCTGTGAACGCCATGACCATGTTCTGCCGGTCGCACTCGGCGATGACCAGGTCGTCCCGGATGGAGCCGCCGGGCTGGGCCACGTAGCGCACGCCGCTGCGGGCCGCCCGGAGGATGTTGTCGGCAAAGGGGAAGAAGGCGTCGCTGCCCAGAGCCACCTGAGAGCGGCTGTCCAGCCAGGCGCGCTTCTCCGCCTCCGTCAGCCGCTCAGGGCAGACGGAAAAATACCGCTGCCAGACGCCCTCGGCGCAGATGTCCTCCTCGTTGCCGTTGATGTAGCTGTCCACGGCGTTGTCCCGGTCAGGCCGGCCCAGGCTGGGCAGGAAGGGCAGGGAGAGCACCTTGGGGTGCTGGCGCAAAAACCAGGTGTCCGCCTTGGTGCCGGCAAGGCGGGTGCAGTGGATGCGGCTCTGCTGGCCGGCGCCCACGCCGATGGCCTGGCCGTCCACCGCGTAGCAGACGGAGTTGGACTGGGTGTATTTCAGGGTGATGAGGGCCACGATCAGGTCCCGCTTGGCGCTCTCGGGCAGGTCCTTATTGGCGGTGACGAGGTTTTCCAGCAGCCAGGGGCCGATCCTGAACTCGTTGCGCCCCTGCTCAAAGGTGATGCCGTAGACCTCCTTGGTCTCCTGGGGGGCGGGCACATAGCCGGGGTCGATCTGGACGATGTTGTAGTTCCCCTTGCGCTTGGTCTTCAGGATCTCCAGAGCCTCCGGGGTGTAACCGGGGGCGATGACCCCGTCGGACACCTCCCGCTGGATGAGCCGGGCGGTGGTCTCGTCGCAGACCTCGCTGAGGGCGGCCCAGTCCCCGAAGGAGCAGAGCCGGTCGGTGCCCCGGGCCCGGGCGTAGGCGCAGGCCAGCGGGCTCTCGTCCAGGCCGGGCACGTCGTCCACGAAGCAGGCTTTTTTCAGCTCCGGGCTCAGGGGCAGGCCCACGGCCCCCGAGGTGGGGGACACGTGCTTGAAGGAGGCGGCGGCGGGCAGGCCCAGGGCCTCCTTCAGCTCCTTGACCAGCTGCCAGGAGTTGAAAGCGTCCAGGAAGTTGATGTAGCCGGGCTTGCCGTTCAAAACGGTCACCGGCAGGTCGCTGCCGTCCCGCATGAAGATGCGGGCGGGCTTCTGGTTAGGGTTACAGCCGTATTTCAGTTCCAGTTCGTTCATGGGGACCTCCTTTATACGTTCAGTTCCGCGCGGATCTCTTCATCGGGATAACGGGCCAGGAGCGGCGCGATCTCCGTCTCCAGAAACTCCTCCACCTGGCTGGGGGCCCGGCCCACATAACGCTCCGGGGCCATCTGCGCCTCGATCTCCTCCTTAGTCAGGGGGAAGCGGGGATCGGAGAGGATGCGCTCGATCAGGTCGTTTGCCCCACCCTCCAGCTTCACTTTCCGGGCGGCGGCGTGGGAGTGCTCCCGCAGGGCCTCATGGAGCTCCTGCCGGTTGCCGCCCCGCTTGACCGCCTCCATCATGATGTTCTCGGTAGCCATGAAAGGCAGCTTCTCCATCACCCGGCGGCGGACCACCCGGTCGTAGACCACCAGGCCGGCGGTGACGTTGATATAAATTTCCAGAATAGCGTCCACCGCCAGGAAGGCCTCGGACACGGCCAGGCGCTTGTTGGCGCTGTCGTCCAGGGTCCGCTCGAACCACTGGGTGGCGGCGGTCATGGCCGGGTTGACCGCGTCCTGGATGACATAGCGGGCAAGGGCGCAGATGCGCTCGGAGCGCATGGGGTTGCGCTTGTAGGGCATGGCGGAGGAGCCGATCTGGCTCTTCTCAAAGGGCTCCTCCAGCTCCTCGAAGGACTGGAGCAGCCGCAGATCGGTGGCAAATTTGCAGGCGGACTGGGCAAAGCCGGACAGCACCGAGAGGAAATAGGCGTCTGTCTTCCGGGAGTAGGTCTGGCCGGAGACGGCCACGCACTTTTCAAAGCCCATCTGCTCCGCCACCAGCTTTTCCAGGGCTTTGACCTTCTCCTCGTCTCCCTCAAAGAGCTCCATGAAGCTGGCCTGGGTGCCGGTGGTGCCCTTGGCGCCCCGCAGGCGCAGGGCGGAGAGCTGGAACTCCAGGTTCTCCATGTCCATGACCAGCTCGTTCATCCACAAAGTCGCCCGCTTGCCCACGGTGGTCAGCTGGGCGGGCTGGAGGTGGGTATAGGCCAGGCAGGGCAGGTCCTTGTACTTCTCCGCAAAGGCGGACAGGTTCCGCAGGACCTGGGCGGCCTTCTTCAGCACCAGCAGGGAGGCGTCCCGGAGGATGAGGATGTCCGTGTTGTCCCCCACATAGCAGGAGGTGGCCCCCAGGTGCAAAATTCCTTCCGCCTCCGGGCACTGCTGCCCGTAGGCGTAGACGTGGCTCATCACGTCGTGCCGGACCTGCTTCTCCCGGGCCTCGGCCACGTCGTAGTTGATGTCCTCCGCGTGTTCCTCCAGCTGGGCGATCTGCTCGGCCGTGATGGGCAGGCCCAGCTGCCGCTCGGCCTTGGCCAGGGCGATCCAGAGCCGCCGCCAGGTGCGGAATTTGTTGTTGTCAGAGAAGAGGTACTGCATCTCCCGGCTGGCGTAGCGGGTGGACAGAGGGGAGACGTATCCGTTCCGGTCTCGTTCCATGGCGGCCTCCTTACTGGTTCTTGTTCAGGATCACCGTGTCCCGCTCCCCGCTGGCCAGATCGATATACTGGACGAAGAGGGACACCTTGTTGGCCTCGTTCAGGCACTCCCAGAGCTCCCCCGCCCAGGTCCGGGCGTTGGGAGGCGTGACGGCCACGGGCCGGGGCTCGCCCTTAAAGGAGGGCAGCGGGTCCCCGTCCCCCTCGTAGGTGGAGAGGAAGTGGCCTAAACCGGCCTTGGGCGTCTCGTATTCAAAGAAATACCGGCAGCAGCAGGCGCTGTCTCCCATCAGGCTCTTGAGGATGGACAGCCGGTAGCTGCCGTCGGGCAGCATGAGGCCGGAGATGCGGGGGGTCCAGTTGGGCCCGTCCGGCTCAAAGCTCCGGGCCCGCAGGGCGCTCTCAAAGCTGCCGCCGGCAAGCAGGGCGTCCCGGACGGTATCCGTCTGGTCGCCGTTGGTGACGACGGTGGTCCCGTCGGGCAGGATGCGGACCGGGTGATAGATGATGAGCGAGGGGTCGGTCATCTTGCTCTCGTCAAAGGCCTTGGTGCGGATGCCGTCCTCGGTCTCCTCAAAGACCCGGTTGCGGCTGTTGAGGCTGCGGCCCATGATGAAGTAGGCCACGGCGGCCTTTTTGCCGTCGGCCGTGCGGCCCAGGACGATGCCCCGGCCGGGATAGGGATTGCCCTTCAGCATGGCGCTCAGGGCGTTGAGATCGTAAGTCATGTGTTTTTACCTCCGTCGTCGTCAATGATCGTGACTCGGCGGCCGTTCACTTGCAGCCGCCCCTGGCAGAACAGGGCAACCGCCCTGGGCAGGATCTTCCACTCCGCCTGCTCCATCACCCGGCGCTGCAAGAGCTCCGGCGTGTCCCCCGGCAGCACCTCCACCGCCTTTTGCAGCACCACGGGGCCGCCGTCCGGCTCCTCGGTGACAAAGTGGACGGTGGCCCCGGTGACCTTCACCCCGTAGCTCAGGGCCATCTCATGCACGTGGAGCCCATAGGCGCCCGCGCCGCAGAAGGAGGGGATTAGGGCCGGGTGGACGTTCAAAATCGCGTTGGGGTAGGCGGAGACGATCTCTCCTGTGAGGATGTGCATAAAACCGGCCAGCACCACCAGCCGGATATCCAGCCGGTGCAGAAGCTCCGTCAGGGCGTGGGTATAGGCGGCGCTGTCGGGATAGTCCTTCCGGGGCAGCACATGGGCGGGGATCCCCGCCTTAGCGGCCCGCTCCAGCGCGTAGGCGCCGGGCCGGGAGGCGATGACGGCGGCCAGCTCCCCGCCGCCCAGCTCGCCCCGGTCCCTCGCGTCGATCAGGGCCTGGAGATTGGTCCCCCCGCCGGAGACCAGCACGGCGATCCGGCAGGGCTTCAGCACAGCAGCACCTTGTCCTCTCCGGGGACGATCTCGCCCATCACATAGGCGTCCTCCCCATTGGCCCGGAGCAGCTCCAGGGCCCGGTCCGCGTCCTCCTTGGGGACCACCAGGCTCATGCCCACGCCCATGTTGAAGGTGTTGAACATATCCCGCTCCGGGATGTCCCCGGCCCGGGCGATCAGCTCAAAGAGGGGCGGGGTCCGGAGAGCGGCCTTGTCGATCTTCGCGCAGAGCCCGTCGGGGATGCTGCGGGGGATGTTCTCGTAAAAGCCGCCGCCGGTGATGTGGGAAATGCCCCTGACCTGCACCTTGTCCAGGAGGGCCAGGACGGGCTTTACATAGATCTTGGTAGGCTCCAGCAGGGCCTCGCCCAGGCTCCGGCCCCCCAGGGCCTCCAGGGGGCTGCGCAGGTCGGCCCGCTCCACGTCGAAGACCCGGCGGACCAGGGAAAAGCCGTTGGAGTGGACGCCGCTGGAGGGCAGGGCGATCACCGCGTCGCCGGGGACCATGCTCCGGTTGTCCAGGATCTTGCTCTTGTCCACGATGCCCACGGCAAAGCCCGCCAGGTCATATTCGTCCGCCGGGTAAAAGCCGGGCATCTCGGCGGTCTCGCCGCCGATGAGGGCGGCCCCCGCCTGCACGCAGCCCTCGGCCACGCCGGAGACCACGGCGGCGATCCGCTCGGGGATGTTCTTGCCGCAGGCGATGTAGTCCAGGAAAAACAGGGGTCTCGCGCCGCAGCAGATGATATCGTTGACGCACATGGCCACGCAGTCGATGCCCACCGTGTCGTGCTTGTCCAGCAGGAAGGCCAGCTTCAGCTTGGTGCCCACGCCGTCGGTGCCGGAGACCAGGCAGGGCTGGCTCATGCCGCTCAGGTCCGGCGCGAACAGGCCGCCGAAGCCCCCGATGTCGGAGACCACGCCGGGGGTCAGGGTGCGCTGCACGTGCCGCTTCATCAGCTCCACCGCCTTATATCCGGCGGTGATGTCCACGCCGGCGGCGGCGTAGGAGGCAGAGTAGCTCTCGCTCATGTGTCGATCTCGCTTTCAAAAATATTTTTTTCCGCCTGCCGGGGCACCTCCATGGGGTACTCCCCGGTAAAGCAGGCGTCGCAGAGGCCCAGGCGGCAGCCCCGGGCGATCTTCCGGGCCGCGTCCACCGACAGAAAGCCCAGGCTGTCGGCCCCGATGATCTGCCGCATCTCCTCTACCGTGCGGCCGTGGGCCAGCAGCTCCTCCTCGCCGGGGATGTCCACCCCAAAGAAGCAGGGGTGCCGGAAGGGCGGGGCGGAGACGCGCATATGGACCTCCGTGGCCCCGGCGTCCCGCACCAGTTTGATGAGCCGGGCGCAGGTGGTGCCCCGGACGATGGAGTCGTCCACTAAGATGATCCGCTTGCCCCGGACCGCCTCCCGCAGGGCGTTGAGCTTCAGGCGCACGGAGCGCTCCCGCTGGTCCTGGCCGGGCTGGATAAAGGTCCGGCCGATGTAGCGGTTCTTGATGAGGCCCACCCCGTAGGGGATGCCGGAGCAGCGGGCGTAGCCGATGGCGGCGGGGATGCCGGAGTCCGGCACGCCCATGACCATATCCGCCCCCACCGGGTGCTCGATGGACAGGTATTTCCCGGCCTCCTGCCGGGCCAGTTCCACCGAGGCCCCGTCCAGCACGGAGTCCGGCCGGGCAAAATAGATGTACTCAAAAACGCACAGGGCGCTCCCGGCCTTGGTTTTGGCAAACAGGGAGCGCACAGAGCCGTCCGGGTCCACGACCACCACCTCGCCGGGCTCAATGTCCCGCTCGAAGCTGGCGCCCAGCGCGTCCAGGGCGCAGGACTCGGAGGCAAAGATGACCGCCTGCCCAAGCCGGCCCATGCACAGCGGGCGCATGCCCCGGGGGTCCCGGGCGGCGATGAGCTTGCGGGCGGACATGACGCACAGGGAGTAGGCCCCCTGCACCAGGTCCATGGTGTTGACCACCGCTTCTTCAATGGAGCGGGCCTTCAGCCGCTCCTGCACCAGGGTATAGACCAGCACCTCCGTGTCGGAGCTGGAGCGGAAGATGGCCCCGTTCAGCTCCAGCCTCCGCCGGAGCTGGGGCGCGTTGACCAGGTTGCCGTTGTGGGCCAGGGCCAGGTTGCCCTTCACGTGGGTGATGGCCAGGGGCTGGGCGTTCTCCCGCCGGGCCTCCCCGGTGGTGGAGTAGCGCACGTGGCCGATGGCCATGCTGCCGTGCATGGCGTCCAGCCGCTTTTGGTCAAACACCTCGCCCACCAGGCCCAGGTCCCGGTGGCAGCGGATGACGCCCCGGCTGTTCACGGCGATGCCGCAGGACTCCTGCCCCCGGTGCTGGAGGGCGAAGAGGCCGGCGTAGGTCTCGTGGGCCGGGCTCAGACCCGAGCCCTCCGGCGTCCAGATGCCGAAGACGCCGCACTCCTCTTTCAACTGATCTTCAAAGCCCATAAGCTATTCTCCCGCTCTCTCCGCTCTTATTCCTTGCCGTTCCAGCAATAGGTGCAGACCTTGTCCCGGTCGATGCCGATGGCCTCCAGCAGCCCGTCCAGGGACTGGTAGCCCAGGGAGTCAAAGCCCAGGGCCTCCCGGATAGCCTTCAGCAGGCACTGGCCCCGCTGGGTATGCACGTCGGCGTACTCGTCCAGGTGCTTCTCCCCCTCCGGGCCCTCCAGCTCCTGGACGGTCTTCCGGGCGATGAGCTCCATGGCGGAGTTGCTGCGGGAAAAGTTGAGGAACTTGCAGCCGTACATGATCGGGGGGCAAGCGGAGCGCATGTGGACCTCTTTCGCGCCGCTGGCGTAGAGGAATTCCACCGTCTCCCGCAGCTGGGTGCCCCGGACGATGGAGTCGTCCACGAACAGCAGCTTCTTGCCCTCGATCAGCTCCGGCACAGGGATCTGCTTCATCTTGGCCACCTGGTTCCGGACCTCCTGGTTGGCAGGCATGAAGGAGCGGGGCCAGGTGGGGGTGTATTTCACAAAGGGCCGGGCAAAGGCCTTGCCGCTCTCGTTGGCAAAGCCGATGGCGTGGGGCAGGCCCGAGTCCGGCACGCCGGCCACGTAGTCCACGTCCGGCAGGGTGCCCCGCTCCGCCTCATCCCGGGCCATGATCTGCCCGTTGCGGTAGCGCATCAGCTCCACGTTGACGCCCTCGTAGTTGGAGTTGGGGTAGCCGTAGTAGGTCCAGAGGAAGGCGCAGATCTTCATGTTCTTCCCGGCGGGGGAGAGGGTCTCCCAGCCGTCTGCCGTGATCTTCACGATCTCCCGGGGGCCCAGGCTGTAGGCGTTCTTATAGCCCAGCTTCTGGTAGGCGAAGGACTCGAAGGACACGCAGGTCCCCTGGTCGTTTTTCCCGATCAGCACCGGCAGGCGGCCCAGCTCGTCCCGGGCGGCGATGATCTCCCCCTTCTCGGTGAGGATCAGCAGGGTCAGGGAGCCGTCGATGAGGGTCTGGGCCCGGTGGATGCCCTCCACCAGGGTCTCCCCCTGGTTGATGAGGGCGGCGGCCAGCTCGGTGGAGTTGACCTTGCCGGAGCTCATGGCCATGAAGTGGTTGCCCCCTTGGGCAAAGTGCCGCTCCACCAGCTGCTCGGCGTTGTTGATGATGCCCACGGTGGTGATGGCGTAGAGGCCCAGATGGGAGCGGACCAGCAGCGGCTGGGGGTCGGTATCGCTGATGCAGCCGATGCCGGAGCAGCCGTGGAAGTCCTGTAAGTCCCGCTCGAACTTGGTGCGGAAGGGGGTATTCTCGATGGAGTGGATCTGCCGCTGGAAGCCGTCAGCCGCGTCATGGATGATCATGCCGCCCCGGCGGGTGCCCAGGTGGGAGTGGTAGTCCACCCCGAAGAAAACGTCCAGAGTCACGTCCCGCTTGGAGACGGCGCCGAAAAAGCCGCCCATGCCTTACTCCCCGAACACCCGGCGCATCATCTCCTGATACGCCTCTTCCACGTTGCCCAGGTCCCGGCGGAACCGGTCCTTGTCCAGCTTCTCGCCGGTCTTGGCGTCCCAGAAGCGGCAGGTGTCCGGGCTGATCTCGTCGGCCAGGACGATGCTGCCGTCCGGCAGGCGGCCGAACTCCAGCTTGAAGTCGATCAGCCGCACGCCGCAGGAGGCGAAGAAGGCCTTCAGCTCCTCGTTGACCTTCAGGGCCATGGCCTTGATGCAGGCGATCTCCTCCTTGGTGGCCAGCTTCAGGGCCAGGGCGTGGGAGGTGTTGAGCAGGGGGTCGTGGAGCTCGTCGTTCTTATAGGAGAACTCGAAGGTGGGCTCGTCAAAGACGATGCCCTCCTCCACGCCGTAGCGCTTGGCGAAGGAACCGGCGGAGACGTTGCGCACGATGACCTCCAGGGGCACGATCTGCACCTTCTTCACCACAGTCTCCCGGTCATTCAGCTCCTCCACATAGTGGGTGGGGATGCCGGCCTCGGCCAGCCGCTTCATCAGGAAGTTGCTCATGCGGTTGTTCACCGCGCCCTTGCCCCGGATGGTGCCCTTCTTGGTGCCGTCAAAGGCGGTGGCGTCGTCCTTATAGGAGACGATGACCAGGGCGGGGTCTTCGGTGGCATAGACCTTCTTGGCCTTGCCCTCATAGAGCTGAACGGTTTTTTCCATAGTTTTTTCCTCCATTATATCTTAGTTCTGCGCAGTTTCTTGCAGCGCCGCGTCCGCGGCCAGGGTCTTCTCCGTGTCGGCCTTGCGGCGCGCGGCCAGCTTTTCCGCCAAAACCCCGTCCTCCACCGCCAGGATCTGGACGGCCAGCAGGGCGGCGTTGACGGCCCCGTCGATCCCCACGGCGGCCACGGGGATACCGGAGGGCATCTGCACCGTAGAGAGCAGGGCGTCAGCCCCGCTGAGGGCCCCGGCGCTGATGGGGATGCCGATGACGGGCAGGGTGGTGGCGGCGGCCAGAGCCCCCGCCAGGTGGGCCGCCATACCGGCGGCGGCTATTAAAACGCCAAAGCCCGCCTCTCGGGCGGACTCGGCAAACCGCCGGGCCTCCACAGGGGTCCGGTGGGCGGAATAGACATGGGCCTCGGCGCAGACGCCAAAGGACCGCAGGGTGTCGATGGCCTTCTGCACGGTGGGCAGGTCGTTGGCGCTGCCCATAATGACGGCGACTTTCTTCATAGGAGTCTCCTTCCTTGTTCTGGGTAACGGCTGATCTTTTCTTCTGAGATTGATGTCCAGAGGACACCAAGAGAACACACATAGGCTATCATGTTCCCCGGAAATCCGCAAGATGGAATATTGACTGAATTCCCTGACTTTTTTTTGCGGAAATTTGATAAATCGGGCGTTTCGTCTATAATATGCTTGACAATTTCAGGCAACTGTGACATAGTTGGGCAAAAAGAAACAAAGGAGTCGATCGCCATGGCCACCTACTATCCCGAACCCTCCCATACCTTCAGCGAGTATCTGCTGATCCCCGGCTACACCTCCCCGGACTGCATCCCCGCCCAGGTCTGTCTGCGCACGCCACTGGTGAAGTACCGCAAGGGCCAGGAGGACTGCCCCATCGTCCTGCGCATCCCCATGACCTCCGCCATCATGCAGAGCGTCTCCAATGACACCCTGGCCGTGGCCCTGGCCCGGCAGGGCGGGCTCTCCTTCATCTACGGCTCCCAGTCCATCGAGGACGAGGCGGCCATGGTGGCCCGGGTGAAGAGCTATAAGGCCGGCTTCGTGCCCAGCGACTCGAACCTCTCCCCGGACGCCACGCTTAAGGACGTGCTGGAGCTGAAGGCCCGCAGCGGGCACTCCACCGTGGCCGTCACCCAGGACGGCACCGCCCAGGGCAAGCTGCTGGGCATCGTCACCAGCCGGGATTACCGGGTCAGCCGCATGGAGCCCTCCGTCCCTGTCCGGGACTTCATGACCCCCCTGGAGCGGCTCATCACCGCCCCCGAGGGCACCACCCTGAAGGAGGCCAACGACATCATCTGGGACCACAAGCTCAACGCCCTGCCCATCGTCTCTGCCGACGGGCGGCTGCTGTACTTCGTCTTCCGCAAGGACTATGAGCAGCACAAGGAGAACCCGGACGAGCTGCTGGACAGCCAGAAGCGCTACATGGTGGGCGCGGGCATCAACAGCCGGGATTATAAGGAGCGGGTCCCCGCCCTGGTGGAGGCCGGCGCGGACGTGCTGTGCATCGACTCCTCCGAGGGCTACTCCTGCTGGCAGGAGCAGACCCTGGCCTGGATCCGGGAGAAATACGGCGACAGCGTGAAGGTGGGCGCCGGCAACGTGGTGGACCGGGACGGCTTTCTGTTCCTGGCCAAGGCCGGGGCGGACTTCGTGAAGGTGGGCATCGGCGGCGGCTCCATCTGCATCACCCGGGAGACCAAGGGCATCGGCCGGGGCCAGGCAACCGCCGTGATCGAGGTGGCCAAGGCGAGAGACGAGTATTTTGCCGAGACCGGCGTGTATGTGCCCATCTGCTCCGACGGCGGCATCGTCCATGACTACCATATGACCCTGGCTCTGGCCATGGGGGCGGATTTCCTGATGCTGGGCCGCTATTTTGCCCGCTTTGACGAGAGCCCCACCAACCGGGTGCTGGTCAACGGCCAGTACATGAAGGAGTACTGGGGCGAGGGCAGCAACCGGGCCCGCAACTGGCAGCGCTACGACCTGGGCGGCAAGACCGACCTGAGCTTTGAGGAGGGCGTGGACTCCTATGTGCCCTACGCCGGCTCTTTGAAGGACAATGTGGAGAAGAGCCTCTACAAGGTCAAGTCCACCATGTGCAACTGCGGCGTCACCACCATCCCCGATTTGCAGCGGGACGCCCGGCTGACCCTGGTCTCCGCCACCTCCATCGTGGAGGGCGGCTATCACGACGTGGTCCTCCGGGCCCGCGGCGGCAATCAAGACAGATAAAGACTGTCAAACATATAGCGGAAGGCTCCCTTTCTTGTGAGGGAGCCTTCTGTTTTTTTATTGATCCAGCTGCGCCACCAGGGCCTGGAGGGCCTTGAAGCGGTGGCTGATCCGGTTTTTCTCCTCCGGGGGGAGCTGGGCGGAGGTGCAGCCGTACTCCGGCAGGTAGAGCAGCGGGTCGTAACCGAAGCCGTTGGAGCCCTTCTCCTCCTGGCCGATGAGCCCGTAGAAGAAGCCCTCGGCGGTGACGCTGCTGCCGTCGGGCCGGACCAGGGCCATGGCGCAGGTGAAGTGGGCCCGCCGGTCCTCCACGCCCCGCATCTTCTCCAGCAGCAGCCGGTTGTTGGCCTTGTCGTCCCCGTGGACCCCGGAGAAGCGGGCCGAGTAGATCCCCGGCGCGCCGCCCAGGGCGTCCACACACAGGCCGCTGTCGTCCGCCAGGGCGCAGCAGCTGGAGATCTCTGCGATCTCCCGGGCCTTTTTCAGGGCGTTTTCCATAAAGGTCGCCCCGTCCTCCACCGTCTCATGCTCGATGCCCGCCTCCCGCAGGGAGAGGATCTCCTCGAAGCGGTGTCCTAAGATGGCCTTGATCTCTATGAGCTTGTGCTCGTTGTTGGAGGCGATGATCAGCTTCATAGCGCCGCCCCCTCAGAACAGGCCGGAGATGACCCCGTTCTCGTCCAGGTCGATCCGCTCGGCGGCGGGGGACTTGGGCAGGCCGGGCATGGTCATGATCTCGCCGGTGAGGGCCACGATGAAGCCCGCTCCGGCGGAGACCTTCAGGTTCCGCACGGTGACGGTAAAGCCCTCGGGGGCCCCCAGCAGGGCCGGATCGTCGGAAAAGCTGTACTGGGTCTTGGCGATGCAGACCGGCAGGCCGCCGAAGCCCAGCTCCGTCAGCTCCTTCAGCTGCTTCTGGGCCCCGGGAGTCAGGGCCAGGCCCGCCCCCCGGTAGACCCGGGTGACCACGGCCCGGAGCTTGTCCTCGATGGAGGCGTCCAGGGGATAGCTGAAGCGGAAGTCACCCTTCTCCTCCTCGCAGAGACGGACCACCTCCTGGGCCAGGGCTACGCCGCCCTCGCCGCCCTTGCCCCAGACCTCGGACAGCACGGTGTTGACGCCCAGCTCCCGGCACTTGGCGATGATGAAGTCCAGCTCCGCCTGGGTGTCGGTGGGGAAACGGTTGACCGCCACCACGCAGGGCAGACCGTAGACGTTCTTAATGTTGTCCACATGGCGCAGCAGGTTGGGCACGCCCAGCTCCAGGGCGGCCAGGTCCTCATGGTCCAGCTGCTTCTTGTCCAGGCCGCCGTGCATCTTCAAAGCCCGCACCGTAGCCACGACCACCACCGCCGAGGGCTCCAGCCCCGCCGCCCGGCACTTGATGTCCAGGAATTTCTCCGCGCCCAGGTCCGCGCCGAAGCCGGCCTCGGTGACGGCGTAGTCGCCGCAGCGCAGGGCCATCTTGGTGGCCAGCACGGAGTTGCAGCCGTGGGCGATGTTGGCGAAGGGACCGCCGTGGACAAAGGCGGGCGTCCCCTCCAGGGTCTGTACCAGGTTGGGCTTCACCGCGTCCTTCAGCAGGGCGGCCATGGCCCCGGCGGCCTTCAGCTGCCCGCAGGTGACGGGCCGGCCGTCGTAGCTGTAGCCCACCACGATACGGCTGAGCCGCTCCTTCAGGTCGCTGATGCTGCCGGCCAGGCACAGCACCGCCATGATCTCGCTGGCCACCGTGATATCGAAGCCGTCCTCCCGGGGCACGCCGTTGGCCCGGCCGCCCAGGCCGTCCACGATGTTGCGCAGCTGCCGGTCGTTCATGTCCAGGCAGCGGCGCCAGGTGACGCGCTTGGGGTCGATGCCCAGGGCGTTGCCCTGCTGGATGTGGTTGTCCAGCAGCGCCGCCAGCAGGTTGTTGGCGGTGCCGATGGCGTGGATGTCGCCGGTGAAGTGCAGGTTGATGTCCTCCATGGGCACCACCTGGGCATAGCCGCCGCCGCAGGCGCCGCCCTTGATGCCGAAGACCGGCCCCAGAGAGGGCTCCCGCATAGCCACCACGGACTCCTTGCCGATCTTCCGCAGGCCGTCGGCCAGGCCGATGGTGGTGGTGGTCTTCCCCTCGCCGGCGGGGGTGGGGGTGATGGCCGTCACCAGGATCAGCTTACCCTGGGGCCGCCCGGTCTCCCGCAGGAAGGCCAGGTCCACCTTGGCCTTGCTGCTCCCGTAGCGCTCCAGATACTTCTCGTCGATGTGGGCCTTCACGGCGATCTGACCGATGGGCTGCATCCGGCAGCTCTGGGCAATTTCGATGTCGCTCAACCAGCTCATAAGATTCTCCTTTTTAAAAAATAGAGGGCGTACACAGCCGCGCAAGCGGCAGGCACACCCAGACGGACGGCTTTCCTTCGGCAGCTTGGCCCACGTGGTACTCTCCACTCCGGGGAAAAGCTTCCCCAACCGTCAGGGTCAAACGCCGGATCATTGGTTTGTCAGAGTCTACCATGAAAGAGCCGCCTTTGTCAAGGCCCGACAGGAAGATTTCTGAACAGTCGCTATCCCCCAAACTCTGACGATATAGAATAAGCCCTTACCGCCGCGCGGCAAGGGCTTGCTTCATTCTTAAACGGTCTGTTTGGCGTTTTCTTTGAGCCTTTTCTCTTTCCTCAGCAGGAGGAGCGCCGCCGGCAGGGAGACCGCCATCAGCCCCGCCCACAGGGCCGGGTCCGCCGCGTCCCCTGTCGCCGGGGTAGCCGACCAGCGGGCATAGACCACCGTGTCGCCGTCAAACACCGTGTCCGCCGTCACCTTCGCGCCGCCCTCCCTGGCGGTGTACCAGCCGGAGAAGGACAGCTTGTCCCGCGCCGCCTGGGGCAGGGATGGGAGCCGCCCGTCCTCCCGGGTCAGCAGGCTCTCCGTGTCGCTCCTGCCCCCGTTGGGGTCAAAGCGGACAGAGTACACCTTGGAGAGATAGCTGATCGCATAGCTGGAGAAGCGGTCCGTCTCCACGGTGAGGGTCTTGGGGTCCCGGTCCAGGTCCGGCAGGAGCTCCGCCTTTCCGCCGTGGAGCCGGAGCAGGGCAAAGCTCCGATAGGCCGTACCCAACAGCGCCTCGGGGATCTGCACCGTGATGCGCAGAGGCGCGCCGGTCTCGTGGACCGCCTCCGTGTCCCCGTTTATCATCTTGAAAAGCTGCATATCCAGATACTGGCCGATGCGGTATTCCCCCGCCGCGGCCTCCGCCGCCTGTTTTTCCGCGGCCGTGACCGTGCCGTCCGCGTCCTCCACAATCAGCAGAAGCTCCAGACGGCCGCCGGAGGCGGCCAGAGCCGCCTTTTCCTCCGCCGTCAGCACCGCGTCCGCCATCACCTCGGTTTCCATTTGGAAATCGACTGCGGGCGCCCCCTCGCCGGACTGGGCCTCCACCGTGATCTCCGGCACAGGTGCCGGGCTGGGCTCCTCAATGGGGACAAAGGGGTTGCCGTTGGCGGCGGCGTATTTCTCCGCCGTGGAGCCGGGGTAGCCGTGGATGGTCACGGTGGGCGGCACGGCGTACTCTTTGATCACACAGGAGGGAGACAGGATAAAGATGTTCTCCATCAAATCGTCCAGGTTGAAGGCCCCCATCCCCAGCACCTGGACGGAGGACGGGATCGTCACGCTGCGCAGCGGGAAGCAGCCGCTGAAGGCATCCCCTCCAATGGAGGTGACGGTGGACGGGAGGTTCAGCTCCGCCACTCCCTCGCAGCCGTAAAAGGCATAGTCTGCGATCTTGATCAGGCCCTCCGGCAGGTCCAGGCGCCCCAGGCCGGTGCAGAAGTAGAAGGCCGCCTCGCCGATCTCCTTCAGCCCCGCCGGGAAGCGGAGCTCCGTCAGCTCCTTGCAGTTAAAGAAGGCGTAGTCCCCTATCCGGCTCACCTCGTCCGGAATGATGTAAGCCGCCCCGCTCTTTGCCGGGGGGTAACACAGCAGCGTTGTCCCGGTTTTGTTGAACAGCGCTCCGTCCTTCTCCATATAGGCCGGATTTTCCGGCGCGACCTCTATGGCGCTGATCCCTGTATCGCCAAACGCATGTTCACCCAGGACGACAAGATTGGCCGGGAGCTCTATCTCTGTAAGGCATTTGCAGCCGGAAAAGGCGAAGCTGCCCAAGTTGGTCAGGCTGGCCGGCAGCTTCACTCCGCGCAGATTTTCACACTGATAAAATGCCGAGCTGCCGATTTGGGTCAGGCCCTCCGGGAGCAGGAACTCTCTCAGCGCAGAGCAGTTGGAAAAAGCGGAATCTCCCACACGCGTCAGACTGGCCGGGACCGTCGCTTCCTCAACCGTCTCGTTTAGATAGAAGGCATATGCTCCGACAGTCGTTACACCCTCGCCGATCACGATCTTCTTGATTTGCGAATTGAACTCATACCAGGGGACATCGTTGCCTTGGATCGTACCGTCCCGGGGAAAAGTAAAATCTCTCATCGCCCCCGTGCCCGATATGGTCAATACGCCGTCTTCCGTGAGCGCCCAGGTGACGTTGTCCCCCTCCGCGCCGCAGGGTCCGGAGAGGGCCGCGGCGGCCAAAAGGATCTCCCCCTCGCCCTCCGGCTCCTCCATGTGCTCCTCGGCCGGGGCAAGGTCCTCCTGAGGTCCTTCCGGCTGTTCCTCCGGCAGATCAGACGGCTCCGGTTCTGCCGGACTCTCTTCCGGCTCCAGCGTCTCTTCCGGCGGCAGGCTCTCCTCCACCGCCTGTGGCTCCGGACTGGGTTCTGCCCCACTGCCCTCCGCCAGGGCAGAGACGGGCAGGAACAGGGTCAGCGCCAGGGCCAGCAGCAGGCTGAAAAGACGTTCTCTCATGTTTCTCGTCTCCTGTTCTTCTCCGGTCCTTCTTATCATTTGAAGGTCCATTTTCCATGCCGGTCTATTATAGCATATCCTTCCCTTTGGAACAAGCGCTGATCATTCAGAGGGACAGCCGCGGAAAAAAGGGCATTGAGCGGATTTCCGCTTGACAGGAAGGCCGGCGGACCGTATAATGCGGGGGAAGAGCGGTCTTTTCCGAAGGCCGGAAAGCTCTTTCGGGCTCTGCCCGGAATTTACATAGCAGGGGTGGGCCGATCGGCCCACAGACAGAGTAGGAGCAGCGCGTTAAGTGCCGTGGGATGGGAAGTTGTCCACGGACGAAACAGCGATGTG